>JAMPXY010000043.1 GCA_023700945.1 Alphaproteobacteria bacterium | reverse complement strand
GGCGGTGCCGGGAATGATATTATCTGGGCGAATGCGGGGGATGATATTATCAATGCCCGTGACGGCGCTGATATTGTTGATAGCGGGACTGGCAATGACCGGGTCAATGGCATGAATGGCAATGACTGGGTTTCCGGTGGCTTGGGGGCAGATATTGTCAGCGGTGGCAACGACAATGATACCCTTCAATATGTCGCGGACTCGATCTGGGCCTCCGGTTATTTTACGCTGAACACCCAGACCGGTGATCTGGTCGCGCTCGAGGGTTATAACCAGAGCTATGATTTTCTCCGCGGCGATGCGGGTAATGATACTTTGGTTATGACCGATGGTAACGATGCTTTGATCGCTGATGACACGGCTAGTCCAAGTCATAGTTCAGGATCGGGTGCGCGCGTGTCCGGGGTTGAAGTAATAGACGCCGGTGCTGGCGACGATATCATCAATCTGACCAGTCTGAGCTATAATTTTGGAACTGTCACTGCTTATGGCGGCACGGGTAACGACATTATTTGGAGTTCAGCCGGAAGCGACTCTCTTGATGGCGGCAGTGGCAATGACTGGCTCAATGGCGGGGACGGGGATGATGTGTTGCGTGGTGGTCCTAATGGCGGGGTAGCCGGGACAATTCAGTATTATCAATTGCAGCATACCTTTTATGCTGCCCTGATTTTCCCTGCACTAAGTGAAGGTAGTTCACTTCCGGTTGAGGCGCAGCCCGGTCTGGGTATTCAGCCCGATGACCTCAGTGTTAGTTTTGAAACTACGGTCAGGATGACGTTCGTCAGTACTGATGCAGGTTACAAGAATTCATTGGGTTTTTATCGGGTTAACCAAGCTGGCGAAATTATTGATGTCCACATGGGGTTTGTGAATGCTAAAGCCGTGGCGGCAGGCGCTACGTACACCCTTGATTTGAATGGACAGACCGGCAGTGATTTCGGGCTATTTATTATCTCAAACGGTTACAATACTAACGGTGGTTATGCCGGGGTTGATTTTGCTACGGGTAGCTTGAGTTTCATTTATCATAACGGCTTGGCCGACGAACGAATTGCCACTATCGATGACAATGCTGCTGACATCAAGCTGGTATGGACAGATGGCGTTATTGAAAGAATTCTCAATGGCCCGCTCTATCACGCGACGCCGCGCAATGGTGATAACGGCATCAACCCGGACAACGCCCAGCACGTCGTTTCAGGGGTTCTGGATCCCGACGATCCGACCACTTTGCGGGTCGGCTTCGAAGATTTAGCCAATCTTGGTGATGCTGATTACAATGATGTGATCATCGATGTCACGATTGATGATCGCACGATTGCCGTGCCCTTAATTGACGATAACGATTATCTTGTTGGTGGTAATGGCAACGATACCGTTTATGGCGGTGTTGGCAATGACATTATTGTCGGCGGCCTTGGTGCCGATCATCTGTACGGCGAAGAAGGCAGTGATACGTTCGTGTTTGATATTCTTGATGGTTATATTGATACGATCCACGATTTTTCAATCACGTTTGATCATGATGTCATAAATATTCATGATCTGTTGCAGGGTTATGATCCTCTTTCAGATGCCCTTGAAGATTTTGTCCGCCTGACTGCAAGCGGTAGCGATATGCTGCTTGAGATCAACGCGACGGGTGACGTCATTGGTGCCTTCGTGTCCGCTGCCCTGATCGTGGGTGGCGTCGGTGGTGCGAGTGTGGCGGATCTGGTCGCCGGGGGTAACCTTGTGGCGGATGTGAGTGCGTTGGCCTGATAAATTATAGGAGGGGATAACTGTAGTGTGGGCCATCTAGAGTTGCTGTCCTGCTTTTTAGGGGGCGGCTTAAAGAGAATCGCGGGGCCACCCACCCATCCACCCGGCCCCGCGATTTCCTTTTTTGACAGAAAATGCTAGTTTACTTTTATGTCTGATCCCGCTCCTCTTTCTGCCTTGCTGCATTGCTTTGCCGCCCTCCCCACCACCGCCGGCGACATCTTATTTATTAACGGAATTTTTGGGCCGGGGGTACCGTTGCAGACCGGGTCGTGGCATGTAGTTCAACCCTTGAAGTACGAGGCCGACCGTTGGCCTGCTCAATCTGTCACACTTATCTCTGAAATTCCTGCGGCTGGCTGTTATGAGCGTGTGCTGGTATTGGTTCCCAAGCAGCATCAAGCAGCTCGTTACGATCTGGCGTTGGCGACGCGCTGTCTGGGGGGTCCCGGTGGCATTTTGCTCGCTGCTGGGGCCAATGATGCTGGGGGTCGCCGGATTGAAAATGATCTCGCAGCGCTGGGTTTGCCCACCAGCAGCTATTCTCGTAGTAAAAGTCGAGTGGTACAGGTCAATCAATCGGAGTCTGTGTCCAGAGATGTTCAATCAACGTGGCTGGCGCAGGGTGATTATCAGCCGGTAGTGCAGCGTCGCTTTACCTCGCGGCCCGGCCTGTTCAGTTGGGATCGGATTGACGAGGGCTCAGCTTTGCTGGCAGTACATATACCTGTTGATCTAGCAGGGTGCGGGGCTGATTTTGGCTGTGGTTATGGTTTTTTGGCCACGCATGTTTTGCAAGCGTGCCCGGCTGTCACATCCTTGATTTGTCTGGATGCGGATGCCCGCGCGGTCGAGGCCTGTCGGCGTAACACCGCGGCTGCTGCAGGTCGGGTCACGTGTGGTTGGCATGATCTGACTGTGGTTCCTAAAGTGGGACCCACTCTTGATTTTATTGTTATGAATCCCCCCTTTCATGAAGGCAATATAACTCGCAACCAATTAGGACGTGCGTTCATTCAAAGCGCCGCAGCGTGTTTACGCCCCGGTGGACGGTTACTGATGGTGGCGAATACTCATTTGCCTTACGAGGATGTTTTAAAAGAGTTGTTTGCCAGCGTTAAAATTCTGGCGGTTGAGCAGGGCTACAAAGTGATAGAGGCCCGGCGATGAACCGCAAAGATGTGATGGGGAGGCTCCCGGATATCAAGGGAATTCTTTGGGATCTCGATAATACGCTCTATCCTTTAACTGCAGACTTTGCCGATCATTTTAATCACAGGATGGCAGATGTTGCACGGGAATGCGGGGTTGAAGTGCCTCACCCGGAACTGGTGGCACTGGCGGAAAAATCCTTGCAGCAGCATGGTTATAGTGGCCGCGTGTTTATTGAACGTTTTGGTCTTGACCGGGTAGCCTTGCATTACCGCATTCACGAGATCGTGGATGAGACGATCTTAGAGCGTACGACGGGCTTGATTGAGCAATTCGAACAGGTCCCGCTTGATCATGCCATTGTCACTCATGGTTCTTTCGACTGGGCGTTGCGAGTTCTGGAACATATTGGCCTTGGTCGCTGGTTTCCGCGTCACCGAATTCATGCACTGGAGACATTCGATTTTCATCGCAAGTCAGAAAGCCGCAGGCCGTTCACAGAGGGCCTTGCCAGTTTAAACCTTTCCGAAAAAAATGTCGTGATGGTGGAGGATACGCTGCATAATCTCAAAGTGCCGTATGAGATGGGACTGCTCACTGTGCTGGTGACGCAAGGCCAGCCGCCGCCACGCGACTTGCCGGGCTATGTCGATATCGTTTGCGAAGATGCACTGGCGCTGGTGCAAATGATGGATAAAGTAAGAACAAAGCCTCTGTGAGGGGCTCCTAGAGAGCATCTTTATGCAGGCCTACTTCCTTGCTGACCATGAAGTTGATAGCATCCATGCTCAGTTCGCCACCCGTGCCTTTGGTCATGACGTGGTAGGCCATGGCGCCATCCATTACAATGATCGATTTGTCAGGCTGGTTACGTTTTCTCATATGGGTTTCCGTCAGTTCAATAATCCGCTCAACGGCTGCCTGATTGACGGTGATTCCGTGATGCTTCTCATAGCCGCCTTTGAGATTCATCAGGATTTGTATAGTTTCTTTGGCATTCGGCACTTTGAGGAAAACTTTCTGAAAGCGGCGATCCATTGCCGGGTCAACTGCGACAAACATGCGGAATTCGTCAAGCGTAGTGGCGCCGATGACATAGAGGTCACCCACGGTCAAATAGGGTTTCAAGACTTCGGAGAGACCACGATAGGCGCTGCCGGAAACGGTTGGCATAATCGTGTGCATTTCGTCAATAAACATGATGTAGCGGGGATATTCCCCAGCAAAGCGGTAACGTTCAGCTAGCCCTTTGCATAATGGAATAAAGCGTCCCTGAAATTCGGCCGGGCCTGAGGTGCCTGCCGACATGCTGGCCAGATCCACGTCTAGAACGCGGGTGTTCTTCAGGATATCGGGGACATTCCCGGCGATAATTTGTTGTGACAGACCGGCGACCACCGCAGTTTTACCGACCCCGGCCGGGGCTAGCAGGCCAACATTTTTACGGCCTTTTTGCATCAGGATCAGAATCATCTGTTCGATTTCATCGTCACGGCCGGTGATCGGGTCGAAACGCCCCTCGCGGGCAATCTGGGTCACATCCCGGCAATATTTGAAGATTAGATCTTCAAGTTCTTCATCGGATATCAGGAAGCGGCGATTATCGGTCATGGGATTTTTATGAAAAGATGGTTAGCGGTGAGTTTATGATAAGGCACTTGCTGCCAAACCAGAAGGATAAATTATCAGGGCAGTGTACATCCTAGTTCATAACCGCATGAATATCGGCTTCGCTATAACCTTGCGCGTAGAGGAGGGCTGTGAAATCGGCATGAACGATCTGGTTATCAATGCTTTCTGCTACCAGTGGGCGCGGATGATAGGCAACCCCCAGCCCGGCAGCCTGCATCATCGGCATGTCGTTTGATCCATCACCAGTGGCGAGTGTTTGCTGTAGATCGCAGCCAAATTCCTCGGTTTTGGCTTTCAGTACTTCAAGCTTGGAATTTTTATCAAGAATGGGTTCCAGCACTTGCCCGGTCAGGTGGCCGTTTTCTATATCCAGTACATTGCCAAAATGGTCATCAAAACCGCAAGCAGCGGCAATCGGGGCGGTGTAATAAGTGAAGCCGCTTGAGACCAGACAAGCGTGAACACCATGTTTCTTCATGACTTTCAGGGTGATTTCAACACCGGGTGATATTGCCGTCTGGGTGAGAACCTTTTTCAACATCTCTTCAGGCAAACCCTTGAGCATGCCAACGCGTCGGCGTATCGCTTCATGAAAATCGATGGTGCCGTTCATGGTGGCGCGGGTGATGTCGGCGACTTGCTCGCCGACACCAGCGTAGATCGCCAGCTCATCCAGTGTTTCCGTCGTAATGACGGTTGAATCCATGTCGGCGAAAAACAGAGTTTTGCGGCGGCTGTCATGGGCGCTGATCAGCAAATCGACCCGGTCTTCGTCCAGACCGCGGCGCATGGCTTGCATCTGGTCAAAATGAGGCCGGGTTGCCAGTGGCAAATCGGCAGCATGATGCGGGGAAAGCCAGCAAGGGGGTCCTGCCGGGGCAATTCCTTGAGAATCAAGATAATGCTGGATGCGGGCCAGATGGCCCGGGGTCAGTTGTTTGTCAGAAGCAACCAAGGTTAGATAGTAACTCATTGCGCAATCCTTTTTTAGGCTCTGGACAGTTTGACAGAAAAATTCTAATCGTGGAATGGCATTGTGCTTCGCAATATCGCCTATCCGGGCACAGCCCGGCCATAATTTATGCTGACAGCAGATAAAGGTAACACCATGACCACGCAACCCGTCGCCCGCCCTGTGAATCCCTGTTTTTCCTCTGGCCCCTGTGCCAAGCGACCCGGCTGGTCGCTCGATCATCTGGCAGGTGCGTTCTTGGGCCGTTCGCACCGCGCTGCGCCGGGCAAGGAAAAATTGAAAACGGTTATTGAAAAGCACCGCAGCCTTCTGGGAATTCCTGCAGATTATAAGATTGCCATCGTGCCCGCTTCAGATACCGGGGCGATCGAAATGGCGATGTGGTCGATGCTGGGGGCGCGGGGTGTGGATGTCATGGCTTGGGATGTCTTTGGCATTGAATGGCTCAAGGATATTACCACCCAGCTTAAACTTGAAGATGTGCGGACTTTTAAAGCCGGGTTTGGTCATCTGCCCGATCTGGGGCAAGTCGATACTGACCGCGATGTTGTCTTTACCTGGAACGGCACAACCTCAGGCGTGATGGTGCCGCATGCTGACTGGATCAAGCCTGACCGCCAAGGCTTGACTTTCTGTGATGCGACCTCGGCGGTGTTTGCTTATGATATGCCGTGGTCATTGCTTGATGTGACAACATGGTCATGGCAAAAGGTGCTGGGCGGTGAAGCGGCACACGGTATGCTGGTGTTGTCGCCACGTGCTGTTGCGCGACTTGAAAGTTTTGACCCGGGCCGCCCACTGCCCAAAATTTTCCGCATGACCAGCGGTGGTAAGCTGATCAAAGGTCTGTTCGAAGGCGAGACTATCAATACCCCGTCGATGCTCGCGGTCGAGGATTGCCTTGATGCGCTGACATGGGTTGAATCGATCGGTGGCCTCAAGGCTACGCGGGCACGCAGTGAGGCGAACTTTAAAGCCCTGCAAGACTGGGTCGGTAGAACGGCATGGATTGAATTTTTGCCGGATGATCAGGCGATTTGCTCACGCACGTCGCCCTGTCTCAAAATTACCGATAGTTATGTGTCATCGCTTGATGACGATGGTCAGGCTGCGTTTGTCAAGGCTATGACCAAATTGCTGGAAAAAGACGGGATTGCCTATGATACGGCGGGACACCGTGATGCCCCGGCGGGTTTGCGCGTCTGGACTGGGGCTACAGTTGAGGCTACGGACATTCAGGCGTTGACGCCATGGCTTGATTGGGCGTTTGCCGTGGCCAAGGCTGAGGCGCAAAAGCAGGCGGCCTAGTTGTTCCTGAAAACCAGGCAGGTAGTATGGCGGTAATCATCCCGCCCGCCGCGCCATGCGACTGTGATTTCATTTTCGAGGGTTAGTTCTTTTGATAAGGCGTTGCTGAGGTCGCGGATCAGCGGGGTAAAACGACGCCCTGGAATATTATCCACTTGCACAACGATGCGGGCCTTGCGTTTCATGATTTTGTTCACCTGCTTATAGATGTGCCGCATGCGCTTCAGGTAAGAGTCATATCCATCTTTCGCCGAATCGCCGCCATACAACGGATTCCATTTATGCGTGATCGCCATGAAAGGCGGTGCCGTCAGGGAAAAATCCATCCGGGGCAAACCGAGTGTGGCAGCCCGGGCGCTATCCGCACAAATCAGATTCATCCAGTTGTCCATCTGTCCGGCTACCCATGCATGGCGGCGCGGATCGGCCTCGATCCCATAGGGGATGCGTTTTAAAGATTCAGCTACGAACAAGGTGGTGCCGAGGCCTGCGAAAGGATCGAAGACCGTTTGGCCCGGTCGGGTGAATTCCTTGATAAAATAACGCGGCAGCGATTCCGGGGTTTTAATCTCGTTGGTCTCAAAAGGCGGCGGATCGCGCTCAAGCTTATAGGGGAGGGTGATAAAATTTTTCATAGTGCGGTTATAGCAGGGCCGGATGAAAATTTCTTCTGCTTATTTCCCGCCTTATGGTTTCGATAACTCTTTTTCCTTGTGCGGATAGCTGCTATCTATCATGCCACGCTGCAGCGCAAAACAAGAGGGAATGTGTCATGCCAAAAGTTCTGATTGCCGATAAAATGGACAAGCTCGCCGCTGAAATTTTTCAAAATAACGGAATTGAGATTGATGTGAAGCCGGGTCTTTCCCCCGAAGAGCTGGCGGCGATCGCCAGCCAGTATGACGGGATCGCGGCCCGGTCTTCGGCCAAGATTACGGCTGATGTGATTTCTGCTTCGCTACCACGGCTCAAGGTTATTGGTCGTGCCGGGATCGGCGTTGACACGATTGATGTTCCTGCGGCTACGGCTGCCGGAATCGTGGTGATGAATACACCTTTTGGCAATTCAATCACTACTGCCGAACATGCGATTGCCATGATGTTTGCGATTGCCCGTCAAATTCCCCAGGCTAGCGAATCAACCCATGCCGGTAAATGGGAAAAATCCCGTTTTATGGGGGTTGAGCTCTATGGCAAGACCCTGGGGATTGTCGGGTGTGGCAATATCGGTTCGATTGTGGCCAATCGTGCCCTGGGTTTGCAGATGAAGGTGCTAGCCTATGATCCTTTCTTGAGCGAGGATCGAGCCCGCGAAATTGGTGTTGAAAAAGCCGAACTGGATCAGGTTATCAGTCGCGCTGATTTTATCACCCTGCACACGCCGCTCACCGAATCGACCCGCAATCTGATAGATGCATCGGCAATTGCCAAAATGAAGAAAGGTGTCCGCATTATCAACTGCGCCCGGGGGGGCCTGATTGACGAGGTGGCTCTGAAAGAAGCACTGGATAATGGTCAGGTCGCAGGGGCCGCACTGGATGTGTTCGAAAAAGAACCCGCCACGGAGAATATTCTCTTCGGCCATCCGCAAGTTGTCTGCACCCCGCATTTGGGGGCTTCAACCTCGGAAGCGCAGGTCAATGTCGCCATTCAGGTGGCTGAACAGATGTCTGATTTCTTGTTGCATGGGGCTGTGGCCAACGCGGTTAACATGCCTTCGATTTCGGCAGAAGAGGCCCCACGGCTGCGCCCCTATATGAAGCTTATCGAACAACTGGGTAGTTTCTCGGGCCAGATCACTGAACACGCCATCAGTAAAATCGAAATTGAATATCAGGGGGCTGCGGCTGAGCTTAATACCCGACCGCTCACTGCTCTGGCGCTGGCCAGCATTTTGCGCTGCCTGTTTGACGGTGTGAACATGGTGAATGCGCCGCAAGTGGCCAAGGCCCGGGGTATTGCGGTTTCAGAAACCAGAGCCTCGGATGCAAGCGAACTTCATACCGCGATCAAGCTCACTGTGACAACAGAAGCACGCACCCGTTCGATCACCGGCACTCTGTTTGCCGGGAAGGAGCCGCGCGTGGTTGATATTGAAGGAGTGCCGGTTGAAGCGGCCTTGGCACCGAACATGCTGTTTATCCGCAATGAGGACAAACCTGGTATGATTGGCGGTTTGGGAACATTGCTCGCGGCAGCGGGGCAGAACATTGCTGATTTCCGCTTGGGTCGTGTTGTCAGTGGTGGCTCGGCAGTGGCGTTGGTAGCGCTGGATGCCGCCGTGCCGAATGATTTGTTTGAACAGATCAGGGCGCTGCCACAGATCCGGCAGGTTGTACGCCTCAAATTTTAAAAAGCTCTCTGGATCTACTCGATAAAGAAGGCATCGGCTGCCCCGGCGGTGCCGTTTCTTTTGTTAAAGTAGCGCTGGCAGACTTCGCGTAGCTCGGTAACCAGTTGCATTCCGTAGTCGCCGCCATCGCCTTTCATACCGTTATTGACAATAACCTGCAGCGTTTTCATGTGGGCCTCGACAATATCGTGACTGTCTTTGTCCCAGCTATTAAGGTTCTCAAGAAAATTGAGGACGATCCCGGCGAGCGTGCCGACGAGGGTATAATTGAACATGGCAGCATTACCCTTGATCTGCATGACGGCTTCGATCACGGGCTGCAAGGATTTTTTGATATCTTGCGGTTGCTCGGGTACGGCCCTGAGGGCGCTCTCCAGCTGACCGAGAAATTCCCGGGCCATCGGGACGAAGTCGACCTTGTTGCTAGCGATCACGGTTTGTGATTTTTCAATGCGGTCTTTGTCGATATCGCCACTGCCGACCTTGGCCTGCAGCATGCGTGAGGCCTTGATGATATTGACATCTTTGTTGTCAGAGTTGTTGTTCATAATAAACCAGTTCTAGATATTAGGCCTCGCGCCAAGCGGTTCTAAGACTTATCGTCCGTATCTTCCTTGCGGCGTAGGGGGCCTCGAAAATCCGGGGTATTGCGACGGCGGCGGTCGGGGCCAAAATAATCCTTACAGTCGATATAATCACGTGGCTTATTGATTACGTAGGCAATACGCTTAGCTAGGTCATTCGCAGAAAAGGGTTTCACCAGAAACTCTGTGACCCCGGCATCACGCGCTTCGGATACGCGGTTAAGGGCGCTATAGCCTGTGACCAGCACGATGGGTACCATGCGGTTGGGTGACATCATGTTGGAACGAATTTCTCGCGTCAGCTCGATGCCTGACATCGGAGTCATGTGCCAGTCGGCAATGACAATATCCGGATTTTCTTTCCTGAACACCTCAAAGCCGCGCTCGCCATTCTCGGCTGTATGAATTTTCCCGACGCCGAGTGTTTCCAGCACGGATGTAATCAGTTTTCTCATCGGGGCCGTATCTTCGACGACCAGTATGGATAATTTTTTAAAATCGAATGGCATATTTAGGTAAACAGCTGCTGCCATGGCACAGGCCACGGACGAGGATAGGCTCTAGTTAATCCGAAAAACACTGTGAAATCAAAGTCTTTTTTCGTAAGTCACCTGTGTTTTCCGGAATGACTTATATCCTGTGGCCGGGCCTTTGCCAAGACCTCAGCTTGCTATAGTGTGAGGGCAGTTTTATGGGCTACCGCCCGGAGATACGGGAGAAAACAAGCGATGACGACAGCGGTTACTAAGGCACAACCGGCGGATTATGAAACCTTGCTGCGCAGCCAGTCTTATATCGATGGTGCGTGGGTGACGCACCCTGATGGCAAGAATTTCGCCGTGATCAATCCCGCGAATGGTCTGGTTATTACCCATGTGCCGGATATGGGCGCTGCCGAAGCTTTTCAGGCAATTGAATCCGCCGTCCGGGCTTTTCCCGGCTGGCGGCAGATGCTTGCTCGTGATCGCGGGCGCATTCTGCGCCGCTGGAATGACCTGATTGTGGCCCACGCCGATTCGTTGGCGATGTTGCTCAGTACTGAACAGGGGAAGCCTTTTGCCGAAGCTCGGGGTGAAGTTCTATCGGGGGCGGCTTCGGTCGAGTGGTTTGCCGAGGAAGGGCAGCGGATTTATGGTGATACTATCCCGACCCACAAGGCGGATGCGCGCGTCATTGTGACTAAGGAACCTGTCGGGGTGGTGGCAGCGATTACGCCGTGGAATTTCCCCAGCTCCATGATCACACGCAAGGTGGCTCCGGCGTTGGCGGCTGGCTGCACGGTGGTATTGAAACCAGCGGAGGATACGCCCTTATCAGCGCTGGCATTGGCGGTTCTGGCTGAGGAGGCCGGCATTCCTGCTGGGGTCTTTAATGTTGTCACAGCCTCTTTGGCGTCGGCACCGGCCGTGGGAGAAGTGCTGACAACTCATCCGCAGGTGCGCAAGGTTTCGTTTACCGGTTCGACTGAAGTCGGTAAAATTTTGATGCGCCAAAGTGCTTCAACTGTAAAACGTTTGTCGCTTGAATTAGGCGGCAACGCCCCGTTTATTATATTTAACTCAGCCGATCTGGAGCGGGCGGTTGAAGGGGCGATTGGCTCAAAATTCAGAAATGCTGGTCAGACCTGTATATGTGCCAATCGTATCTATGTTCAGGATGGTATTTATGACGAGTTTGCCCGTCTGTTCACAGAACGGGTCAAAGCCCTCAAAGTCGGTGCCGGTGACCAGCCGGGGGTTCAGGTTGGTCCGCTCATTAATCAGCCTGCCATAGATAAAGTCATGCAGCATATCGTTGATGCACAGGCGCAGGGGGCTAGATTGCTTTGTGGTGGGGCCGGGCATGAGGCAGGTAGTCTCTTTTTCCAACCCACTGTACTGGCGGATATGACGCCTGCCATGCGGATCAGCCGCGAGGAAACGTTTGGTCCGGTGGCGGGCTTGTTTCGCTTCCATGATGAGGCTGAGGTTATCAGGCTGGCGAATGATACGGCTTACGGTCTGGCGTCCTATTTCTACAGTCGCGATCTCGGGCAGGTTTTCCGGGTGGCCGAAGCGCTGGAGTACGGAATGGTCGGGATTAATGAGCCACTATTGGCCACAGCTTCCGCCCCGTTTGGCGGGGTAAAGGAATCTGGTATTGGCCGGGAGGGTTCGCATTATGGAATTGATGATTTCATCAATATCAAGTACTTGCTGGTCGGGGGTCTGTCCGTAACACCCTAGATCTGCAGTCCCCTGCTCGGTTTTTCAAAAAAGTTAAGGCGATGACTTGCCAAAGTCCTCGGGGAATTGGTAGCGTGCGCCGCCCCAAGTCTGGATAAAAGACTGTTTATTAACATAATATTGTTTGACAGTTTGCGGGAAAACAGTTAAAAATTCATCGCCCGTTAGGAAAACGTTTACATAGTCTTGTGCATAATCCCACCAAGGGCCGGTAGGGGCGTTCATGAAGGAGAGAACAATGGTAAATCAAACCGCAGCAGTGGCAAAACCACAGCCAGGTCAAACACTTCCCGTGACTTTGACAGAGGGGCAAACGCAGCTTTCTTATAGCGCGTCTGATGTCGCAAGCATGGAGTTGTCGGGCGGCAAGCTGCATCTGACTTTTACCGATGGTGGACGTCTGGTCATCAATAATTTTCAGGAGCTGGCCTCACAGGGCACACAGCTCACTTTAAAAGACGGCACGATCGTCAATACGGCAGAGTTACTCTCCGAACTCTCCCGCAATGACAATCAGGCCGAGATTTTGGTGGGGCAGCCGTCAGCTGGCGAGACTGTCGAAATTACGCTGGCAGTGGGCCAAAAATACAATGTTTCTTTCAATGCCAATTCAAAAGAAAGCGTCGAACAAGAAGCAGGGGCGCTGATTATTACGTTCGATGATGGCGGCAAGCTGATCTTGAAGAATTTCAGCGATGCGCTGGATGCTGATGATCCTGTACAAATCTCGGTTGCGGGCGATGTAATTTCACTGCGTGAGTTTGCGGAATTTCTGGAGCTTGCCGAAGTCATCAACGACAAAATGGAAGAAGATAAGCCTGTAATGGCTGATCTGCGTGAAGAAGCAAAGCAGGCAGCTGAGGTCGAGCCAGCGGCAGGTGAGGCCCAGACACAAGATCAAACACAGGATATGACAGAACTGGCTGAGCAATTGGCCGATGTTGAGCCGGCGGCAGGTGATGCTGGCGGGGGTACTGCGGGCAGCCGGGGAGGCTTTGGTTTCCAGAGCGCCGTAGACAGTGCTGTTGTCGATCCTTTACGGGCGATTGGCCCCATTGGCCCGACTGCGTTGCAGTTTGGCCTGCCACAACCGCAGAATCCGATTGGTACATTTGAAGAATCAGAGCCGGTGTCTCCGCCGGACGTGCTGGCCAATCTGGGTCTTGATGATGCGATCGTCAAGGAAGATGGCTCCGTATTCGTCCCAATTAAAGCCGGCATTGGTGCGGGCGGTGATGGTGATGAAGTTTTGACCCTGACGGTCACCGGGATTGATCCATCTTGGGGTCTGACCTTTACTGACGGCAGCTATAACCCGGCAACCGGCACATGGACGATTACGCTGCCGCCCGGACAAAATTATTCCGGCGGCCTGACCTTTGTTCCACCGGCAGATTTTGATGGTGACATGTCCGGTCTGAGCGCGACTGTGTCGGTCTTTGATCCAACCACAGGAGGAACCCAGACCGCCAGTGATGGCTTCAATGTTGTCACCGATGCGGTGGCTGATGTGCCGGTGGTCGATGCGCAGGATAATGCTGGCGTCAAAGGAACGCCGCTCGCCGTCACTATAACAGGGGCGGTAACAGATACCGATGGCTCTGAGACTATTACACATTACCAGGTAGCGGGCGTGCCAGCAGGTTTTACCTTTAACCAAGGTACGGATCTGGGTGGGGGCGTTTGGCAATTCACCCCGGGTGAACTTACTGGTCTGATGATCACACCACCACCGCATTTCTTTGGAGCAATTAGCCTCGGGGCGACTGTGTTCAGTGGTGAAACCAATCTCGGCGGTGCCGAAGTTGATCTTTCCGATAACACCAATTCTGCTACCGATGAATTTGTTCTGACCTGGACGCCGAAAATCAATCCGCCTGAGATCACCGTTAACAATGCGGTTGATAACGCACAGGTCAAGGAAGACGGTACTGTTGATGTGCCGGTGGTGGCCACGCTTGATGTGGGGGCCGATCCGACCGAATATCTGACGGTTACGGTTACGGGCATCAATTCTGCCTGGGGCTTCAGCGCTCCGGTTGGCACTTATAATTCTGTTACCGGTACGTGGACTGTTACCTTGGCACCGGGCCAGAACCTCAGCACGGTTCTAACATTCACCCCGCCGGCCAATTCCGACATTGATCTGAGTGGACTTAACGCTACCGTTGTCTCTACTCAAACCTCCTCGGGTCTGACCGCCTCTGATAGTGACGGTTTTGGGATTGTTGTTGATGCGGTGGCGGACAAGCCGACAGTGGATGCCGCCAACAACGTCACTGGCGAAGGCCAGCCGATAGCTGTCAATGTGACATCTGGTCTGACCGATCTTGATGGTTCCGAAGTAATCACCGGTTATCAGATTTCCGGTGTGCCTGCTGGATTCACTTTTAACAAAGGTACCAATCTCGGTGGCGGCGTCTGGGAATTTACCCCGGCACAAATTACTGGCCTCACTCTGACCCCCCCCGCCGCCAACTATAACGGTACGCTGGGTCTTGTGGTTACCGTTTACAACACGGAAAACCCGGTGAGCGACGGCGAATATGATTCGTCTGACAATAACAACAGCGCCAGCGATCAGTTCACACTGACCTGGTCACCTGAAATTGATCCACCGAGCATTCGCGTGAATGCGGGTGTTGATAATGCGCAGGTCAAAGAAGACGGCACAGTGGATGTGCCGGTGGTGGCGGCCTTGGCAGCCAATGCGGGCCCGGCTGAATATTTGACCGTGACGGTCACGGGTATCAATCCGGCTTGGGGCTTCAGCGCACCGGTGGGAACCTATAATTCTGCCACAGGCACATGGACAGTGACGCTGGCAGCCGGTCAAAATCTCAACACGGTTCTGACATTCACCCCGCCGGCTAATTCCGATATTGACCTCAGCGGTCTTAATGCGAGTGTGGTGGCGACTGATCCGGTTGATGGCCTCAGTGCGTCTGCTTCTGATGGATTCAATATCATTGTGGATGCAGTAGCGGACAAACCGACCATTGATGCGACCAATCGTACGGCCAATGAAGGCCAGCCGATGGCTGTGACAATTACGGCAGGTTTGACCGACACCGATGGATCGGAAGTAATCACCGGTTACCGGATTTCGGGTGTGCCGACAGGTTTTAACTTCAATAACGGCACCAATCTTGGTGGCGGCGTCTGGGAATTTACCCCGGCGCAAATTTCAGGGCTGACTTTGACCCCGACCCCGACATACAATGGTACGCTCAATCTGGTGGCCACAGTTTACAATACTGAAAACCCCGTCAGTGACGGCGAATATGACAACGCAGATAACAACAACAGCGCCAGCGATCAGTTCACACTGACCTGGTCCCCGACGATTAATCCGCCGGATGTGGTTGTGAACAAGAATGTTGACGATGTCATTGTCAAGGAAGACGGATCGATTGGTGTGCCGATCACGGCAACATTGGGCGCAAACCCCAGTGCAACCGAATATTTGACTGTAACCGTGACGGGCATCAATCCGGCTTGGGGCTTCAGTGCACCGGTAGGCACCTACAATGCGGCCACAGGCACTTGGACGGTTACGTTGGCCCCGGGTCAGAACCTGAATACGGTCATGACATTCACCCCGCCAGCCAATTCCGATATCGATCTGAACGGCCTGCTCGCACGGGCGACCGCAACCGATCCGACAGCGGGCCTCAGCGCGTCTGATACCGACTCCTTCCGTATTATTGTCGATGCAGTGGCGGATAAACCGACTTTGACTGTTTCTGCCACCCCGGTAGAACAAGGTCATAACGTTCCGGTTAGCATTTCCGCGGCGGTAACGGATACTGATGGCTCGGAAACGATTACTCATTACCAGATATCGGGTGTGCCGACCGGTTTCAGCTTCAATCAGGGCACTTTCTTGGGTAGCGGTGTCTGGCAATTCACTCCGGCGCAAATCGCAGGGTTGCAACTGGTTCCGCCGACGGCATTTGTTGGTAATTTCAGCCTGACAGTCACGGTTTTCAATGCGGAAACCAATCTGGGTGGTACAGAAGTCGACCTGTCCGACAATACTAATTTCAACCAGAAAACCCTGCAGATTGTCGTTGAGCGCGATGATGTGCCGGTTTTGGTTCAGCCTGAGGTGATTACGGTTGATGAAACCAATCTTGCTGGTGGCGTGATCACCGTGAATGATCGCGTTGATGCTAATTTCTTCAGTGATGCTCCGGGTTATTATCAAGCGACCGGCGGCTTCACCAGCAGTGTGCCGCTGACTTCAAACGGTGTAGCGGTTCTGATCTCACAAGTATCGAGCATGGATTCCCCAACCAGCGTGACAACCTTTACTGGCCGCGCCGGTGGCGAAACCATCTTCACCCTGACCTTCCGGGCTGATGGGACTTACACCTTCAAATTGTTAGGTACGCTGGATCATCCGAACACAGCTGATCATAATGATAATATTGCTCTGCAGTTTGGCGTCAGCGCTACCGATAGTGACGGCGATAGCGTCACCGGCAATATCACCGTCAATGTTCTGGATGACGGTGTTGATGCCCGCGACGATTTTGCCGAGGTTAAAACTTCGGATGGTTTCGTTGATGGTAATGTTCTTACCAACGACTATACCGGTCAGGATACCCCGAGTGCCGTGAGTGCGGTTTCGTTCGGCGGCACCACAGTCACGGTTCCTACAACCGGTACGGCTACGATTGTCGGTGACTACGGTACGTTGAAAATTGCCGCGGATGGCTCCTACACCTATACCCTCAACGGCAGCACTTCTGGTATTGGCGTCAACGAAAAAGAATTCTCCACCACCAATACTTTCCCCTCTATGGCGGAAGGTGTGGCGTTGAATCCGGGTGCGACCTATTATGGCATCACCCCCGGTGATTTGCGTGTGTCTGATCCTGCAACCGGGACGATTAAATTCGTGTCCGAAGGGGCGGGCTATAACAATACGGTCGGCATGTTTGTTTATAACGCCGACGGTTCGATTGCTTCGGCTGATGTGCTGATCCAAAACGGAAATGCTGTCAGCTTTGGCAACACCTTTAATTTCAGTGTTGGTGCCGGCCAGACGGTTGGGTTCTTCCTGATCGCCAATGGCTTTACCACCAACAACAGCTATGCCGGGATTGATTTGAATACAGGCACATTGCAGTTGGTTTATAAACAAGGGACGCCGCAGGAGCGCCTGGCAACCATCAATGATGCAGGCGCTGATGTGGTGATGGTTCACACCAGCACGGGTGGTGTGAAAACCGTTCTGGTTGAGCCGATGTATTTCTCGTCTGAAAAAGGCGGTAGTACATCATTGAATGAAGATGGTTCGGTGCGTGTAGTTTCGGGTCTGGTTGATCCATCTGATAAGACCACCCTGCGGATCGGTTTCGAAGATCTGCCGGGTCTGGGTGACAAGGACTATAATGACATTGTTTTTGATGTCACTTTGGCCGTTGACTGCGGTTGTGCCGAGGATCAGTTTGTTTACACACTGACGGATGCTGATGGTGATACCGACAAGGCTGTTCTTACTATCGAATGTGTTGATGATGATACCAATCCGATTATCGTCAAACCCGTTGAAAAAATCGTTGATGAGACCAACCTGACTGCTGGAACGGTTTCGACTTTTGGCCAATTGCAGGCTAATTTCTTCAATGATACTCCAGGCACATTCGCCAATACGGGCAGCTTCAGCAGCAGCGTTGCGCTAACCTCGAATGGCGTGGCTGTTATTGTAACGCTGGTAAGTGGGGTTTATGTAGCGAAAGCTGGTGCAGAGACCATTTTTACACTGACAACTGAGCCGAATGGTCAATATACCTTCAATTTGCTGGGTACGCTGGATCATCCCAATCCGCTGGATCACAATGATCCGATCAAGTTGAGCTTTGGGGTCAAGGCGATCGATAGTGACGGCGATAGTGATACGACAGTTCTGAATGTGACCGTTC
>JAMPXY010000042.1 GCA_023700945.1 Alphaproteobacteria bacterium | reverse complement strand
AGAACTGATAGTTGGTGTAGATAACGTAGTTCTGGAAGTGTGTGGCCGCTGTTCCAGTGTAGTGTTTGAGACGCAATAAACTCAAATCAATCCGCGGCGCACGAAACAACGATAACGGTGACGGTTCGCCGGGCTTTTGTATGTGTGTACCATTGGCAACCTCATCATCCATGATACTTAAATCCGGTTGATCAAAAGTCAGCGGTAATGCATTAATCTGTTCTGCCGTCAAATCACCTTCCAGATGAAATTCTTCACCCAGTGCAAAGTGAATGGGTATCGACGTCTCACTGACACCAATCTCAATCGGTGTTTCATGATTAAGCAATAACAACCGCACCTGTTCAAAAAGATAATCGGAGAAAATATCCGGGCGTGTGACCGTGGTTTCATAAATTCCGGGCTTGGAAACAAACCCATAGGATAGCCGCGTATCTACTCGTTTGGCGAGATCGGCCTCAAGACGGATATAGGGATAGAAACCCTGAACCCGCGCCCCGGGGATCACCCCCTTGGCGAAAGAATCAAACTGACTGCGCAGATATTCAATGTTGGCATTGTATATCTCGTTCACGGCATCAATCGCCGCATGCGGATCTTTGAATTTACGGGCTTTAAATTTTGGAGGATTCTTTGTCATAGCCGCAATCGTCACCTAGAATCAGGGAGATTTCAAGGCGTTCTTCGCGGTTTCTGGCGGCAAACCCACCAAAGAATTGGCAAAATCCTGAGCTTTGAAGGGTTGGAGGTCCTCAACCCCCTCGCCGACGCCGATCAGGTGGATCGGCAGGCCGAAGCGGTCCGCCAACCCCACGACCACCCCGCCTTTAGCCGAACCATCAAGCTTTGTCACCACAAGGCCTGTGATATTGACCATATCACGGAAAGTTTCAACCTGCGCATGTGCATTCTGGCCTGTAGTTGAATCCAACACCAGCAACGTAGCGTGCGGCAAATTTTCATTATGCTTCTTAAGAACGCGAATAACTTTTTGCAGTTCAGCCATCAAATTCGATTTATTATGCAGTCGTCCGGCCGTATCCACCAACAGCACATCAACACCTTGATTACGTGCCGCTTCATACGCCTCATAGGCAACGGCAGCAGCATCGGCACCTGTATCCTTGGCCATAAACACCGAATGGGTACGCTCTGCCCACACTTTCAACTGCTCAACGGCGGCGGCCCGGAAAGTATCACCCGCAGCAATCGCCACGCGCTTGCCCTCCCGTTGCAGATTATGCGCAATCTTTCCAATCGTGGTGGTTTTTCCGGCCCCATTGACACCACACACCAAAACCACAAAGGGTCCCTCGTCCTTACGCTCAAAAGCCAGCGGCGTGGCTACAGGATCGAGAATAACCGTGATGCTCTGCGCCAGTGCTGCCTTGATTTCGTGGTCATCAAGGTCTTTGCCAAAACGGTCTCTGGAAAAATCAGCAATAACCTTGGCGGCAGTTTGCGGCCCTAGGTCAGCCGTGATCAGTAATTCCTCAAGCGCATCCAGCGTATCCTGATCCAGTTTCTTTTTGGTCAGAAGATCGCTAATTCCCTGCCCCAGCTTGGCCGAAGACTTGCTCAGACCCATGCCCAGGCGAGATACCCACGTTTCACCAGGACGATCACCCTCACGCACAGGCGGCTCTGCTCGCAAAACCGGTTCTGTCAGGGTTACCTGCGTTGCGACAGGCTCAGGCACAACGGTTTCGGCTTCCTGCTTTTTATCTTTACGCCAGAACATCAAAATATGTTTCCCGTTCTATTGAAATTGCCGTTTTAATTTCAGCATCTCCAGCGCGGCACGCGCTGCCTCTCCGCCTTTATTTTTGCGAGCTGTATCGGCGCGGGCCAAGGCTTGCTCTTCGTTTTCCACTGTCAGTATCGCATTGCCCAACGCCAGATCATGTTCCAACACTTGCTGGTAAACCCCGCGGGCGCTTTCGTTTTGGACAACATCATAATGCGTGGTTTCACCACGAATAATACAACCCAGCACGACAAAGGCATCAAAATCACCTTTAGTAATGGCAAAATTGAGCGCCGCAGGAATTTCGAGAGCCCCCGGTACGGTGATCACTGTCTCTGTCACATCATGCCGCGCCAATTCCTTGCGGGCGCCATCGAGCAGCATGTCATTTATGTGGTTATAATAACGTGCCTCAATAATCAAAACGCGATCTGTCATGCAGCTTGTCCCTTTTCCAAATCCTGTCTGTACCGGATCAATCCGGCGATTGTCCCGATTTTAAGTCCGTGCATCTTGGCAAATTCGAGTAAATCCGGCAACCGTGCCATGCTGCCGTCCTCATTCATGATTTCACAGATCACAGCTGCCGGATTTAATCCGGCCAGTCGTGCCAGATCAACAGCCGCCTCGGTATGACCCTGACGCGCCAGCACCCCACCCTCACGGGCGCGTAAAGGAAAAACATGACCCGGACAAACAATATCCTCAGGCTTGGCGTTAATAGACGTGGCAACGGCAATCGTTCGGGCGCGGTCAGCTGCGGAAATGCCCGTCGTGATACCGTGACGAGCCCCGATAGAAACAGTGAAGGCGGTTTGTTGGCCCGATTGGTTATTTTCTACCATAAACGGCAGCCCCAGCCGGTCAATCAAGGCCCCGGCCATCGGCAAACAGATTAAACCCCGGCCAAATCGTGCCATGAAATTGACAGCCTGCGGAGTAATATGATCGGCGGCGATAATCAGGTCTCCTTCATTTTCCCTTGATTCATCATCAATCAGGATGATCATACGCCCCTGCGCCATGTCGACGATCAGCTCTTCTACTGTATTCATCATGCTGCATCCCGACCCAGAATACGCGCTACATAGCGAGCCAGTTGGTCGACCTCAAGGTTAATCTGGGTTCCCTCATCCCACAGATGAATATTGGTTACATCCCAAGTGTGGGGAATAATACATATACCAAAAACAGACCCTTCCACTTCATTGACCGTTAGCGATATACCATTCAAGGCCACTGAGCCTTTGGGTGATATATACTGCGCCAGACGATCTGGCACCCTGATTTTAAAACGCCATGAATCACCATCAGGTCGAACACTCTCGACAACCGCAATACCATCAACATGACCTGACACCATGTGCCCGCCCAGTTCATCACCCAACCGCAATGATGTTTCAAGATTGACCGCCGTATCAATATCCCAGTGTTTCAGGGTCGTAAGCGCCATGGTCTCTGCCGCCACATCAAAGGTCAGCGTATCCTGGGTCTTTTCCACCACCGTCAGACACCAGCCATCACACGCAACTGAAGCGCCGAGCTGTAGCGCACTACCGTCAATATCTGTCACCATAGTGATGCGACGGCTATTATTGCCTTCTGCTATCGCTATAATTTTGCCCTTGGCCTTTATGATACCTGTAAACATCAGATAGGTTCTCCGTGTAATTTGCCTTCTTCGAGACGCTTTACAATAATGTCATAGAGATGCCCCTGCTCTGCCGGAAAGCCAAGTTGGACTTCGGCAAAATGTTCAGTACGCCCCACACCGTTCTGTTCGACAATGACCTGTCGTTTTTGATCGATTTGCGCTTGCATAAAATGATGCAGCTGTTTGTCTCCTAATTCCCGCAGACGGCTGGCACGCTCCTTACGCACAACAGGGTCAACCTGCGGCATCCGGGCCGCTGGCGTGCCTTCGCGCTCGGAATACGGGAAGACATGCAGGAAGGTCAAATCACATTCCTCGACAATTTTCAGAGTATTCATAAACATTTCTTCAGTTTCGGTCGGAAACCCGGCAATAATATCAGCGCCAAACGCCATGTCAGGCCTTAAATTCCGCGCGCGACGACAGACATCAATAACGTCCTGCCTCAAATGGCGGCGCTTCATACGCTTCAAAATCATATCATCCCCTGCCTGCAAACTTAGGTGCAGATGCGGCATCAGGCGTGGTTCATGGGCAATCAAATGCCAAAGATCATCATCGATCTCGACCGGATCCAGCGATGACAGCCTGACACGTGGCAGTTCCGGCACCAGCGCCAGAACCCGGCGCATCATCTGCCCCAGCGTCGGCTGACCGGGAAGATCATGACCATAAGAAGTGACATCAACGCCGGTAAAAACGATTTCCTTATAACCGGCATTAACCAGATGAGCGACCTGTTCGGCAATCGCCCCGACAGGTACTGAACGTGAGTTACCTCGGCCATACGGAATAATACAAAACGTGCAGCGGTGATCGCAGCCATTTTGCACCTGCAGGAAAGCGCGGGTATGACCTTCAAAGCCATCAACCAGATGGCTTGCAGTTTCTTTGACGGTCATGATGTCGTTAACGATAATTTTTTCTTCCGGCGGCGCACCCCAAGTTTCAGCCTTCAGTTTCAGATCATTGCCGATAACCTGATCTACCTCTGGCATACCCCCAAATCCCTGAGGGTCAATTTGCGCCGCACAGCCGGTCACGATGATACGCGCATTCGGATTTTCACGGCGCGCACGGCGTATTGCCTGCTTGGCCTGACGCTCGGCTTCTTTGGTTACCGAACAGGTGTTAAAAATGATTGCATTTTCAAGTCCGGCATTACGCGCATGAGTACGCATCACCTCCGACTCATAGGTGTTGAGCCGGCAGCCAAAAGTCACCAGTTCGGGGTCCGTTTTTGCCATGCGGCTTTGTACTAGGATTTCAAGATTCCGTCAAATACGTAAGTAGCCGGGCCCATCATCAAAATATGATTATCTTCGGCCCGCCATTCCAGCAGCAAACTGCCGCCATCCAGCACGATTTCCACCTTACGGCCGGTCAGCCCCCGGCGCGCAGCCGCAACGATCGTGGCGCAGGCCCCCGAGCCGCAGGCCTGTGTGACCCCCGTACCTCGTTCCCAGACCCGGACACGTATTTTTTCCGGTGACAGTATTTCAGCAAACTCAACATTGGTTCGTTGAGGAAACAGGACGTGGTTTTCCACCTCCGGCCCCCATTTCTCGACATCGACTTTGGCAACATCCTCAACAAAGAAAACCGTATGCGGGTTGCCCACATTCACCGCCACAGGCTCGGTCATCGTCTGTCGTCCGTGCAGAATACCCAGATTAAGCGTGTCACATTCCCGCGACAACGGAATTTGATCCCAGCGTGTTCTGGGCTCCCCCATGTCGACCTGAATCAAATCACCCACTTTTTTAGCAGGCAACAAACCTGAAATCGTTTCGATCATGCAGTGATCCAGTCCTTGCTGCTGCATGTACAACGCCGAGACACAGCGCGTGCCGTTACCGCAAGCACCCGCCTCTGATCCATCCGGGTTGTAAATACGCATGAAAATGTCGGCCTGTGCCTGAACCGGTTTTTCCATCACCAGCACCTGATCGCACCCCACGCCCCGGCGACGGTCAGCAATTTGCTGCGCCTGCTCAGGGGTGATGTTCCCCCCGCCCTTTGTCAAATCAATCACGACAAAATCGTTGCCCAAGCCATGCATTTTCGTGAACTGGATAACCATAGATAAGCCCTTTCAAATTCAGGCTAATCATATCGCCTGACCCTGCTTTCGCAACATTATAATAATTTTCTCATAATGATTGCGTTATGAAACACTCACTATTAATGTTCAGGCCAGATAACAAAAAACTAAAAAACAGGGATTAACTTTATGCATATTGCGCTTCGCCGCCTTATTGCAGGCATTTTACGTGTCGGCATCAACATACTACCTGAGACTGATGATCGGCCCCGCCCGCTGACCGTGGCGCAACTGGCACGCAAGAACAACCCCATTCGCATAACCCTGAACGAGAAGACTCTTGATTACAGAATTTCACCACAGGACCTCTCCCATATATTTCGGCTGGAAAGCAATGTTTATCAGGCAGCCGTAGCCAGCCGCGCGATTGAGATCCGCAGCCTCGCCGGTTACGTTGCCGCTGGCAATCATGATGATGTCCACGGATACGGGGCAACCAAAGTCATCTATGGCGGGAAAGATCTGAACCTCTACGTCAATGAAAACCTGACAGGCGTTTTCTCGGGCACCGGCAATATCCTCTCCCGTCTGCAAAATGCGATGAACCACATCTATCACACCGTGGCCAACATCCCCAAGGCCCTGCTCCACGCCAAATCCCTCCAGGGGCTGGTGACCAAAGCGCATGACCATGAAGACCCGGGGTCACTGTGCGAAATGGCCATAGTGGCGCAAACCCCCGTAATTAGTGATGATCCGCGGCGGGTAATCTTCACCATTCAAGCGGAGCAGATGCGTGGCCACAAAACCGATAGCCCGGTCATATTGCGCCGAATTTTTAAACCCGTTGTCGATGCCCAAGGCACCGTGACAGGCACCGCACTGATCGACCCTGCCGCCCCTGATGCCGACGTCGAAATTCTGCGTTTCCTGATCTTCAGCAAGCTGGTCATGAACCAGATGCTTGCCAAGCAACCTGTTGATATAGCAGGAAATTTGAAGGCGGTCACAGGACTAACCCTTGATAATAGGTCTAGACTCAAGGAATACCTGACCTTTCAGCCTCCGGCCTAGGCACGAAGTTTCCTTGACTTCCGCGGCCTAAGTCCCTATTTTCCCTGCAAATCTCACGGACACTGTCGTTTTTCGCAGTGCTTTCGGGTACACCGCAGTCGGCGAAGTTACGCTCACTGCGGCACAAATGTTTTTGAGGATTTTGATGTTTGAGTCATTGGGTCAGAAGTTAGGCAAAGTATTCACAGGGTTGCGCGGCAAAGGCGCCCTGAAGGAAGACGATGTCAATGACGCCATGCGCGAAATCCGCGTGGCGCTGCTGGAGGCTGATGTCGCCCTGCCCGTCGTCAAGACCTTCATCGAAAACGTAAAAGCCAAAGCGATCGGTCAGGACGTTATTGCCTCCGTTACACCGGGCCAGCAAGTTGTCAAAATCGTGCATGATGCACTGGTCGAAATGCTGGGCAATGAAACATCAAACCTGAATTTCACTACACCGCCTTCGATCTACCTGATGGTTGGTTTGCAGGGTTCTGGCAAAACCACCAGCACGGCGAAAATCGCACGCATGCTATCCGAGAAACAGCGCCAGAAAGTGCTGATGGCCTCCCTCGACGTCTATCGCCCCGCCGCGCAAGAACAACTGCGCCAACTGGGTGAGCAGACAGGTATCGCCACATTGCCCATCGTGCAGGGTGAAAAACCCGCCGCGATTACCAAACGCGCACTGGAAGCCGGCCGCCTTGAAGGTTTTGACGTCGTTATCCTCGATACTGCGGGCCGTCTGGCGATTGACGAAGAGATGATGGCCGAAGTCGCCATGGTGCGTGATCTGGCCAAACCGGTGGAAACATTGCTGGTAGCTGACGCCATGACCGGGCAAGACGCGGTCAATGTCGCCAAAATCTTCGAAGAGAAAGTCGGCCTGACCGGTATTATCCTGACCCGCGTTGATGGCGATGCCCGTGGTGGTGCTGCGCTATCGATGAAGGCTATCACCGGCAAGCCTGTGAAATTCCTCGGCACGGGTGAAAAATCCGATGCGCTTGAGCCCTTCCACCCCGACCGGATTGCTGGACGCATTCTTGGTATGGGTGATGTGGTCAGTCTGGTGGAAAAAGCCATTGAAACGGTTGATCAGGATGAAGCCGAAGAAATGGCCCGTAAATTTCAAAAGGGTCAATTTGACTTCAACGATCTGCTGATGCAAATGCGCCAAATGCAAAAGATGGGCGGCGTGCACAGCCTCGTGAAAATGCTCCCCGGCCTGGGTGACGTCGCGGCTAAACTCGATGAAGCGGGCGTCGATGATAAAATCATCAAACGTCAGGAAGCCATCATCCTGTCGATGACCAAACTGGAACGCACCAAACCTGAATTACTAAATGCTTCGCGCAAGCGCCGGATTGCCGAAGGTTGTGGCATGACGGTCCAAGACGTCAACAAACTTTATAAGCAACTGCAACAAATGCAAACCATGATGAAGCGCATGAAAAAAATGGGCATGGGCAAAATGGCGGGAATGATGCAAGGCATGATGAACGACAAGGATAAAGAGATCATGGCCGAACGCATGGAAGCGAACGGCCTCAAAGGTTTTCAAAACGCATTGCCGGGATCAGATTTCCTCGGTTCTAATCCGTTTTTGAAGAAGAAATAATCGGTTTAACTTAGGCTACTTAAAGGAGAAATCACATGGCCCTCAAACTGAGAATGTCCCGTCAAGGACGCAAAAATCTGGCTTTCTATCACATTGTTGTGGCTGACAGCCGCGCCGCCCGTGATGGTAAATTCGTCGAAAAAATCGGCATCTACGATCCGCGTCTGCCGCAAGACAACGACAAGCGCGTTGTTTTGAACGCTGAACGCGTAAAATACTGGCTGAGCCAAGGTGCTCAACCGTCAGAACGCGTTGCGATTTTCCTAGGTAAAGCTGGGCTGGCCGCGATGCCTGCCCAATTTAACCGCCCGAAAAAATCGGCACCGAAAGCAAAAACCGTTGCCCGTCTGGAAGAAAAAGCTGCGAAAAAAGCTGCTGCTGAAGAAGCTGCCGCTGCTGCCGCCGCTGCTCCGAAGGAAGAGCCTGCTGTGGAAGCCCCGGCTGCTGAAGCCCCTGCCGAAGCAACAGCAGAATAAGACTAACGGATTATCACTACATGACGCACCCGTCCGCAAAACGCATCTGCCTCGGCGAAATATCCACGGCACATGGCGTACGCGGGCTGGTGCGTATTCGTGTTTACGGGGATGACCCGCAAGCCTTTTCCGCTTATGGCCCACTTTTCATCTCTGAAACCAGCGATAAAACCATTACCATCAAGATGAAGAATGCCGCTAACAAGTTCTGGATTGCCGAAGTTGAAGGCGTCGCCGATCGTAATGCCGCCGAAGCCTTGCGTGGCACCAAGCTCTGGATCGAGCGCGACAAGCTGCCCGAACCGGAAAGCGATGATGAATTTTACTATGAAGACCTGATTGGCATGACCGTTCAAACAGACGGTGAAGGAATGATCGGCACGGTTGTTGCGGTTGAGAATTTTGGTGCGAGCGACCTGCTCGAGATCAAGCCCCCCTCAGGCTCAACTTTTTACCTGCCCTTTGTCGATGAATATATTCTTGAGGTCAATATGCCGGAGAATGTAATCAAGGTTGACATTCCTTTAGGCCTGCGTGACTAGCATGACATGGCACGTCAATCTCCTGACCCTGTTTCCCGAGATGTTTCCCGGCCCGCTGGGGCAAACCCTCGCCGGGCGTGCGCTGGAAAAAGGTCTGTGGTCTTTCAACGCCGTCAACATTCGTGACTTTGCCGAAGACAAACACAAAACAGTTGATGACACACCGTTCGGCGGTGGCGCAGGCATGGTGATGCGCGCTGATATTATCGAGAAGGCATTATTGTCCCTACCTGCAACGAGCCGCCGTATATACATGAGTCCGCGAGGACATGCGCTGAACCAGCGACTGGTGGAAGAATTATCGCAGGCGGATGGCATTACCGTTCTTTGTGGACGCTACGAAGGCGTGGATCAGCGTGTGCTGGATGCCTATAATTTCGAAGAAGTCAGCATCGGCGACTATGTACTCTCCGGCGGCGAGCCAGCGGCGATGATCATGATGGATGCCTGCATTCGCCTATTGCCTGGCGTGATGGGCAACGAAGAAACGCCCTCGGAAGAGAGTTTTTCGCGTGGTGCGGATGGTCTGCTGGAATATCCGCACTACACCCGTCCGGCTGAATGGACGACACAAGATGGCCGCATATTCGCCGTACCAGAAGTCCTGCGCTCCGGCGATCATGGCAAGGTTGCCAAATGGCGAAAAGAACAAAGCGTGCTTCTGACCAAAGCACGCCGTCCCGATTTACTGAAATAATTGTTTGTTTACAGGCCCGCCGTCTGGAAGCCCTTGTAAGTATAACCTGCTGATCTTTTGACTTCCGCTTTTACATCGTCCGGGGCCACAGCCTCAAGCCCAGCAAAGCATTCCTTCACACGGCTAGCCTGCAGGCTCAGTAACACATCATCGGTTTGGGGGACCCCCTCTTTACCAACAAATGTGCCGTAGCACGCCTCATGAAGCGCATCAGACAATCGCACTTTCCGGTCTTCCAGAATACGGGCGACATATTGTGCCTGCGTATCCCCCTCACCCAGACAGGCCCATTTCTGATTATCCGTCGGGTTACTGACACAGAGATTGGTCATGGCGTACTCCATGGCGTTGACTTCTGGCGGCGGCAAATCATCACAACCCACCAGAGCCGCTGTGGACAACAAAGCCGGAATAACAAACTTGGATCGCAAAGACATAACAGACACACCCTTTATATATTTACATAATTGAAGATAGTAAGCGTTTTCTCTAGATTTTGCAAATACTTCTTGCCTAAAAACCGCAAAAAAGCTAGAAAATCCGCGTGTCTGGGCAGGTGTCCAGACCAACCCATGAAAAATATAACCGAACCGCCGGGGCCCTGCCCCGATATCGGGTTCACAAAAAAGGGCTAACGCTATGAATATACTACAAAAATTCGAAGCCAAACAGCTTCAGAAATACGCCACCAAACAAATCCCCAATTTTGCCCCCGGCGATACCGTTAAGGTTAACGTCCTCGTCCGTGAAGGCACCGGTGATGCCGCCCGTGAGCGCACACAGGCTTATGAAGGCGTATGCATCGCCCGTGGCGGTCATGGAATCAACGCCAGCTTTACCGTCCGCAAGATCAGCTATGGCGAAGGTGTCGAGCGCGTGTTCCCGCTTTACAGCCCCCGTATCGAAAGTGTTGAACTGGTACGCCGCGGTTCTGTCCGTCGGGCCAAACTGTACTATCTGCGCGACCGTCGCGGTAAATCAGCCCGTATCGCCGAAAAAACCGGTGGCTGGGCCGCGAACGAAGATGCCAAGGCCAAACAAGATAAAGCCGAGTAATCATTCGGTTAGTCTATTAAAAAAGCGCAGTATTTACTGCGCTTTTTTTTGAGATATTTCCTGTTCAACGTAGCCGGATCACCGCAGTCACCGCTGCCCCTGTCGAGGAACTGACCGCTGGCAAATTCACCAATTCAGAATGACCGGATTGCTTCAGAGCATTATCAATCAAACCCGCATTCCCCTCACGTTGATTAATGCCACCTTGTGCAAAATTATTTAACCGGCTGCCATGCATAGTCATTACTCCCTTGGTTTGAGTGTTTACGCGTGCCCTACAATAATCGGGGCCATCAGTTCAAAAATCTGCCCATCTGGCTGTACTGCCGCCAGCAAAGCCTTTGGCGAAGCCGCAAAAGCTGACAGCATTTCATCAGACACATGTGCAATGAGATAGGGGGTTTGGAAGATGATGGCATGAATAGCGTGATCCTCAGGATCAACGAAGATGGCATCCGCATGAACATAGACCGGATCATCAAAGGCTATACAGACCTCGCCCCGACGATTTCTAAGCAAAGCCGCCTCAAGATTCAAGGAAAAGTCTTTATTTTCAAAAGGATATTCTGCCATGTACCCACCCAGTCTTACACACGTGCCCCACAGTCTATTATAGTTTTGCCGCATTGCAAAAAGGTTAAGATTTGTAACAAATCCATGGAAACCCCGGTGCAGCGGGCTATAATCCCTCCATGATAAACAAATCCGTAACAGGCCCCCGGACCCTGTTTCAAAAAATCTGGGATGATCACGTCATTGAGCGCTCTGATGATGGCACCTGCCTAATTTATATTGACCGCCATCTGGTGCATGAAGTGACCTCCCCGCAAGCCTTCGAGGGACTGCGCATCGCGGGTCGTAAAGTGCGCCGTACAGATGCCACGCTCGCGGTGATGGATCATAACGTCCCCACAATTCACCGTGACAAGGGCATCACCGAAGCCGATAGCCGCCTGCAGATTGAAACATTGGAAAAAAATTGCAAGGAATTTGGCGTCACCCTGTTCAACATGAAGGATAAACGTCAAGGAATCGTCCATGTGGTAGGACCCGAACAAGGCATGACCCAACCCGGCATGACAATTGTCTGCGGCGATTCCCACACCAGCACGCACGGTGCCTTCGGCGCTCTGGCGTTTGGTATTGGTACATCAGAAGTCGAGCATGTGCTGGCCACCCAGACCTTGATTCAAAAACCTGCCAAAAACATGCTGATCAAAATCGACGGCCAAGTCGGCCCCGGCGTCACCGCCAAGGATATGATGCTGGCGGTGATCGGCAAGATCGGCACCGCTGGTGGTACAGGTCACGTGATTGAATTCGCGGGCTCCGCCGTACGCGCCCTGTCGATGGAAGGCCGCATGACCATGTGCAACATGTCGATTGAAGCGGGCGCCCGTGCTGGGCTGGTCGCGCCTGATAACACAACCTTCAACTACATCAAAGGCCGACCGATGGCACCCGCAGGTGAGCACTGGGACAAGGCTGTGGCCTATTGGCGCACCCTGCCCTCTGACCCCGGCGCCACCTATGACACAGAAATTCTGCTGAAAGCCGAAGATATTCCCCCGCTGGTAACATGGGGAACCAGCCCGCAAGATGTCTTGCCAATCACAGCCAAAGTTCCCGATCCTGCTACCGAACAAGACAGCGCCAAACGCGCCGCGATGGAACGTGCGCTTGAATATATGGGACTGACACCGGGCCAGAATCTCGAGGACGTAAGCATCGATAAAGTTTTTATCGGCTCCTGTACCAACGCCCGGATCGAAGATTTGCGCGCAGCGGCAGCTATTATCAAAGGCCACAAGATCGCAAGCCATGTGCAAGCGATGATCGTCCCCGGCTCGGGCCTTGTCAAAGAACAAGCCGAACAGGAAGGGCTGGATAAAATATTCCTTGATGCGGGATTTGAATGGCGTGATGCCGGATGTTCGATGTGCCTCGGGATGAACAGCGACCGCCTCAAGCCGGGTGAGCGTTGTGCCTCGACCTCCAACCGCAATTTCGAAGGTCGTCAAGGCCGCGGTGGCCGCACCCACCTGCTCAGTCCAGCCATGGCAGCAGCGGCAGCGATCACCGGAAAACTCACCGATGTCAGAAAAATGCAGTCGTAAGGATAAAGAGCGTGGCCAACCCCCTAGACCGCAATGTTCTGTTCGAACTCGAAGGCTCCAGCCTTGATGCCGCCAAGGCATTGATCAGCGCAACCAACAAGGCCGTGCGCGAAATCAAACCCCAGACACTGGGGAACGTCGCCGAGATTCACAATGACTGGGCACGGCTCTTTGCCCTGTTGCACGAAAAATTGCGCACCGAGCAACCTGACCTTCTTCAAGCCACAGGACTACTCTCTCCAGCGACCCTCGTCTATAAAGGGCGCGGCACCCTGCCCCGCGCCTATATCGAATACCCGCATATTTATACCTCGCCAGAGCAAAAACCACGTTTTTTCATGTTCTGCCCGATTGATTATCAGGGACAGCACTTCACACCCGTTGGCGGCCGCCTGATCACAGGCAAGGAAGAGGCCCATATCGGCAATTTGCTATTTGCAGGCGGCTGGCTCGACAACGCCCCAATTTTCAGCATGAACAAGATGGGGACATCTACGCCTGTTGATTACAAACCCCCGCGCGTGGGCAAGGCACAGGATGAGTTTGAACGAGTGCGCCGTCAGAATACTCAAGTCTGTTTTATTGCCGCCGGACGCAGTCTGGAAATCGTTCAGGCGCTTGCCGATTTTGACAAGAATTTCTCACGGAGCTGTGACAAATATCTCAAGCTGGTCAAGACCGCCATCAAAAGGCAGTTTCCTGAATTGCTCAAAAATCTGCCTCAAGGTGAGAAACTCTACATCAACTCCAGTTACGGCTATGGTGGCCATCATGGGCGCGGTGTCGAGTTTGATATTTCCGTTCGCCAAAGCGGCAAAATCAACATCATGGCTGGCGGCCAACCTGTGGAGTTGCTGGAAAGCCCCTACTTCAACGCCACCCGCAAGAACGGTGAATATACCATTACCCCCCGCACCGACACCACCGAAGGTAAAAAAATCGCAGCCGCCTACGCCGCCATTCCACAAAAAACTTTTATTTATGACTACCCTGAACTGCAAGCCAACTTTGTTCCTGTCAGCGACCAGATCAGCAAGATGCTGGGCAGCGATCAGCCTTTCCCACGTATTCACCACCTGTCTGGCTTTGCCTTTCTGGTGTACGGTGCAAAGGTCAAGGACAAGATCAGCTTCTGCCCGCCTGATGCTATTCCAGTCAGCACAGCCTTGTATGAATGGCTTAAATCTGATGAAAGCGACCAGACTATGGGGGTTCCCCTGCCGCCGCGCCCGCAAACCGTCATCACTGAGCTGGCACGCTTGCAACAAACCTTGAACCCGGCCCCGCCGACGGCAAAAAAGCCTGACCCCGTACCGCAGAAACCCTAATCGGTACCTATCCTTATAAACATCTATTCAGAACAGTCACTTATGATATGATAATCGTAGGAGCCTTGTTCTCTATGCCACTGATATCCGACACCCTGCTTGATCAATATGACTACAGCACCGACCCGGTGTTGAAGAAGCATTTACACGCGTGGGATCGTGTCTATATCGGCGCGATGATGAGCTATGCCTCAGGGATTGGCACCTTTGGTCGCCAGATGATGGCTCACCAGAACCGGGTGGCCCATGATGGTGCCCGCTTCCTGAAACATCTCGGATTCAGTGACAGGGCCGCTTATAATTTTCGAGCCGCCATGCTGTTTCATGATATTGGAAAAACCCACCCTACTTACAACCCGATGATTTGGATGCTATATGAGCGCCCATCCCCAGGTGAAAAAGATATACAAAAAAGACATGCCAGTCTTGGCGCCGGAATGCTGCAGACAATGACAGAGCGTAACCCGGCCTTGAAAAACCACCCCCATATACAAGTACGACATGCCGTAACTCTCTATCACCATGAACGGATTGACGGCCACGGGCCGGAGCAATTCATGGCCGACCGCCTGCCCACCTTTGCCCAAGTGGCCTGTATCGTTGATGCCTATGACGGTGATCTGATCCCGCGCCCACACCAAGAGCGCCAGCGCACCCCACGCGACGTGCTGCGCCGCATGATGGCGCTGGACGACCCGGCCAAGAAATATGCCGGGGCGTTTAGCGGTAAATTGCTCCAGAAATACGTAAAAATGAAGGAAGAGCAGCTGCAAATCTCGGTAGCCGGAACTCAAAGCGGCGGCCTGCTCGGTTTTTTACGACTTGAAAAAGATCGCTGACCCTGCTTGAGTCTACCCATGAAACCATTTACGAAACTAAAGGCGGTCGCCGCCCCCCTCCCGTTGATCAATGTCGACACTGACATGATTATTCCCAAACAATTTCTGACCACGATCGAACGGACCGGTCTGGGCAAAAACCTGTTCAACGATATCCGTTATCAGGAGGATGGGCAGGACAAACCAGACTTCGTTCTCAACCGCGCCCCCTATCGCGCTGCTGAAATTCTGGTGACCGGGGAAAATTTCGGTTGTGGCTCGAGTCGCGAACATGCGCCGTGGGCCTTGCTTGATTTCGGCATACGCTGCATCATTGCCGCCTCGTTCGCCGATATATTTTATAACAACTGTTTCAAGAACGGCATTCTACCCGTGGTTCTGCCTCAGGCCGAGGTTGATACCTTGATGAAAACTGCCGCCGCCGAACAGATGATCGAAGTTGATCTCGCTGCACAGAGCGTCAGTGATGGTACCCGCAATTTTTCTTTTGAGATCGGGGAGTTTCGCAAACACTGCCTGATGAACGGCCTTGATGATATTGGCCTGACACTCGAAAAGGAAAAAGCCATCACGGCCCACGAACAATCCCTCATGGCCGATCAGCCATGGGTTTTAAAATCAGCCTAGAGCAGGACATTGTCATGAATACAGTCAACATTCTCTTCGTTCCCGGTGACGGGATTGGCCCTGAAGTCATGGCCGAGGTTAAGAAGATTATTACCCATTTCAATGCGCAAGGCGCTTTGAACGCCAACATTGACGAAGACCATATCGGCGGTATCGCCACTGATACCTACGGCACCCCTCTGGCTGACAGCACGCTGGCAAAATGCAGGGCCGCCGATTTTGTCATGCTCGGTGCTGTTGGCGGCCCTCAGTGGACCAATGTTGATTATCACCTGCGCCCCGAGGCCGGACTCCTCAGATTGCGCAAGGAGCTCGACCTGTTTGCTAATTTGCGCCCGGCGCAAGCGTTTGATGAATTGCTTGGTGCCTCGACCCTGCAACCTGATGTGGTCCGCGGACTGGATATCATGATCGTGCGCGAACTGACCGGCGGCATCTATTTTGGTGAGCCGCGCCTGATCGAGGATATAGGCAACGGCGAACGCCGCGGCATTGATACACAGGTCTACACCTCATCAGAGATAAAACGCATCAGTCACGTTGCTTTTGAGCTGGCAGCCCAACGCCGCAAAAAAGTTTGCTCGGTTGACAAAGCCAATGTCATGAAATCAGGCATGCTCTGGCGCGAAGAAATCACCGCCCTGCACAAGGCTCAATACGGCACGACCGAATTATCGCACATGTATGTCGATAACTGCGCCATGCAGTTATTGCGCAACCCCAAACAGTTCGATGTGATTGTCACCGACAATCTGTTTGGTGACATTCTCTCGGATGAAGCCTCGATGCTGACGGGTAGCCTCGGCATGATTCCCTCGGCCTCACTCGGCCCCGTTAACCCGAAGACCGGCAAACGCCCGGCGGTGTACGAACCTGTCCACGGCTCGGCCCCGGATATTGCCGGAAAGAACAAGGCCAACCCGTTGGCTTCGATCCTGAGTTTTGCGATGGCCTTGCGCTATTCCTTGAGCCGTGACGATCTCGCTCTAGAGACGGAGAACGCGGTCAAGGCAGTGCTGGCGGCCGGATACCGGACACCGGATATTATGGCTGCAGGGTGCCGCCTGGTTACCACCAGCCAGATGGGCGATGCGGTCACAGCCGCCCTGCAAGGACGTCTGGAAAAGGCTGCCTAAGTACACCTCCATAATAATTATAGATAAGAAAAAGGCCCGGATTACTCCGGGCCTTTTCTTTATTCCATGTTCGACTATTGAATGCGCAGGTACAGACCGCAGAGAACACCTGTCAGAGCCTCGTTGTATACGGTCGGCGGACCAGCAGCCCAGCAGGTGGCGGCACCGGCCGTACCGGCAGCCAACGTACCACCCGTTCCCGGAACGCCGTCGTCCAGTTTACGGTCAATACGCGCGGCCTGCGTCGGAGTCAGAACCAAGCTGGCAGCTGCACCCAGAGCGGTACTCGGGATCAGTTGCAAAGCCAGATAGTGACCCGCCACGGGGTTGCCAGCGGCACCCGGAGCGTTAGCAGCAGCAGCAGCAAAACCCACGGTAAAGCCACCACCGATTTCAGCGGCCGGCAACTGGTTACCCCACGCAGCCACGTCGGTTGAGGTCGAGCTGACGCCACCGATCATGTCGGCTGCGGCAAGGTGTGTCCAGAAAACGGCGTTTTCATCAGTTGTAACTTGAAGAGCACCGGGATCATCATCATCAACGCGGTTGTTACCGTTACCCGTGTTGGTGCAAGGAGCCGCTACACAGTTCGGCAAGCGGGCACCAGGGGTCGCCATATCACCGGGAACCGCGCTATAGGAGTCGCGGAAGGTGGTCATAGCGGCTTCGATCGCCTTCACTTGAGACGCTGTCGCGGTGATCTGGGCGTTGGCAATCAGTTCCTGGCCTTTCAGGATACCGCCAATCAGCAGACCGATAATGATCATGACGATCGCCAATTCGACGAGCGTAAAGCCCGCCTGCGACCGATCATGGGTCAGATTTGTTTTTACCATGGTATTCATTCTCCTTTGAGTGAGACGAGAGATGTTTTTGAAGTTACTTGAAGCTGTGAACCAGCACGCAAAATTATACATGATTGCCGTGACAGTTCATCCCCATTCTTCGACAGTGCCCCATTTTTTCTAAACAGATCCTTAACTTAGGGCACGTACACCCCTCATTTTGCACAAATGATCACTTGAATTAACGTAATGATTACTTATTTGACGTATTATTACTAGAACAAGTGGCCCGGTATGCGCTGGGCGACTCACCTGTTACATCACGAAAGACACGATTAAACGAGGCCAGTGAACTAAACCCTACCTCGGAAGCAATCACCTTCACCGCCGCATCGGTATCGGCCAGCAATTGCTTGGCATCCTCGATCCTTTTTTCATTCAGGAATTGCGGCACTGTCCGTCCGAACTGAGCATTGATAACCCGGGATAAAGTGCCTTCCGCAACATTCAGTTCCCGCGCCAGCGAAGCCCGGTTACAGTCGGGTTCCTGATAGAGTTTTTGTATCGCCATCAAATCACTGATTTTAGCGGCCAGTTCATGATCCTGTGGCGTGGCCTGTGCCCGCCGTTCCTGACGCTGAATCAGCAAGACCGCTTGCGGGTAAATCCGGAAGAGGCTTGTACCCGCGACATAGACAAATCCCAACCCGAGAAAAGTACGGGCCAAGACAGCCTGTTCGT
>JAMPXY010000041.1 GCA_023700945.1 Alphaproteobacteria bacterium | reverse complement strand
GGTAACACTGAATTCGCCAAGGATGTCGGCGGCGGCCTTCATTGTATCCCAGTCGGATTGGGAACCCATGATAATGCCAACCAGCGGCGGGATAGCAGTCATGCAATAATATCCGGCAGCAACTGGCTTTCGAGCTTCTGGATCATATCCTTCAGTACCAGTTTGCGTTTCTTCAGGCGTTGCATTTGTATGAAGTCCACGGGCTGGTGCGCCAGCATTTTATCAATGATGTCATCAAGATCGCGGTGTTCAGTTAGCAACTCCGCCAATCGCTCACGTAGTTCGTCTTCATCATCCATCGGGATTGCCCTTAAGCAGAATTACCGAAATTAAAAAAGCTGAAAAAGGGTATCAGATAATCCGTTGTTTGGTAAGCATAAATTGTGTATGAAATGAAAGGTGTTTTGCGGGTGTTAGCCAATAAGGAAAATATTATGTCTAAAAAAAGAATAGCCATACTGACCAGTGGTGGTGATTGTGCTGGACTCAATGCTGCCATTCGGGCGGCGGTGCACCGGGCACACCGGCTAGGGTGGGAAACGATAGGTCTGATCAATGGTACGGCAGGACTGCTCAAAGATCCGGCGCAGTACAGGACTTTGACCCCGAATGACATGGATTCCTACGTCATGCGTATGGGCGGTACAATTCTTGGTACGACTAACAAGGGAAACCCTTTTGCGTTTCCGATGGCTGATGGTTCAACCAAAGACCTCTCTGGCAAGATTATTGATGGGTTCCGCTCTCTGAATGTTGAGGGAATTATCGGGATCGGCGGCGATGGCAGTTTTGCCATTCTGAACCGTCTGGCCATGCAAGGGGGCTTGAAGATGGTTGGTATTCCAAAAACGATTGATAACGACATTGGTATGACCGAGACCTCGGTTGGGTTTGATACGGCGGTAGCCGTGGCAACGGAAGCGCTCGACCGCCTGCAACCCACTGCCGCCAGCCATGACCGCGTGATGATCCTTGAGGTGATGGGGCGTGATGCCGGGCATATTGCGCTTGCCGCCGGGATTGCCGGGGGGGCTGACGTTATTTTGATACCGGAAGTGGCCTATAATCTGGAAAGTGTGGCCGCAAAGATCAAGGAAGTCAAAAATACGGGGCGTAACTTCGCCCTGATCGTTGTTTCCGAGGCGGTTAAAACGCTTGATGGTGGCAAGCTGGAGCTGGAATATATGGGCGGCGAGAAACGTTATGGGGGTATTGGTCAATATCTCAGCAATAAAATTTCAGATATGACCGGGTCTGAAACCCGGGTGACGGTGCTGGGCCATGTCCAGCGCGGTAGCCAGCCGACCTATAATGACCGCTTGCTGGCTTCGGCCTTTGGGGTTAAGGCGGTTGACCTTATTAATGAAGGTAAATTTGGCCGGATGGTCGCATGGTCGAACAGACAGGTGATTGATGTTGCCATTGAAGATGCAATCAAGGCCTATCAACAGGTCGATCTCAATGGTACGCTGGTCCATACCGCCCGGGCTTTGGGCATTTCTATGGGAGATTAGACCTCATGCTGTATGTCCAGCAATCTTTGAGTCCTGATGAGGAAATTATCCATATCGGCCATTTTCATTGGATGTATACGCTTCGCGCTGTGCTGGCGATTTTCTGGGGGATTGTTGGTTGCATTGTGATGATTGTGGCTGCCGTCTATTTTCAGCAGAACTATTGGCACGGGTTCGAGGCGCAGACATGGATAGGAAAGGTGCAAGAATTGCATCCCGGTATTCGCATCGGTGCTTTCTTCATTTTTATCTTTGGTGTTCTCCGGTTTGCTTCAATGATGGTAACCAAGGCAACTACAGAAATTGCGATCACAAACAACCGTCTGATCTTCAAGCGCGGTCTGGTCGCGCGTTATGTTGGGGAAATGAGCATTGATCGTATCGAAGGGGTCAATGTCTTGCAAAGTGTGCTTGGGCGTATTTTTGGTTATGGGCGTATCATGGTGCGTGGAATGGGGGTTGGTGAGGTGATATTACCACCGATTTCAAATCCGATTGCCTTTCGACGCGCAATCGAGAAAGCGAGAGTCTCATGACCGAGAAGAATCAAACGCAGCCGCCTAAAATTTCTGAGACAGGAACACAGAAGGTGTCAGTCAGGGAGCGTACCACTGCGACAGGCATAGAGGCGCTCGAGTCTATTTTGATGCCGGATGAAAAGGTCTTGCGGGTGGCGACTATCAGCCCCGGTATTTACTGGAAAGGGGTTGTGGTTTTTGTTCTGGCGGCGCTTGTGATGATCAAGGCGTTTGCGTTAGGACTGTTCCTTATGTTTGTTAGTGTGTTGATGCTGGCAGTGTCGTATCTGACCCGCTATTTTCTTTTGCTGGCGGCGACTGATAAGCGCGTCATTATCCGCCATGGAATTATTAATTTGGATACAATTCAGTTCCGCTATACCAAATTGGAAAGTGTTGAGCTTTCACGGACAATTATTGGTCAACTTCTGGGTTATGCCAGTGTTGTCATAACCGGAACCGGAAGTCGGGTTACCGTAGTGCCCTTTATTGCGGATGCCTCTAAGTTTAGAGCCGAGCTGAATAAAATTCTGTTTGAGCAGGATGAGAAGGCCAGCGCCTGATAAGATGGTCACTTAAAAGATAAAACCCGCCGCGAGGCGGTTTTTTTCATAGTGACTCCAACAATATTTTTCATATTTAATGTATTTTAAGGGCTTGTGTTATGGCGGGTAAAGTATTTGGGCGCCCTGTCTTGAATTTATCTATCAAAGATGTATGATAACTATCAGATTTTTAATAATAATTCTTTTCTTGATGATCTCTCCTTCCTGCTAATCAACTCTTAATCCTTTGGCGCGACAATATAACTGTCAAAATCCTTTGCGGGGTTCATATTATGTCACGGCAGGAAAATAATAAATCGAGCGGCTCTTCCAGAAGAATCAGGGGATTTCTTTTGGTTGCGGTGTCGGCGGGCCTCATGTGCACGGCTGCCGGGTATTCGGCGATGGCGCAGGGCCAATTTACGGTGCCGACCAAGGAGATGTTTTTTAGTTCCAGTCTGCTCAAGCAGGCATCTTATGGCGAATCCATGGCGCTGGGCGCTGTGGGGATGCAGAAGCTTTCAGATCGGGAAGCCATTCAGTCATTTTACGAGGCACGGCAGCATAAACCACTTTGGACAGGCTCTCGCGGCAATGCTGACAAGGCCCGGATGGTTTTGGCGTTCCTGCAGGATTCCTGGACTCATGGTCTGAACCCGGCTGACTATCATGTAGGCGAAATTGAAACGTTGTTGCAGGGAGCGCCGGACAGTGAGGCACAGCTTGAGTTGCTGCTGACTGACGCAGTGGCACGTTATGGTCGCGATATGACCGGAATGCGGGTTAATGCTGCCGCCGCCAACGAGCATGAAAAATTTTGGCGTCAGCCGTTGCCGGTATCAGACATACTGCACCGTGTAAGTGTGAGCGGTGATCCCACCGAGGCACTTGAGCAACTTGCTCCACAAAATAACTTCTATAACAAGTTGCGTGAGGAATTGGTCAGGCTCAGCCGGGATGAGGCGAAGTTTGACAATATCCTGCCGATTAAGCTCGGCGGACGGACATTTTATCCCGGTGATCGCCATGCGGGGGTCAAGGCCCTGCGGCAGCGTCTGGGAGTTGAGTATAATAGCGTCCATGGCCCGGAAGAGTTCTATGATGATAATACCGCGGCCGCCATGATGAGTTTCCAGCTTGAACATAATCTGGAACCTGATGGGGTGGTGGGCCCTAAAACTTTAGAGGTGCTGAACCGTAGTCACCGTGAGCAGATGGAGCAGGTGATCGCAAATCTCGAGCGTTTGCGCTGGATGGATGAGGTGAAGCCCGAGCGTTACATCATGGTCAATATACCTTCACAGACCCTTTGGGCGGTGGAAAATGGCAAAGTCGCTCATGAAATGCCGGTAATTGTGGGTAAGCCTGATCGTCAGACCAAGGCCTTCCGTGCCGAGATTCAGGGAATTCGCTTTAATCCCAACTGGACAGTGCCGATGGGTATAAAAATGAAGGATTTTCTGCCGAAATTGCGAGAAAACCCTGATTATCTGGCCCAGAAAGGCATTGAGATATACCAAGGGACTGGTAAAGATCGCCGGACAGTGAGTGGGACCGAGATCGACTGGTCAAATATGGGCAGTCGCGACATGAACCAACTGAGCATGGTTCAGCGTCAGGGGGCCAATAACGCGTTGGGTCGTATCCGCGTACTGATGCCGAATGATTTTGATATTTATCTTCATGATACCAATGCCCCGGAATATTTTGAAAAGACCCAGCGTACTTTAAGTTCCGGGTGTGTGCGGCTATCAAAACCCGAGGAGATTGCTCGTTTTGTTCTGTCCAAGAACGAAGGTTGGTCAGATGACAAGATGGATGCAATCATCAAGAAGGGAGCCACGGTTGAGATATCAGCTGCCGCGCCATTCCCGGTTTTTATTGTCTACCAGACGATGTGGCTGGATGGGGAAGGACGTCTGGTCTACGGACCTGATGTCTACAAGCAGGATCATCGCCTGATAAAAGTGATGGCAGCGGCCAAAGATTTCCATATTCCTGAGTTGTCAGCAACCCGGCTGGCTGAAGCTGTGGATAAAGACACGAATAAATTCTAAAATAGAATCAAAGACTTAAAAGATCGCCCTTGCATCAGTCGGGGGCGATCAATTACACTTTAATAGTAAGTTCCTTTACTTACCTCCTCAAAACTTCTATTTATACCCCTCATCTGTCTCAACTAAACGAGCAACCAACGCCAAGACATTATATCGTCGTCAACAGCTACAGGTATCCCCTCGACATGTTTCTCATAAATTCTGATTCCCCCGAACAGGGCATTTCCCGCCGTGATGTTATGAAAGCTGGCCTATGGGCGGCTGCTGGTACATTCCTGCTTCCTTCCGTGGCAGAGGCTGCTGCGATTAAGATGCCGTCCAGCGGCTCTTATGACATTGCCTTTGTGAATACGCACACCGGTGAAAATTTTTCTGGGACCTACCGGGTCGGAGCTAAATATCTGCCCGATGCGTTCGAAGAGATCAATTACGTCCTCCGCGATTTCCGTACCAATGAGGTTTTTCCGATTGATCCTCGGGTAATTGATATTATTTATTCGGTGCACCGTAAAACCGGGCGCAATCAGCCATTGGAGATTCTCTCTGGTTATCGTTCACCAAAAACAAACGCCATGCTGCGCGATGCCAGTACGGGCGTGGCACGTAACTCGATGCACCTCTCTGGCCAAGCTATTGATTTTCGTATGGCGGGTGTATCCACGCGTGGTTTGCGTGATATTGCAACGGGTTTCAAGGCTGGCGGCGTAGGGTATTATCCGCGTAGTAATTTTGTCCACGTTGATACAGGCAAGTTCAGAACCTGGTAAGCGGTATAGGATAAAAAAATCCCCCTGTAAGACAGGGGGATTTTTTTATCGGACAGGCTTGGTTACTCACAAGCCATTGCCAAATCAATATTAAAAGGCGCTGGACGGCGTATCAAGTTATCGCCATCAACATCAAACTGCCAGACATGCCATGGGAATAAAGCCTGATCTGGTACTGGTTCAAAGTAATGCAGATGGCAATTCTGGATTTCTGACATTGCGTATTCGTACAAAAATCCTATGGCATGAAACAGTCCCCCATGGGCCACAATCAGGGGTGGCTTTTCGACATCTGCCGTGATTAGAATTTTTTTCAGTACATGCCTGATGCGATGGGCAAAAACTTCGGTGCTTTCTCCGCCGGGCGGAGCCACGCCGGACTTCAGTTGGGGTAGTACCTGTTCCCATGGCAGACCATCCCAGACACCCATATCGTGCTCACGCAAATCAAAGTCAGACACCATTTCCAGCCCCAACCCCTGATTGAGGATATCCGCCGTGTCACGGGCGCGGATCATGGTGCTGTGGTAAACTTTTGCTGGCGAGGGCAGCATGCCGTTTCTCAGAAAAGGTGAGAGGCGCTGGGCCTGTTGCCGCCCGAGGTCGGTCAGGGGACTGTCGAAGAGACCTCCTGCCGTGATGTGGCGTTCATTGGCGCGGCTTTGGCCGTGGCGAATCAAATAAAAGGGTTTGAGTGGCAGCATGAAAAAATCCAGGTCAGTATTTGTTCACATCTTGCCACTCATAATGGAGAACAATTCCTGTTATGCCAAGCCAGTATTTGCTAATCTGTGTACATGGAAATCTGGAAAGATCAGGGGATTGTTCTCAGTGTGCGACCCCACGGGGAAAACGGCGCGGTGGTGTCGTTACTGACCGAGCAGCATGGCCGCCATATTGGCTATGCGCGGGGAGCCCATTCGGCGCGGATGCGCGGGGTACTGCAACCAGGGAATCTGGTCAGTGTGGAGTGGGGATCACGTGTGGCTGAAAGCATGGGCACGTTTGATCTGGAATTGCATACGGCGCTGGCTGCCAGCGTGATGGATGACTCGCTGCGGCTGGGGGCCTTGCTCTCGGCCTGCGCGCTCTCTGATGCCGCTTTACCTGAGCGGGAAAGTCACTGCGGGTTGTTTTATGGCATGCTCGCGCTGTTGCAGACATTGGAAACCGAAACCTGGGCCCCCACTTATGTGATGTGGGAACTGGCTTTTTTACGTGAACTGGGGTTTGGCATTGATCTGACTAAATGTGCTGCCGGGGGCGATGTCAGAACCCTTACTCATATCTCGCCCAAATCGGGTCGGGCGGTGAGTGCCAAAGCTGCTGAACCTTATCTCGATAAATTATTACCTCTGCCATATTTTCTCAGGCCTGCCCGCAGCGGGGGCGATGCCGTCGACGTGTTGACTGGTTTGCAGATGACGGCTTATTTCCTTGAACACTGGGCGTTCGTACACCATACGCAGGGGTTGCCCGAAGCCCGTATCCGTTTTCAGGAGCGGTTTTCCCGCCGTTGTCAGCCGGCAGAGGAAGCTTTTGCCTGAAACTTGCGGAAAACCGCAGAAATCCGCGCTTTATAGACTTGCATCCCTTTGTGAATCGGTTAAAACCAAGCCATGGCACGTAAAGGCAAATCAGGCGGCCCGGCCGCTCCCGTTGAACAAAAGATTTTGGATCAGGCGATCACCGATATCCTGTCGGAACGGTATTTGTCCTATGCGCTCTCAACGATTATGTCGCGGTCGCTGCCGGATGTGCGCGACGGTCTGAAACCTGTACATCGTCGCTTGATGTACGCGATGTACCAGTTGAAGTTAAAGCCCGAGCTCAGCCCAAAAAAATCGGCACGGGTTGTCGGTGATGTGATTGGTAAATTTCACCCGCATGGCGACCAGTCGGTTTATGATGCACTCGTCCGTTTGGCACAGGATTTTGCCGTGCGCTATCCGCTGGTAGATGGGCAAGGGAACTTCGGTAACATAGATGGCGATAATGCGGCGGCGATGCGTTATACCGAAGCGCGCCTGACCAAGGTTGCTGAATTGTTGATGGAGGGGATCGATGAGAACGCGGTTGATTTTCGCCCAACTTATGACGGTGAGGGCAGCGAGCCCATTGTCATGCCTGCCAATTTCCCCAATTTGTTGGCAAATGGTTCCTCCGGGATTGCTGTTGGCATGGCTACCAACATTCCGCCGCATAACGTAGGTGAGTTGTGCGAGGCGATGGAGTTGATGCTGGAAGAGGATGCCAGTGTTGAGCAACTTTGTAAGATCGTGAAGGGCCCCGATTTCCCGACTGGTGGCACATTGGTTGAACCGAAAGAAAATATTTTAGATGCTTACAAAACCGGCAAGGGGTCTTTCCGCTTGCGGGCTAAGTGGGAAGTGGAAGAGGCTAAGGGTGGGGCGTGGCAAATTGTTGTCACTGAAATTCCTTATCAGGTGCAGAAATCACGGCTGATTGAGAAAATTGCCGAGTTGATTACCTCCAAAAAACTCATGATGCTGGACGATGTGCGTGATGAAAGCGCTGAGGATATCCGTCTGGTGCTGGTGCCTAAATCGCGTAATATAGCGCCCGAACTGCTGATGGAAGCGCTTTACCGCAATTGTGATCTTGAAATCCGCTTTGCGATGAACATGAATGTTCTTGATGGCGGATTGGTGCCTAAGGTCATGAACCTGAAAGAGGTTTTACAGGCGTGGCTTAATCACCGTCAGGAAGTATTGGTACGCCGTTCGCAGTACCGTCTTGAAGAAGTGCTGCACCGTTTAGAGGTGCTGGCCGGTTACCTGATCGTTTATCTGAATATCGATGAGGTGATCCGTATTATACGTGAATCGGATGAGCCTAAACCGGTTTTGATGAAGACTTTCAAGCTGACTGATGTGCAGGCTGAAGCCATCCTTAATATGCGTCTGCGCTCCTTGCGCAAACTTGAGGAAATGGAGTTGAAGCGCGAGCATGACAATCTCTCCAAGGAACGTGATTCCCTACAGGCGTTGTTGAAATCAGAATCCAAGCAATGGAAAGAAATCAAAAAGCAAATCGGTACGATCAAGGAATTGTTTGGTGCCGGGACAGCCTTGGGCGCCCGCCGTACCAAGATTGGCAAGGCGCCGAGCTTGGTGGCGATTGAACAAATTGAAGATGCTCTGACAGAGAAAGAACCAATTACGGTGATTTGCTCGGCCAAAGGCTGGATCAAGGCGATGAAGGGGCATGAGCATAATCCTAAGGATTTCACCTATAAGGACGGCGACCGTGCACGCTTTGTGATTGAAGCGATGACTAATGATAAACTGATTGCCTTTGGTACGAATGGTCGTTTTTACACGATAGCCTGTGATAAATTGCCGCCGGGCCGCGGTTTTGGTGAGCCGGTGAGGTTAATGGTCGATCTGCCTAATGATTCCGATATTGCGGCGCTGCTGGTATATAATCCGGAGGCAAAATTGCTGGTTGCCTCTGAGGATGGTCGTGGTTTCATCGTGCCCGAAAAAGATGTTCTGGCGCAAACCAAGAACGGCAAGCAAATATTGAATGTCGATGAAAAAACCGAGGCCAAAATATGCCTGCGTGTTGCGCCGGATCATAACTATATTGCCACGATTGGCACCAACCGTAAGATGCTGATCTTTCCGCTTGAGCAAATTCCCGAGATGACCAAGGGCAAAGGTGTGATCCTGCAGAAATTCAAGGATGGCCGTCTGGGTGACGCCCGGACCTTTAATCTGAAAGCAGGGCTGACCTATCGTTCTGGCTCATCTGAAGCCAAGGTTGATAGTGTCAAGGCCTGGATTGCCGAGCGTGCGCAGGCAGGTAAGCTGCCGCCAAACGGTTTCCCCAAGTCAGGAAAATTTGATTGATAATTTTTCTGGCACTGGCAGGTGCGGGGTGCTGGTGTGGCAGTCGGGGTCGAAAGGCACCCATGCCCCAGCAATAAACGCTTCAAGCGGCTGAAACTGTTTTTTGTAATCCATTGCCGGGCTATCTTTGACCCAGTATCCGATATAGATATGCTTAACATCGCCACGTTGTTGCGCGTGGTCTATCAGTTTTAGAATGCCATAGCGCCCCAGACTGTGGCATTGAGAGAGATCTGGATCGTAGACCTGATGGGCCGCATAAAGGCTGTCTCCGTAATCATCATAATATAAAACCGCGTGCATATTTCCGCTTTTGGCATCACTGATTGTTTGTGTATGAGAGCGGGCTTTGGCAATGAACTGGAACACGGGCTCAGTAAATGGTTGCGGGCATCCCAGTCGCTGGATGCGGGCGGCAAAGTGGAGCAGATAGAGCGCAAAATGTTCGGGGCTATAGTCGGTCTGCTTTTGGCTGGTGGCAAATTGTTGATTGCGGTACATGAGTTTTCGTTCGTTGGCCGAGAATTTATATTCTGGAACGACGATGCGCAATTGCACACAGGCCTGACAGAGCGAGCAGTTATTGGCGCTCATCATTCCCGGCAGGACGTTGTTTTCGTAGCCATGCTCCATCAGGCCTTTTTTTACAGCACGGTTAGTGGCGGCATCAGTGTCTTGCGGTGTATGGATCCCGATCAGGCGACGGGTTTGCCCTGGTGCCATCGTGCAGGCCGAGCTTTTGTGAAAGTCCCTGTGGATCAGAATTATTTTTTTCATTGGTCGTAATCATAATCAGATCACAGCCAACGTGCAATTTGCACTGCAACATATTGAAACTAGGGGAACTGGACGGCCCCTTGGGATTTTTTGAAGGTCTCAATCTGTTTTTTCATGTCGGTTTCCAGTTGAGATCCTTGCTTGACCTTGTCCTTGAAGGCGCCGCGCTCGTAGGCCTGTGTCATGGTTTCCTTCAACAGAATGATGCTGATGCGGCGGTTGCGCGGGTCGAGCGGTTGCTCGGGCAGGAGATGATCGCGGTCGGCTCTGCCCATGACATTTTGCAGTCGTGATTCAGGAATATTGGTTTGGCGCAGAATGCGCCGGGTGGAGTTGGCCCGGTCAGCGGAGAGCTCCCAGTTAGTGTAGCTAGCGCCGGGAGCGTAGGGGTGGCTGTCGGTGTGGCCGCGTATCGAAAGATCATTGGGCATCTTCAGGATGATCTGGGCGACTTTGCTCATCAATTTTCGGGTGTAGTCATACATTTCGGCACTACCGCTAGCGAACATCGGACGGCCTTCCTGATCGATGACCTGAATCCGCAAACCTTCCTGTGTGATATCCATCAGGACGTTTTTCATCAATTCCTGTAGTTCGGGATCTTTTTGCAGGGCTTCTTCGATTTCCTGCTTTGCTTCCTCGAACCGCTTCTCTTCTTCTTTTCTGAACTCTTCTTCAAGCTTCTGGAGTTCGCCTTCGGCAAATTCAGGATTATCCACGCCAGAGCTGCCGGCCTTGTTGGCGGTACGTGTTGCCCCGGAGGCGCGGGGGGCTGTTACTGGCTGGGTCATATTGGCCATGGCCCCCTCAGTGGTAACGGTCAGGCCACCCAAGACCCCGCCGGAACCGCTGGTGGCATCGGAGAGTTCAGGATGGGTGGGATCAAAATAGTTGGCAATCGCGTTCTTGGCTTCATCGGTTGTTACGTTCAATAACCAAAGCAAAAGAAAGAACGCCATCATCGCGGTCACGAAATCGGCATAGGCTACTTTCCATGCGCCGCCATGGTGGCCTGCCGCATATTTTTTCACCTTTTTGATGATGATCGGCTGAAGCTCGTTGTCTTTCTTATTGCTGGCCATTCGTTATCCCTGAGGGGTTATTCTTAACTCGGGCTCGGCAGTTCGTTGAGTTTTTCTTCAAGCTCAAGGAAGCCGGGTTGCACATGATGGGGCAGAAACTTGCGGGCAAACTCTACGGCTACTTGTGGGGCGGCCCCTTGCAGGAAGGCAATGATGGATACTTTCATGCAGCGGTAGTAAAGCACTTCTGATTCAGCTCTGGTTTTTAATGCCCCTGCCAGAGGGCCAATAAAGCCATAAGCCAGAAACACGCCGAGGAATGTCCCCACCAGTGCGCCACCGATCATCTTACCCAGAATTTCCGGAGGTTCTGTAATCGAACCCATGGTTTTAATAACCCCCAAAACCGCTGCGACAATCCCCAGCGCCGGGATACCGTCAGCCATGGTTTGTACAGCGTGGGCGGGGTGTTCTTTTTCGTGGGTCAGCGATTCAATTTCCTCATCCATCAACGCTTCGATCTCGTGAGGGTTTTCATTGCCCAAAGAAATAATCCGCAGATAGTCGCAGACAAAGGTAATCGCGTGATGGTTATGGCTAAATCCGGGGAATTGTTTGAATAGTTCGCTGTTTTCGGGGTCTTCGATATGGGATTCCAACGCCAGCCAACCTTTGGTCCGGGCGAGTTTGAACAGCATATACATGACGCTGAGCAGCTCCATATATGAAGCCTTATCATGGGCTTCGGGCTTGATCAGACAGTTCATATTTTTAAGGGTGGCCTTGATCGTATGCGTCGTGTTAGCGACAATGAATGCGCCTATGGCGCAGCCCATAATGATCAGGATTTCCGGGGGTGCTGCTTTGACAATAGGCGCCATATGCCCGCCGGCCCAAAGATAGCCACCGAAGGTGCAGGCGATAACAATTATGAAGCCTAAAATTTTCATGACAAAGTCAAAGAAATCCTTTCTTTGCCGCCTCAGGCGGTTGCGAATCTCATACCCAGAGTGCGCTTAATATTCTATGGTTTGAGGGTGACAGAAAAGCCTTAACAGATTGTAACTATTCTTTTATCCCCGCGAATATTGCCCTGCAAAAGCCGTGCCGTTACAGGGGCGGGATACGCTTGCGGGCCACTGCGGGGTCGAAATCGGGCTTGGGCAGGGGTTTGGAGTACAAGTAGCCTTGGGCCAGCGGTATACCCATTTCCTTAATCAGGCGAGCTTGCTCGATAGTTTCAACAACCTCCGCAATTACCGTAATATTCAAATCCTGACACATGCGCGCCAGATTACGTACCATCACGGCATCGCGCTGACTGGTCAGGATTTTGCGCGTGTACTGACCATCAATCTTGAGATAGTCAACATGCAGCTTTTGTAGATACTGGAACGAAGCAGAACCCGCGCCAAAATCATCCAGACACATTTTGAAACCGCGATCTTGCATGATCTTGATGAAGTTGTTTACCAGATCAAGTTCCTTGATCTCGGTTGACTCAGTGATTTCAAAAATCATCCGGTCAGCCAGATGCTTGTTGAGATCAAGCTTGGCGAGGAGGGTTTTGAAGAACTGTTCATTCTGGATCGATTGGCCTGAGAGATTAATGGCAAATTTTGTCCGACGACCTTGTGATTTATAGAGCAGGTAGTTTATGGCGCGTTCGCATACCGCAATATCAAAATCAGCCGCCATGCCGATATCTTCACCAAAAACGATCCATTCCTGGGTTGATCCCTGATCTTTGAAGCGGGCGAGCATCTCATAATGGGCCACTTCGAGGGTGTCAATGTCGACAATCGGCTGGTAATGGAAATCGAAATTGAGTTGTTCGATCATCGCCTTGAACTGTTGAATCTTGTGCGCGTTGGCGGTGACGTAAGCTTTGAAGCCGGAGTTAAGCGTTTCAATATTGAGGGCGGTGCCTTTTCGTTCGAATTCATTAATTGTGTAAACAAGAGCTTTACTGGTTTCACGTTCACTCAGGGATTGGATGTCGGCTTGTACGGTTTTCCCCTTGATTTCTATTGTTTCTTCGCCAGCTGTGCGTTCGCTTGCCAGTTGGGTCAATTGCTCAAGCAAGGTGTCGGTGGTGATGGAACGATCGTGAATGATGCTGTAGCGACCGGCGTCAATTTCAGCAGCAGCCTGACCATCGGCTGACTGGGAACAAAGTAGTTCTGTTGCCGCCTCGCGGAAACTGCCCCACCATTCTTCCCCCATCTTGTCCTTAATCTCGTTGATGTTCTCAATGTCGAGCAGGGTCATGTCGATATCCTGCCCCATGGAACGGGCAATATTGATGGTGTCTTGTGCGGCGATAAGGAAATTATCTTTATCAAGTAGTTTGTAGTTTTCTTTGCCAGCAATACCCTCTGCCATCTGGATCATCATTGTATTAGAGAAGCCCAGTGTTAGGTAAAGCTTCTCGCTGCCTGGCATTTTGATTCCGGTGAGAATGGCTTTCTGGCCATTGCCTAATGTTTGATCAAGTGTCACCAGATAGGGGCCGCAGCGTTCACCTGCGCGGGCACGCGATTGCATCTGCAGCAGGGTACGACGATCTTGTGCGATAAACACGGATAGCCAGTTCTGGCCGACCAGAATATTTTCATTGATCCCGGTCAGGGTACGGGCGGCGCCAAGGGCGAAATCAATCACCCCTGATTCATCGACTTCGATAAACAGGTCAGCCGATGCAAATGAGAAGGCTAAAAAGCGGTCTCTTTGCAGTTTGATAGTGGCAGTTTTATCCATGGGTGCGAATCGCCTGTTGCCAGTTTAAGTGTGACACAGGAAATTTACGAATTAATAAAGGAACTTAGCCGGAGTTTCCGGAGTCCATGTCGATCATAAAAATGGCAGAATTCTGCGACTTCTTCAGGCCAGCTTGCGGGCGGCCTCTACGGCGGCATAGCTCAGGATGCCATCCGCACCGGCGCGTTTGAATGCCAGCAGCATCTCCATAAGGGCCTTATCGTAGTCCAGACATCCGGCCTGAGCAGCGAATTTCAGCATCGCATATTCGCCGCTGACATTATAGGCGAAGGTGGGCATCCGGAATTCGTCTTTGACCCTGCGGATGACATCGAGATAGGGCATGCCTGGCTTCACCATCACCATATCGGCACCTTCGGCAATATCCAGTGCAACTTCGCGCAGGGCTTCATCGCTGTTGGCAGGGTTCATTTGATAGGTTTTTTTGTCACCTTTCAGGGCACCGCTCGAGCCGACCGCATCACGAAAGGGGCCATAAAAGGCTGAGGCGTATTTGGCAGCATAGGACATGATTTTCACATCGGTATAACCCGCATGATCAAGATAATCGCGAATGGCACCGATGCGGCCATCCATCATGTCAGAAGGGGCAATCACATCAGCGCCAGCTTCGGCCTGCACCAGTGCCTGCTTTTTGAGAACCTCAACCGTGGCGTCATTGACGATGTGTCCATCTTCCAGCAAACCATCGTGTCCATGGGATGTGTAGGGATCAAGGGCGACATCAGTGATAATGCCAATGTGGGGAACGGCGGCTTTGAGGGCTTCAATCGTGCGGCACATTAGGTTATCAGGATTCCAAGCTTCACGGCCATCGTCAGTTTTCAGAGACAGGGGCGTGACCGGAAATAAGGCTACGGCCAGAATACCAAGGTCTGCTGCTTCCTTGATTTTTTCCGTGAGCAAATCAATAGAAAGCCGTTCAATCCCCGGCATGGACTTGATTTCTTCGCGGACGTTGTCGCCATCCAGAGCAAAAACCGGCCAGATCAGATCAGCGGTGCTGAGGTGGTGTTCGGCGACCATCTCGCGTATCCAGCCATCGGTGCGGTTGCGGCGCGGGCGGATGCGGGGATATCCTTCTAGCGGACGGCCTGCTGGAATTTCGTGTGCTCGGGCTTCAGAGGGCAGTATGCCCATCAGGGAGAGCGGGTTCGGACGGGTCATTTCGTTTGCATCCTTCCTGAGAGTATGGCCTAATCGGGGCTCAATAAACCCCTGAATCCCGGCCATGTCAACGAATACTGAAAATGAAATCCTGATCCACCGGCAAGGCGCTGTCCTGACCGTCACGCTCAACCGTCCGGCGGCTCTCAATGCCCTGTCGCAGGGCATGATTGTGCAAATCCAGCAGGGCTTGATGTTGTGGGAAGAGGATCCCTCGGTTGGGTTGGTAGTGTTTCGTGGCGCGGGGGGAAAAGCTTTTTGCGCCGGGGGCGATATTAAATCCACTTGGGCAGAGCGCGCAAATGTGAGCCGCAATGACCGTTATTTTTACGATGAATATAACCTGATCCGTACAATTTATCATTTCCCCAAACCAACGCTGGCCTTGATGGACGGGATTACGATGGGGGGTGGTTACGGTGTGGCCGGGGCGTGCCGTTTTCGAGTGGCCACAGAAAATACTCGTTGGGCCATGCCTGAAACCGGGATTGGTTTTTTCCCCGATGTGGCGGCGAGTTATTATTTGTTGCGGGCTCCCGGGGCGATGGGAATGTGTCTGGCGTTGACCGGCATGACCATCGGGCCCGAGGATACGGTTTATGGGGGTTTTGCCTCTCATTATGTCTATGCTGCAGCTCTCGATGATATGATGGCGGCCTTTCATGACGGGGGAAATGTTGAAGAGGTATTGGCGCGGTTTCACAAGACCCCGGTGCTAACCGGGCTGCTCTGTCAGCATCAGGATTTGATTGATGAGTGTTGTGGCGCCGAGAGTCCGCAGGCTATTCTGGCGGCGTTGGCGCAGCAGTCCGCTGAATGGGCACAAAGTACGCTGGCTTTGTTGCAGACACGCTCGCCCTTGTCGCTGGGGGTGACTTTTGAGCGCATGAAGCGCGCAGCGGGTCAGGATTTTGACCTCATTATCGAGGATGATTATGTCATTGCCCGCCGTTTTATGCGTGGTGAGGAATTTTTCGAGGGGGTGCGGGCGATGCTGGTTGATAAAGATAAAACCCCGCGGTGGCAGCCGGAAACATTGGAAAATCTGGGTCAAACCGAGATTTTGAACTACTTCGCACCGTTACCCGGCAGCCTTGCCGATGGATTTAAGGGTTGAATTCGGCCCCAACTGCGTTATCATTTTGATAATAAAGCTATATTACTCTGGTAATAGGCAGTTCTGCCTGTTCTTGACTATCCCTGAAACTGACTCTGGAGTGTGAACCGTGACCGCGACAGCATATTATGATGCGATCCAACTGATTGAACGTCTGCACCGTCATTTCCTTGATGTGCTGAAAATTGAATTAGACCGCAAGGGCATACAGGATATTAATAACGTCCAGAGCATGATCCTGTTTAATATTGGCGATGATGAAATGACCGTGGGTGAACTGACCATCCGGGGATATTATCTCGGATCTAACGTGTCGTATAACGTCAAAAAGATGGTGGAGAACGATTATTTAATTCAAGAACGTTCTGTCCATGACAAGCGCTCAATTCGCGTGCGTCTGTCGGATAAAGGTAAAAAGCTTTGCGATTTGATTACGGCCATGTTTAAGCGCCATGAAGATATGCTCAAGGGCACCGATATCACCGATGCCCGTTTGCTGGATGTTAATAATTCGCTCAAAATGATCGAGCGTTTCTGGGCCAGTCAGACCAATTTTGGATCATTGAACCCAGCTGATTTTGATTGATCCCCTGAAGGAGGGGGTGTGATTATGAACGTGATGGCGACCTCTTCCGATAAGACGACAGGCAGCAGTCTGGGTGTGCATTTCCCGATAGAGGGCCATTCTATCTGGCCGGTGATCCTGTGGATGCTCTTGTTTAGCTCGATGGCCGCGATTTTTGCAATTGGCGTAACCCTCAATATGTTTGAAGTCAGCAATCTGCCGCTCGACAAGAACGCCTTGATAGCGCTGGTTGCAGGATTTTTAGTGCTTGAATATGTAGCCATCTTGAAACTGATTGTGCCCAATCTTACCGATTACGGGCGGTATCGCATTTATGCTGACCGGGTTGATTTTTTCCCTCTCGTTCTGCTGGGTTTAGGTGTTACCGAGCAATCAAGGCCAGAGCCTGTTACAGCCTTTACCGGTGTCCGGATTTCCATTTGTCTTAGTAAAAACAAACCTACCTTTTACAGGGTGGATCTGGTGCATCCTGGCAAGGGCAAGACGCTGAAACTCAAATATTTCATGGCGATGCCGGATGCGCAGATTTTCGCCTGTGAACTAGCCGAAGCAATGAAGCTGGTGGTTTTACCATCAGACTAATTATCTGTCGCTGATGTCAGGCCTGCGGAGCTTTCACTTTATCCGTGATGTCGATAACTCCGTCCATATCCCATGTCTTGTTGTTCAGGCTGATAGTTTTGGCCGTAGGGTCAACAAGCCGTTTGACCAGATCAAACGGAATCAAGGCCGCTCGATAAATCGTCATGTCAGCATTGAATAAGACCCCGATCAGGAAATCGAATTTTTTATGCTCCAGCCCTTTGATGGTATTTAACTGACGTTTGTCGGTTGGGGAAAGCAGGCGTTTGAATTTGATCTGATAACGCAAGCCTTCTTGATCGCAGGCGTCATAACCGGAGGTCGATGGCGGCTCACGTTTCAGGTCAAACGCCTTGCAGGCCAGATAGGTGGCATAATCACCTACGGGCTGACTTGGGTTGTGAATGACGTCTCGCGAGGTCAGTTCATCCATAACCTGCGTCTGCAGGCGGATGAGAGCAAGTGGTGACAAAGCTTCCAAATCCATTAACTAGAACGCCGCAAATCCGGTAATGGCGCGTCCTAAAATAAGCGCATGAATATCATGGGTGCCCTCGTAAGTATTGACGGCCTCGAGATTCATGACGTGGCGGATGACGTGGTATTCATCAGCAATGCCATTACCGCCCAGCATGTCGCGGGCAATGCGGGCGATATCGAGTGCCTTGCCGCAGTTATTGCGTTTCAGCAGAGAGATCGCTTCGGGTGCGGCACGGTATTCGTTGCGCAATGTGCCCAGACGCCAGCACGCCATCAGGCCGAGCGTAATTTCGGTTTCCATGTCGGCGAGCTTTTTTTGGATCAGTTGCTGGGCTGCCAGCGGCTTGCCGAAAATCACACGGTCGATGGTGTATTGGCGGGCGGTGTGAAAACAGAACTCAGCAGCACCCAATGCGCCCCAGCAAATGCCGTAACGGGCCGAGTTAAGGCAGGAGAAGGGACCTTTCAGGCCTTTTACATTCAGGATCATATCCTCAGTCACTGGCACTTCGTCCATGGCAATGCCGCCGGTGATGGAGGCGCGCAGAGAAAATTTACCCTCGATCTTAGGGGCACTTAAGCCTTTCATGCCTTTTTCAAGGACAACGCCGATAATGTCATCATCATCATTCTTGGCCCAAACCACAAACACATCAGCAATCGGAGAATTGGTAATCCATTGCTTGGCACCCGAGAGCGTGTACCCACTGCCGCTTTTCTTCAGACGCGTGCGCATGGCCGAGGGGTCGGAGCCGCCATCGGGTTCCGTCAGGCCAAAGCAGCCGATCAACTCGCCCTGAGCCAGTTTAGGCAGGTATTTTTGTTTGAGTTCTTCTGAGCCAAAGGCGTGGATGGGATACATAACAAGGGACGACTGCACTGACATCGCCGAGCGGTAACCGGAATCAACCCGT
>JAMPXY010000040.1 GCA_023700945.1 Alphaproteobacteria bacterium | reverse complement strand
TTGCTCTGGGGGAGAGGCCACAGGGGGGCTTTGCGCAGGGGGCTGTGTCTGGGGCAGCGGACTTTTCAGCTTGTGGGCGATGGTTCCGGGTTCAGGGGCCAGATCCTCGATCATGGGCGGGACAGGGTTGGCGGGCAACGACCCGGGGGGCAGGGGCTCAGCCTGCAGCAGGGTTTCTAGTTGCGTCACCAAATTCTGAATGTCTTTTTCAACCGCCACCAGCCGGACGACCGAGGGCAGCACGGATTCAAAGTCGCGGCGCATGTCGAGAACTGCATTTTCCAGCCGGTCAAAACGCTTGTTGTCGTCACCGATGCGTTCGGTAAAAAGCTGTTCGTAGTTAATACCTTTGGCTTGTAACTGGGGTAGGCCATCGGCTCCGACCGGGCGGTTTGATTGTCCGGGCTTTAGCGGGCGGGTTTGGGCATCAGGCGGGGGAGCGGCACCTGTCAGGGGGGCGATCATGCCGTTGTCGGTAGCGCTGGTTTCTGCGGTTTGCGGGGCATTGGAGGCACTGGGGCTGCTACTGGTTGAGCCGCCGCACCCGTTCAGCAGGGCAGACAGCACAAAGCACGCGAACAGGAAACCGCCCTGTCGCGTGAATTTTGAAAAGCATAGATTCGCGCCGGAGACACCCGGCATGGACGTCCAGTAGCTGGACTTCAAGTGGAAGAAATCCTGAACTTTTAATAGTGAGCCCCGTAATGATTCGCCCCTTCTGGACGAATCACCACCTCACCAGAGTAAGGGGCGCGAGTCAGCGGGTCAACCGCGATGACGAATCTGCGGCCCTGCAGAAGGGGTTATCCCCCAATCGGGAAGGTTTTTTCGTCAAATTTGACGTCTTCGTCAGGCTCCTCGCCTTCAAAGACGATGCGCAGTGAACCACCGGTCAACTGGGTCAGGCCTTTTTCCAACGGCATGGTGACTTCTAGCCGGGTAATCTCGTGATAAATCTTTACGCCGGTACGAACAGAAATCTGCCGTTCCTTATCGCCGGGCGGGGCCCAGAACACAGTGACCTTGCCGTTGGCGCTGTATTTGCCGCCACGGATGATATCGAATTTAACTTTGGCGGGTTGTTTGCCATCGGCGGAGGCGGGGATGAACGAGGGTTTGCCGATGGTGGCGGTGGTGTCATAGGGGCCGCCCTGACGAACGATCACCGGAATGGCGATGCCAAAATTCATCCCCATCTGCACGGTGACCCCTTCGGGGGCATTGCTCGGCACATTGCGTCGTGACGAGGCCCCTACACGCTGCAAATTCAGGTGGGCGCGGTACTCGCCGTCAGGCAGATCCGCCGGGCGGCGTAAAGACAAGCGAATTTTCTGCTTGCCGCCGGGTGGCAAAGTCACCTGACGCGGGCTGAACAGGATGGCGGTTTCCGGGTCAAATTCCGGGTTGAGCGGGCCTTCGACGACTTTGTAGTTCCCATCCTCGGTCATGGCGCGGTTGAGCCAGCCGAGTTTATAGGTGACGGCGGCGGTGTTGGAGGGGTTAAAGAGGACAATATCCGCTGTGCGGTCGCGACTTTCGAAGGTGACGCGCAGCGGCATGATCATCGCCTGCGCCCACGCCGCACCTGCGGGCGGGGCTATGAGTATCCCTAGCAAAATCAGACCGAGCAAAACCTGTTTGAGGGAGTTTTTTGCATGCATGATGTTCACATATTCCGCCTTTTTGTGGTTGTGGTCATAACTAGGGTACCCAGTCAAACTGGATATCCAGGTCATCATTATACGTCCCCGTAGGATAAGTTACACCGTTGCCGAGTGTGCGCAAGGTGGCGCCTACATAAAACGTCACATCGCCGCCGCCGCCCGCGATCACGGGTGATGGGCTGATGGTGTAATCCACCGTGGCGAAGACTTCTGTGCCGCCCCCGCCATTTAACGTCAGGCCACCATCATCAATGGTGATGGTGATTTCCTCGCCGGGGTCGAAACCTTCGAGCAAATATTCACCACGCTGCGGGTCTATATCGACGACAAAGGGTGCGTCCGCAGTCACGATATTGGTGGCGGCGTTGACAATCAGTTCATGCGCGGCGGTGTTATTTCTTAAAGAAAAGCGGCCAAAGCTGAAGGGGGTGATTTCAGTGAGGGTGGTCTGAGCCGTGGCTGCTGACGGCGGGCCAAGCCAGAGCAGCGCTGTCACAATTACCAGAATAATTAACCCGCCTCTGCGCATACCCTAATACTCCAGCGTGACATTGACCGATCCGGCATAAGTGCCCGACGGGTAGGGGGTGCCGCTGCCATCGGTGCGCAGGGTGGCACCGATATTGATCAGGGCCGTGCCGGTGCCGCTGGTGGTGATCTGCCCTGGTATGGCGTCACCATCGGGATCGGCGTCATCGACCGACCACAATCCGGCCTGATCAGCGGCGTTATCTGTAATCTGGGAGATAATCAGTTCAGGCGGACTGCCGCCGCAGGCGCTACAGGTCAGGTTTTGTACATTGCTGTAACGGATATAGACCAGCGTGTTGGTCAAGGCCCCTTCAATATCCAGTATGCCTGGGGTGCCGGGGCCGCTGCTGGAGACGATCCGCGCTACAGGATCGGTGTTGCCGCTGGCTTCATCAAGGTTGCCATTCGGGGCCATAATCAGCTCCCCGGTCTCGCCCACGGCGTTGGTGGCTCCAATTATGCCAAAATCAATATCGGTGACATCGACCGCGAAATTATTATCCATGTCTGCCTCCACCGGTATGGTGACCGGCACCCCGTTATCGATTGCGATTTGCGCCATTGCCGGGCGCACGATCAGGCTACAGGTTGCAGCCAGCAGGATAAAAGCGGTTTTGGCTCTTTGTGATCTCATAAGCATAAAAGTAAAGCCCGCCAGCCATCAAGGCAAGCGGGCTTTAGATTTTTCTTTAGGACGACCGCCTAGTAGTACAGGGTCACATCAAATGCGCCATCACAGGTGACGGAGTCATAGGGCGCAGCGGCTGCTTCATCTGTACGTAGCTCAGCACCGATATAGATGTTAAGGTCACCACCTACACCGGTGTTGCCGGCGCCAGTAACAGCCGCAGCATTGTCAGCCGCGATATTACCTACCCCGGTATAGTCCCATGTGGCGGGTGTGGTTTGGTTGCTAAACAGGCTGCCGAGAATAAAATCAGACCCCGTAGGACAATCAATGATGGGATCATTGACAGTGAACTGCAATCTGACTTCCTGCGAGTTAAACGCGCCGCCGGCCTGAATCGCGATCAGACCTGCCTGACCGATCTGATCATCAGACACGATACGGGCCAAGCCGCTGGCTGAACAGGTAGCGTTCGATTCATCGATGGCACCACCGGCAGCAGCAGCCAAAATCGCGCAACCATAATCGCCGGTGTCATAGGTCGCACCAACTGTCTGGAAGTCAATATCGGTCACTTGGGTGGTGAAGGTGTTGTCAACGGTCGCGCAGACATTCAGTGTTTCCGGGACCTGTGCGTCAAACACAAGTGGCGCGGCAACGTTCACGCACTGCGCCTGTGCGTCTTGTGCATGCATGGCAAATCCCAGCACTACTGCGCTGATCGCTGCCAATCTGGTTAATTTATTAAGCTTCATAATAAGGTTTCTCCTTGTTTGCCCTAGGGTTTTGGTCTGGTACTCACGAATCAGTGCCCGGAAGGACCAGACACAATACTCATTGTTTTATTATCATGGATTAGTTGTTAATTCATCCTTAATGCGTTCTGTTTATTAGATTTTTCGAATTCTGAAAACTATCCGGCAGGGGTCGCCGGTTACCCCTGTCATCTGATTTCCGCCTTTTTTTGCATGATACTTGAGGGATCAGCGGCTCTATGCTCTACTAAAGATGTTGTCATCTACGCCCCTTGCCCCGCCTTCTTTTTTTCATATTTGCACCTGTGAAACGCCTGTTTCAGACTGTTTTGACCTTGCCGGGCCTTCCCTGCCTGCGCTCTGACCCGAATCGGTATGGTTACCGATTCGGTCTGGGGGCGCTTTTGCTTGTGTCGACGGCGCTGTTGCTGCCGCCCGGCGCGGCGGCTGAAACGACGCAGCCTGATCGTGCGGCCCTGTTGCGGATGGCGCACCAGCTGGTGGACAGTGTCGATTATAATTTTGGCCGGGCCGATGATTATCTGGATACGGTTCATGGCCGTGAGAATTTCAAAGCGATTCCTGATGGCGAGATCTTGCTGATGCAGGTCAGTGTCGGCGGCAACAAGGGCCTGATTTTCAATCAGCCGGTGCTGGGGATCAAACGCGATGATGATGTCATGATCTCGCTGTTTGATTTTGTCAGTGTGGCCCAGTTTGCGATTGATGTAAAACCGGCCGAGGGTTTGGCCGAGGGTTGGTATATCCGCGCCAATAAAAAATTCCGTTTGGATGCCAACACCATGACCGTTACGGCCGAAGACCGCACATATACGATGGCCGAGGGCGATGTCGAGCTTGACGAAGCGGATATATTCGTGCGTGGCGGTTTGCTGGCGCAGATCTTTCAGTACCAGGGTGACATCAGCCTGCGGTATCAGCGCCTTGATATTCAGAGTGCACAAAAATGGCCGGCGATTGAAAAACTTGAACGCTTGCGCCGTCGTAAAAATGAGCAATTGCCGCCGCCGGTGCTGCCGCGCCAGAATGACCCCTATCAGATGGCCAGTGTGCCGAATGTGGATGTTTCCACCAGCTATATTGTGGACCGCGACGGTGGCACCGGAGTGATTGAAAAAAGGCGTTCGCATAATCTGGTGATGGCTGGTGATATGGCGGGTCATACTTTGCGTACTGTGGTTGCCGGTGATGATTTGCATGCTGTGCAGTCTTTAAGCGCCGCGATGAAAAAAGAGTCGGATCAGCCGGATTTACTCGGTCGCCTGAAGGCGCGTGAATACCAGTTTGGCGATATTAACGGTGTGTCCGTGTCCGGCGCGACTGGCAAGCGGAGCGGTGTCGGTGCACGTGTGACCAATCGCAGTCCTTATGTAACATCGGATGAAACAACCCAGATTGAAGGCGATATCCCGCCGGGATGGGATGTCGAGCTCTACCGGGGAGCACAGTATATCGATATGATTAGCGCACCTGAGGGTAGTTATCGTTTCGAAGATGTACGTTTATCGGGGGGCGAGAACAAATTTAAGATAATCAAATACGGACCGCTCGGCGAAGTTGAAGAAGAGGAGGTTAATATCTATTCGACGCCGCGCGCGCTGAAAGACAGCCCCAACCTCTATGATGTATCGGTTAATTTATCAGACACTAAACTATGGACCCGCCAAAGTGCTGATAGTGATGATCAATATACCCCGATTATTGCCGGGACTCTGGAGCATCGCCTGACGCAGGATACTTCGATCAAGGGCGGAGTTGCAACCAGTCAGCAGGATAGCCAACAAAAAACCTATTTCCATGGCGGCCTTGCGACGTATATAGAAAACACCATCCTCAATGCGGGAATTACGGCAGATATTGATGGGGCGTTTCTCGCCAGTACAGCGGCGCGCCGTCGCGTGCTGGGGCAGGATATGACCGCGAGCGCCAGCTTTACCGGGGATAATTATGGTGTTCTTGGTGATAACTCCACGCCGTCATCCTATACGTTAGGCTTCTTGTCGCGTGGCAGTCTGCCTCGGGTTTTTGATTACTCGCTGGGCAGTTATAATTTTAGTACAGAATATACCGAAAATGCGAATGACGAATCTCAGCAGATCAGTATTTTGACACTTTCGCGGAAGATTGCAGGCTTGTCTTTCAATCATAAATTTACCCACACGATCAGCAAAGATTCTGAAAGTGAAAATCAGGAGTTAAACGGGTTATCTGCGGTTATGGGGACATTATGGCGGACGCGGTGGCGGGCGGCGGCTGAATACCGGCTTGATCCTGAAAATACAATTGACCGATTCTCTCTCGATCTGACGCGTAGACTGGATAAGGAGTGGCAGGCACAGGTTTCCCTCGGCAATACTCCGGAGAGTGATTACACAGAAGCGCAAGCCAAGCTGATTTGGAATAATGAGCATATAACGCTCTCGCCCGGTATCAGCTACGACACGGATAATAATGCATCGGCCTTTGTAACGGCGAATTTTGGTTTGGCTTATGATCCTTACTCGCAAAAAATGGCGATGTCGGGCAAAAAAATCACCGACAATGGCGGCATTTCCGGCTTTGTCTATCTTGATCGTGACGGTGATCTTACTTTTTCTGAAGGGGACGAACCGATTCAAGATGCGGTAATTGAAGCGCTGCATTCCAACCGTAAAGGTTCGACCGATGAGCAGGGTGAAGCGTTTATTCACGATATTCCTGATAACATCCTGACCGATGTCAAGCTCAATGAATATAGTCTGTTTGACCCTTTAATGGTGGCGGGCACTGAGGGTATGTCGATTTTACCACGTTCAGGGCACACGACCCGGGTTGAGTTTCCTGTCCATAATGGCGGCGAGCTGGACGGGAATGTCTATATCCGCATGAATGACGGTAAGGACCGCTCGGCCAAGAATTTGCGGATTCATCTCCACGATCTGAGCGGGTCATTGGTGCAGACCGCGACAGTGTCTTTTGATGGGTTTTACCTGTTCCAGAAAATTCATCCTGGTGAGTATTGGCTCAATATTGACCCCAAGGATGCGCAAAACCAAGGCGTGATCCGGCCTCTGCCGCAAAGATTGTCCTTTGGTTATGAAGGTACCATTATTTATGGGCACAAGATTTTCCTGCGTAAGGCCGAGCCCGATGAGAAAGATGTGCCGGTGATGATCGGCGTTGATTATCAGGACTATCTGGCGCTCAATCCCGGGGTGCTGCACGAGATCGTCAGGAACAGTCCGCTCGTTTTAAATCTTGGTGAGTATAATTCGCGCGCGCTGATGGGGGTGACGTGGTATCGCCTGAAAATGTTCCATGGCAATCTGATTCGGGACGGGCGCTTGCTGGTGGCGCCGTCCGAGAGTATCGCCGCTAGTGAAACCGGTCTGCATAGTCTGCGGGTGGCGGTACCGGGTTTAACCTTGCCCGAGGCTTGGTCACGGTGCCGGATATTGATAGACCGCGGTCTTGCTTGCGGGGTTGAGTATCTGCCAGTGGGTTTAAGCGAGGGCGATATGCGGCAGGCTCAGTTGAGCGGTTCGTATACAAATATGCCTTAATATGCCTTGAGTTGGGCAATTTATAAAGCCGGGAGGGTTTTATGCATCTGGGTAAATATAGGTCTTATGTTGGGGTGATTTGTCTGGCGCTGTTGGCCCTGATAGTTCCTGCGGGGGCTTGGGCCTCGGGTGGGGGTAATGGGGCTGTTCCGATTGCACATCTCACAGACCATCCGTTGGCTTTAGTGTGTCTGGGAATTTTTATTCTTACTTATGTGGCGGTGTTGACTGAAGAGGTTACGCATATGCGTAAATCCAAGCCGGTAATTCTTGGTGCTGGTATTATCTGGGTCCTGATTGCCCTGATGGTTCAGCAGCGCGGGTTGTCGCAGGACGAGCTACATGCGGCGGTGTCGCATGGGCTTAATGAATATGCCGGATTAATGTTGTTCTTGCTGGTGGCTATGACTTTCATCAACGTTTTGCAGGAACGTCATGTCTTTAAGGCGTTGCGCGCCAAATTGTTGCGTATGGGCTTAAGTAAGCGAACATTGTTTTGGGTGACGGGTTGGCTTGCTTTCTTTATTTCGCCCTTCGCTGATAACATGACGACAGCCTTGGTGATGGGGACGGTTGTTATTGCTGTGGGCGGGCAGGATAATCGTTTTGTCAGTATGGGCTGCATTAATATCGTCTGTGCTGCCAACGCCGGGGGGGCGTTTAGTCCGTTTGGCGATATTACCACCCTGATGGTCTGGCAGGCGGGCCATATACCCTTCTTTGATTTTATGAAGTTGTTTTTGCCAGCGGTGGCAAATTTCATTGTGCCGGCCGCAATCATGAGTGTGTTTGTCAGCAAGGAAAGACCTGAGCCTGCCGGAGAGGTTGTAAACATGAAGCCTGGTGCCAAATTGGTGATATTTCTAGGGCTATGGACGATTGCGATGGCTGTGGTTTTCGAACAGGTTTTGGGTCTGCCTGCCTTTCTGGGCATGATGACCGGTATGTCGATCTTGATGCTGAAAAGTTGGCATATGCAACGTTACCGCAATGATCGTGAATTTAATATTATTAGCGAAGTATCAAATGCTGAATGGGATACGCTACTATTTTTCTTCGGAATTATTTTTTGCGTGGGCGGTTTGGCTTATATCGGCTTTCTCGAATTTGTATCGCATATGCTCTATCAGGATCTGGGTGCATCAACGACCAACATTTTGGTGGGCATGGTATCAGCGGTGGTCGATAACATCCCCATTATGTTTGCGGTTTTGAGCATGGATCCGCAGATGAATGAATTTCAATGGCTGCTGGTTACGTTGACGGCCGGGGTTGGAGGTAGTTTACTTTCGGTGGGTTCGGCGGCAGGTGTGGCCCTAATGGGCATCGGCCGCGGGCATTACACATTCTTCTCTCACCTGAAATGGACGCCTGTTTTGTTGTTGGGTTATGCAGCCTCAATCGCTGTGCATTTTCTGATCAACGCGCCTTAAGTTGACAATCCGGTACGTGATTACCCTTTATGTGTGTTGGAAGCGGGCATGCAGTCTATAATTGCACCTAATTGATAAAATTTTAAGCATATTTATCGAGTAGTTAATTTTATTTCTCTTACACTGAAAGGGTGGGAAGAGCGCGTGCGGCATGTGTAATGACTGAGGAGATTTCTGTGGGCAAAGATTTCCGTGATCTGACATTGGATGATATTAAGGCTGATGCCAGTAGCGATACGCTGCTGGATCCTGAGCTGACATTGCAATGTATGGATGCCACGATGAGCTATTACATCACCTTGCATAAAATTGTTACACGCAAACTGCAGCATGCCACCAAAGCTACCCGCCGTCGCATCAATGAATTGGAAGCCGAGTCACAGGCGGCAGGGGGGCGTTCTCTGGATAAGGCTGAGCGTTATCAATCTCTCAGTGATGATTTATTGCGTCTTAAAAATGTGCTCGACAGCATGCAGCTCACGGTTGAGGATCTCGAGGAAGTGGATCAAGTGTTTACGATGTTGCCGGGCAAGGTTAAGCTATATTTTGATTATCTGGTGACGCTTGATGTTGAATTGATTGCCATGATCAATGAGATTTCGTCTGAAGAATATCAGCTGGCTTATCAGCGTGCGCTCAAAATTGTCGAACTGGTGCAGGGTGGAAAAAACATTCTCTCTGGTCGCACAACCTCTGATGAATACAGAGGACTTGAAAGCGGAAAACCTCTACAGGCGTTGCGGCAGAATATGGTCAACAAAGCGCATGCTATCAAGGGATGCAGTGTTGCAGAGGATGGCACATTGATCCGCGATCTGTAGGCGGGTGTTATTCCTAACCTATAGGCTAGGCTATACTTCTGCACCGTCAGCAGATTGATTCTCATCAAGATTTAGACAAATTTATCCTGCTATAATCAAAGCATGGTGATAGAGCATTTGCAGGTTTGCATTGAGTTTAAGACGGGCTTTTAAGAACCCGCATTGTGTTTAGTATTGGAGTATGGCGTATGGATATAGACTTAACCGATGGTGTCACTGAGGTTTCTCTGGGGCGGATGATTGCCAAAAGCTCCGATACTAGCCGCCAAATCCTGAGTCAATACGAACAGGGTTTGCAAAGAATTGTGAAGGTTCTTGAAGAACAGCATGATGAAACCGAGCGTGGTACAATGTTGCTGCTGCAGATGCATGTTCAGCAAAAACAAACACAGGAAATCCAAGGGCAAATCATTGAAATTCTGGCAGCCTTGAATTTGCGTCTGGAATCACAGGCGGCCATGCTCGGGCGCCTGCTGCGTGATTTAGATCAACCATAATGTAAAAACTGATACAAATAACCAGAGTAAAATGCCTTGTATTAGTGCATTTTTGCCAACGTGGGCGAGCGACTCCCGTGTCAGGTTGGTGCCGATCAGGAATAAGGTCAGAACCATCAAACGTTGAGCGGTCTGGTTAATCAGGTGGGCTGTGTTGCTCCAGTCCGGCATCCATGTAAACAATCCGGCCATCAGCAAAAATCCTAGAATGAACCAAGGGCGTTTGAGGTGAGTTTTTTCATCCGTAGTTGCCGTATAAAGACGACTCCAGACTAGGCCAATCATAAAAGTGACGGGAATGATCCATAGAGCACGTACCAGCTTGACAGTGGTACCGGTTTCCAGAGCTTGAGGTCCATAGCTTGCGGTTGCCCCAACGACAGAACTGGTGTCGTGGATGGCAATGGCGGCCCAAAGGCCGAATTGTTCTTGGGTGAGACCGATGGAATGGCCTAGTGGAGGAAATAGCATGAGGGCTATACCATTCAGGATAAAGACAACAGCCAGCGCTACCGTGATGTCATGATCTTTGGCATGAATGGTGGCGGCTACAGCGGCAATGGCGCTGCCGCCACAGATGGCGGTTCCGGATGCAATCAACAGTGAGAGACTGCTTCCGACTTTCAAGAGGCGTCCCAGAGCCAGACCTGCGCACAAGGCAAAGGCAATACTGATCGCCGTATGGGCGAACCCATCAATACCCGCCTGTAACACGTTTTGCAGATTCATGCCGGCACCCAGCCCAACCACGGCGATAGCCAAAAAATGCGGGCTTAAGGCTTTGCTGAAATGCCGGAGCGGATTGCCAAGGCTGAGGGCGATAGCCACTCCCAGCAGGAGGGCTATGGCGGGGGAAACGACAGGCAAGAAGAGCAAAATTGGTGAAACGCCGATAAGCGCCCTGGCGAAGTTGTTTTTGAAAGATTTATTGTGGCCTGATGGCAGGTTCATGAAAGGAATTCCTTCACGGTGTGACTTCGGCTATTTACGCCAGAGCAGGGTGATGAACAGGCCTTTGGCTAGCGGCAGTAGTAATAGGGCCAAGAGCAAGGCCAGGCCGGGCCACAGCACCATAGGCACCCATAGCGGCCAGCTTGAGTCTTTTTCGACTTCCACCACGAGCGGCACGATAATATGACCTACCGCTAAAATGGTCAGCCAAGCCGGGCCATCATCGGCGCGAATATGGCCATAGGCTTCGCCACAATCAGTGCACGCCTCTACTTGTTTTAAATAGCTTTTGAATAGTTTGCCATGACCGCAATGCGGGCAGCGTCCGGCGAGCGCCCGACGAATCTGGGGCCAGGCAGGCGGTTTGGCAGGGGTGGCTTCGGTGGGGGTGGGACTCTCAGTCATATTCACTCTTGTATCTCGATCACTTTATGGCGGCTGATGTGGCCGCGTATGATGACCACACGCGAGGGGGCTACGTCAAAATGTTTCGCCAGCAGTCGGATCAGGGCTTCATTTGCTTTATTCTTATCGGGCGGGGCGGTCACGTAAACTGCAAGCTCCATGACACCCGCTGGACCTTGGCGGCTTTCGCCGATGCGTTCACTGGCAGCTTTGGGGGTAAGTTTGACATGGAGCAGGCGTGGCAATGACATAAGTAACCATTTGGTGAAACATCTGTAACAACGGATTTATTCCGTGCTAGGTTGGCATGGTTCAGTCATAGCACAAGGAGGGGTCACTCATGAAATTCAAGAATATGTCGGGTAAACCCACTGTGCCCCCGGCGAGTAAAACAATCGTGCAGCTTGAGCCGCATATGAAAATCCGTTTTAACAGTGATGGCTGGGTTGAAGAACTGGGACGGGGCGGTGAAGAAGATCCGCCGGGTACGATTTTGAATGGTTTGAGCGGGAGCAAGTTGGATGATATTTTCGCCCGGCGTTTCTACGATCTTTATAGCCGCGTGGTGATCCTTGAGATTCACCCGCGACGCCCCACCGATCAGACATCGGCCACAGGTGTGATTACATTCAAGGATCTTGAGCCTGACTCACCGATGTACCGCCGCGTCAGTAAAATTATCGAACTGGCGAATCAGAATTTCAATATGAACATAAAGCCGCTTGGTTAGGCTCGGGACTGTACCGCGCTTTCTGGTGGTCTGTTTATTTTCGTCCGCCTGATGGGCTATATGATCACCACTGATGATGGGATCGCTTGTGAAAAACAGCACGAGAAGTTTTTACATAAAAATAAAATTTTGGGTGGGTGCGCTAATAACTAGCTGAAATTAAATAGTTTTCATTGAAATTAAAAGCATTACCATTTCACGGGTGAGAGGTTGGCTCTGGACATTATGGTGCCTGACTAGGTGATAATGCGCATTGCTAACGATTATTCTGTGGATAATTTGGCTGCACGATTTCTTCCCCAGAGATTTTTTCAAGAAGTTCTGCGTGCCAAAAAGACTTGACTCACCCCTGTGATTCCGCCATAAACGCCAGCGAAAGACCCGGGATGAGTGTGACTGCAGCAGTTCCACATATTGGATAACACTTTGATTTAACACCGTTTTCAGTGACCATGAGAAGGTCTGGCTGAGAGCGGTTTTCCGCGTTTCCTTACAGGGCTGCCTGTAATAGCGCATATAGTTTTTATTTGATGATCGGTGAAGGAAAGTAACCATGAGCACAAAAACTCCGAAAACAGCCTCTAAAGCGACAGACAAGACAGAAGAGAAGAAAGCCTCAAAGTCACGGTCTTCGACCAAGGCGGCTGCTGCGGATAAACCTGTTGTCCGTTACGTTGTCGAGAAGCCGATCGTGTTCAAGCCGGCCAATGATGTTGACAGCTTTACGGGCCGCAAACGTGTGCGCCGTTCATTCGGCAAGATCCGTGAAGTGGCAGATATGCCGAACCTGATCGAGGTGCAGCGCCAGTCTTACGAGGCGTTTCTGCAGGCTGAAGTGCAGGCTGATCACCGCAAAATGCAGGGTCTGCATGAAGTATTCTCATCAGTTTTCCCGATCAAGGATTTTTCCGATCGTGCAGAAATCGACTACGTGAAGTATGAGCTCGAAGAGCCGAAATATGACGTTGATGAATGCCAGACCCGCGGCATGACCTACGCCGCACCGTTGCGTGTGACGCTGCGTTTGTCGGTCTTTGATGTCGATGAAGATACGGGTTTGCGTTCTATCCGCGACATTAAAGAACAAGATGTCTATATGGTGGATATGCCATTGATGACCAAGAATGGTACGTTCGTGGTTAATGGTACCGAGCGCGTGATTGTGTCACAAATGCACCGGTCACCGGGCGTATTCTTTGACCATGATGGTGGCAAAACCCACGCTTCGGGCAAATATCTCTTCGCTGCGCGCGTGATCCCGTATCGCGGTTCCTGGCTCGATTTCGAATTTGATGCCAAGGACAATATTTACGTCCGTATCGACCGCCGCCGCAAGCTGCCGGCGACGACTTTCCTCCGTGCGCTGGATTCTGCAGCGACTGCCGCCTACCGCGTCAAGTGCGAGGAAAATGATCAGGCGGTTGATCCACTGCTGGTGCAAGGCATGGGCAATGAAGAAATCCTTCAGACCTTCTACGATGTGATTAATTACACTAAAGAGAAAAAGGGCTGGAAAACCGCGTTTGATGGCCAACGTTTGCGTGGCGTAAAACTGGCACATGATCTGGTCGATGCCAAAACCGGCAAGGCCGTTGTCAGTGCGGGAGAAAAAATGACCCCGCGTCTGGCCAAGCAATTGGTTGAAAAAGGCCTGAAAGACGTTCTGGTTCAGGACGATGAACTGATTACGAAATACGTCGCTGTTGACCTGTTTGATCCGAAAACGGGTCAGGTAGTGATGGAAGCTGGTCAGGAAATTTCTGCAGAAATGCTGAAAATGCTGGAGAAGATGGGTGTGAATGAGTTGCCCGTGCTGGCGATTGATCACTTGAACACCGGGCCTTATATTCGCAACACCATGATGGTTGATAAATGCGATACGCGCGAAGAGGCGTTGATCGACATCTACCGTGTGATGCGCCCGGGTGAGCCGCCAACCGTTGATTCTGCTGATGCATTGTTCCAGTCGCTGTTCTTTGATGCTGAACGCTATGACCTCTCCGCTGTGGGTCGTGTGAAGATGAACATGCGTCTTGATCTTGACTGCCCGGACACCACCCGTGTTCTGCGCAAGGAAGATGTGCTGGCGATCCTGAAATATATCCATGGCCTGCGTGATGGTCTGGGCGAAGTGGACGATATCGACAACCTCGGTAACCGCCGCGTCCGTTCCGTTGGTGAGTTGATGGAGAACCAGATCCGCGTCGGTTTGCTGCGGATGGAGCGGGCGATCCGTGAGCGTATGTCATCTGTCGAAATCGACACATACATGCCGCATGATCTGATCAATGCTAAGCCGGTAGCGGCTTCGGTGCGTGAGTTCTTCGGTTCTTCACAGCTCTCGCAGTTTATGGACCAGACCAACCCGCTGGCGGAGATTACCCACAAACGCCGCCTCTCGGCACTCGGACCTGGTGGTCTGACCCGTGAGCGCGCAGGCTTTGAAGTTCGCGACGTGCACCCGACCCACTATGGCCGTATCTGCCCGATTGAAACACCGGAAGGTCCGAACATCGGTCTGATCAACTCACTTTCGACTTTTGCGCGAGTCAATCAGTATGGCTTTATCGAAAGCCCGTATCGCCGCGTGAATAACGGCAAGGTAACCGATGAAGTTGTTTACATGTCGGCGATGGAAGAGGCTAAATATACCATTGCGCAGGCTAACTCGGGTCTTGATGACAAGGGTAAATTTACCTCGGATCTGGTGTCCTGCCGTAAGGCCGGTGATAACCTGATGTCGCCCCCGGATCTGATCGAGTTTATTGACGTGTCACCGAAACAGATTGTCTCGGTTGCGGCATCGCTGATTCCGTTCCTTGAGAACGATGACGCCAACCGCGCCCTGATGGGTTCGAACATGATGCGTCAGGCTGTGCCGCTGCTGCGCTCGGATGCGCCGCTCGTTGGTACAGGCATGGAAGCTACCGTTGCCCGTGACTCCGGTGCGGCGGTTGTGGCCAAGCGTTCGGGTATTGTGACTAAAGTTGACGCAACCCGTATCGTGATCCGTGCGACCGAAGATCTGCGTTCTGATCAGGCGACTGTCGATATCTACAAGCTGGCAAAATTCCAGCGTTCCAACCAGTCTACCTGTATTACCCAGCGCCCCCTGGTGAAAGTTGGTGACGAGATCAAGTCAGGCGATATCGTGGCTGACGGACCGTCAACGCAGTTGGGTGAGTTGGCACTGGGCCGTAACGTGCTGGTCGCGTTTATGCCTTGGAACGGTTACAACTTCGAAGATTCGATTTTGCTTTCTGAGCGCATCGTATCTGAGGATGTGTTTACCTCGATCCATATCGAAGAATTCGAAGTGATGGCCCGTGATACCAAACTGGGTACCGAGGAAATCACCCGCGATATTCCGAACGTTGGTGAAGAAGCCCTCAAACATCTTGATGAGGCCGGTATCGTGCACATCGGTGCCGAAGTGAATCCGGGTGATATTCTGGTGGGTAAAGTGACACCGAAGGGTGAATCGCCGATGACGCCGGAAGAGAAATTGCTCCGCGCTATCTTTGGTGAGAAAGCAGCTGACGTAAAAGACACTTCCTTGCGTGTCCCGCCGGGTGTTCAGGGTACCATCGTAGATGTGCGCGTGTTCAACCGTCGTGGTGTCGATAAAGATGCTCGTGCGATGGCGATTGAGCGTGGCGAAATCGAACGTCTGGCTAAGGACCGCGATGACGAACGTGCTATCCTTGAGGATGGTTTCTTTGCTCGCCTGAAAGACCTTCTGGTTGGTCAGGCTGCGGGGACCGTGCCCAAGCAAGTGACCTCCGTCAAAAAAGGCGAAAAAATCAAAGCGGCTGACCTCGACGAAGTGGGTCGCGGTTATTGGCGTCAGATCTCGATTGAAAACGAAAAGCGCATGGAAGAAATCGAAGCTGTTTCCAAAACCTTCGATGATGCCGTTGATCACCTGCAACAGCGTTTCGAATCCAAAGTCGAGAAGCTGCAGCGTGGTGATGAACTGCCCCCGGGCGTGATGAAGATGGTTAAAGTCTTTATTGCTGTGAAACGTAAAATGCAGCCCGGCGACAAAATGGCCGGTCGTCACGGTAACAAAGGGGTGGTTTCGCGCATTATGAAGTGCGAGGACATGCCATACCTTGAAGATGGAACCCCGGTTGATATCGTGCTGAACCCGCTCGGCGTGCCTTCGCGCATGAACGTTGGTCAGATTCTCGAAACTCATTTGGGTTGGGCTACGGCCACACTGGGCAAACAGATCGGTCAGATGATCGACAGCTTTGCCAACCCGGATGAAGCCACCGAAGCCGAAATGAAAAAGCTGAAGGGTCAGCTCAAGACGGTTTACGGTGACAAAGAATTCGATGAAAAAGTTATGCGTCTCGACGACAAGCAACTGGTCGAGATGTCGAATAACCTGCGTGGCGGCGTACCGATGGCCACACCGGTATTTGACGGCGCCCATGAAGCTGACATCGATATTTTGCTGAAAGATGCCGGTCTCGATAAATCCGGTCAGGTTCGCCTGATTGATGGTCGTACTGGTGAGTTCTTCCATCGCAATGTGACCGTAGGTTACATCTATATGCTCAAACTGCACCACCTTGTTGATGACAAGATTCACGCCCGTTCTATCGGCCCGTACTCGCTCGTCACGCAACAGCCGCTCGGTGGTAAAGCCCAGTTCGGTGGTCAGCGTTTTGGGGAGATGGAGGTTTGGGCATTGCAGGCATATGGTGCGGCTTACACGCTGCAGGAAATGCTGACAGTCAAGTCGGATGACGTCGCTGGACGTTCGAAGGTCTACGAAGCGATCGTGCGCGGCGAAGACAATTTCGAAATCGGCGTACCGGAATCTTTCAATGTTCTTGTCAAGGAATTGAAAGCTCTGGGTCTGAATGTCGATATGAAGAACTCTGAATCGTAAGTCAATATGTGGGTAACCGGTTTCCCGGTTACCCTTTGGTGATGAGACAAGATTTTATATTTTAAAGCCCAGTCTGGAGCGCAAAATGAACGAACTGATGAACCTCTTTGGTCAACCGACCGGCCCGCAAAGCTTCGATAGCATTCGCATCGCGATTGCTTCGCCGGAACAAATCCTGAGCTGGTCTTTTGGCGAAGTAAAAAAGCCGGAAACCATCAATTACCGTACCTTCAAGCCGGAACGCGATGGCCTGTTCTGCGCCCGTATCTTTGGCCCGATCAAGGATTATGAATGCCTCTGCGGTAAATATAAGCGCATGAAATACAAAGGCATTATCTGCGAAAAATGCGGCGTTGAGGTCACGCTGACCAAAGTTCGTCGTGAACGCATGGGTCACATTCAGCTGGCATCGCCAGTTGCACATATCTGGTTCCTCAAGTCCCTCCCGAGCCGTATCGGCCTGATGATGGACATGACTTTGAAAGAGCTGGAACGTGTTCTCTATTTCGAAAACTATATCATCATTGAACCGGGCATGACCCCGCTCAAGCAATACCAATTGCTCTCTGAAGAAGAGTTCATGGATGCGCAGGATGAGTACGGCGATGAAAACTTCCGTGCCGCCATTGGTGCCGAAGCGCTGAAGGAAATCCTCTCCGCCATTGATCTTGAAAAAGAGAAAGTGCAGATCGAAGAAGACCTGCGCGATACTACCTCCGAAGCCAAACGCAAGAAACTGGTCAAGCGTCTGAAACTGGTCGACAGCTTCATCACTTCTGGCACCCGTCCGGAATGGATGATTCTTGATGTTGTGCCGGTGCTGCCGCCGGAACTGCGTCCGCTGGTGCCGCTCGATGGGGGCCGTTTCGCGACCTCCGATCTGAACGACCTTTATCGTCGTGTGATCAACCGTAACAACCGTTTGAAGCGCCTGATGGAGCTGAAAGCGCCTGATATTATTGTCCGTAACGAAAAACGCATGCTGCAGGAATCTGTCGATGCGCTGTTCGATAACGGTCGTCGTGGCCGTGTGATCACCGGCGCCAACAAGCGTCCGCTGAAATCACTCTCCGATATGCTGAAAGGGAAACAAGGTCGCTTCCGTCAGAACCTGCTCGGTAAGCGCGTCGACTATTCAGGTCGTTCGGTTATTACCGTGGGTCCGGAACTGAAACTTCACCAGTGCGGCCTGCCGAAGAAGATGGCGCTCGAACTGTTCAAGCCGTTCATCTATCACAAGCTTGAAATCTATGGCATGGCGTCCACTGTTAAGGCCGCGAAGCGTATGGTTGAAAAAGAGCGTCCTGAAGTGTGGGATATCCTCGAAGAGGTTATCCGCGAGCACCCGGTTCTGCTCAACCGCGCTCCCACGCTGCACCGTCTCGGCATTCAGGCGTTCGAGCCTGTGCTGATCGAAGGTAAAGCCATTCAGCTGCACCCGCTGGTCTGTACAGCGTTTAACGCTGACTTTGACGGCGACCAGATGGCCGTTCACGTGCCGTTGTCAATTGAATCACAGCTCGAAGCCCGCTGCCTGATGATGTCGACCAACAACATCTTGTCACCAGCGAACGGTAAGCCGATTATTGTACCGTCACAGGATATCGTGCTCGGTCTTTATTATCTTTCGCTGATGCTGGAAGGTCAGCCAGGCGAAGGGATGGTCTTCCGTGATGTTGGTGAAATCCAGCATGCGCTTGAAGCCAAGGTTGTGACATTACATGCCAAGATCAAATGCCGTTACAAAACGGTTGATGAGAACGGCGAGCCTAAAACCGTGATCGTGGATTCAACGCCGGGCCGCATGATCATGTCGGAATTATTCCCGCGCCACCCCAAATTGCCGTTCTCGGTCATCAACCAGACTTTGACCAAGAAAGAGATCACCAACCTGATCGATACGGTTTATCGTCACTGTGGTCAGAAAGAGACGGTTATTTTCTGTGACCGGATGATGAAACTTGGTTTCCGTCACGCCTGTCAGGCTGGTATTTCTTTCGGTAAGGATGATCTGATTATTCCTGAAGCCAAACAGAAACTGGTGGCCGAAGCTGAAGGTAAGGTTAAGG
>JAMPXY010000140.1 GCA_023700945.1 Alphaproteobacteria bacterium | reverse complement strand
TATACCCCTGTCATCGTGGCGGCAATATGAAATTTCTGCCCTATTCTCTCCATAGAATCCTGCTAGGTTAGTCTCTGCTAACAAACAAGAGGGAAGATCATGGTTGTAACGTTTATGAAAAAAACAGCATTATTGTCGGCGTTGGCAGTTCTTTGTCTGGGGTTTACCGCCAGCGCCTATGCTGAAAAGGGTGGTAATGGCCACGGCAAGGACAAGGGGCAGAGCCAGCACGAGCGCTCTGAAGATACGCGCCCCCATAACGATCATAACCATAGCGACCATAATGATGATCATGACAATGACAAGGCTCTGATCAAAATTCTGATTGGCGATGATGACCGCCACTTGATTTCCCAATATCTCTCCGATGATCATCGCCGTCATTGCCCGCCGGGGCTGGCCAAGAAACGCAATGGCTGTCTGCCGCCCGGTATTGCCAAGAAATATGGCGTGGGTGACCGCCTGCCCGATGATGTTGTCTGGTATCCGTTGCCGGATGATTTGCGCCGTATTTTGAAACCGGCCCCGGCGGGTTATCAATATGTGCAGGTGGATAAGGATGTGTTGCTGATCGGCGAAGCCACCAAAAAAGTGGTGGATGCGGTGACACTGCTCTCGGCGGTCGGTGAGTGAGTGCAAGAATTTTTGCCAAAGGCGCCGGTTTCAGGGTAGGGTGGGCGCCATGGCAAAGACGGCAAAAACCTCTGAATTTCTGATCTTCCTGCACGAGGCGCTACTGGATGGCAGTCTGGTCAAGCTCTCACTCGGGCACTATACAGGCAAGGAAGAGGGTTTAAAGCAAATCCATATCCGCCGCATCACCGTCAAACGGCAGGAAGTTTTAAGTTTCACCTACCGTTATAAAACCCGTGATATCGTCAAAAATTTTCCGTTTGCCGAGGCTGAGGAGAAAATTGAGGCGTTACTGGGGAAGGATTTTCTGACAGCCTCCTTATTCACCACCGCTTTTGATCTAAGCTATGAAGGCCAGAAGAACACGCTGAAGAAAACGCCACCCTCCCACAAGGAGGTTCCTGCTGCCAGCCACGACCATGCCAAGGTGCGGCAGCTGGATACCAAGGGCAACTGGTTGCATGCGCTCGGCATCACCGATGCCGATGGTCATGTGAAAAAAGACGCGCAGGATAAATTCCGCCAGATTGATAAATATATCGAAACGCTGGCAGCGCAGCTGAAGGATATCGCTGTGAAGGACGGCCTGCGGGTCGTTGATATGGGCGCGGGTAAGGGTTACCTCACTTTTGCGCTCTATGATTACCTTACCACCAAACTGAATATCAAAGCGAAAGTCACGGGCGTCGAATACCGTCAGGATATGGTTGATCTGTGCAATAAGATTGCTCGCGATGTCGGTTTTACGGGTCTGGGCTTCGTGCAAGGCGCCATAGATGATTACGACAGTACGGGCGTCAATGTGCTGATCGCGCTTCATGCCTGCGATACTGCGACCGACGATGCGATAGCCAAGGGTATCGGCGCCGGGGCCGATTTGATTGTGGTCGCGCCGTGCTGTCACAAGCAAATGCGCCGCGAAATGGAAGCGCGAAAGGCGGCAGGGCCGCTTGATGTTGTGCTCCGGCACGGTATTTTTATGGAGCGGCAGGCGGAAATGGTCACCGATGGCTTGCGGGCGTTGCTGCTGGAATATCAAGGATATAGCACCAAGGTGTTTGAGTTTATTTCCGATGCACACACCCCGAAAAACGTCATGATCGTGGCTGTACGCAACCCCAAAGCCAAACGGCACGATCCGGCGATCCTCCAGAAAATCGAGGAAACCAAGGATTTTTTTGGTATCCGCCAGCACCAGCTCGAAAAAAATCTTGAGCGTGTCCTCTGATCCTGTATATGGTTGGCCCTGATTTAGGGGTGATATCATGAACATGGCTCGTAAAGCTTTTATGATCGCAGCGGCAGGAGCCGTAGGCTTTGCAGGCTGCGCGGCTTATCTTATTGCTGATGAAATCGACACATTTGATCGAGGCATCAATACTCACTTTCTCACGCGCGATTTGAGTTTGGCTGTCGAGAGACAGCACGTTACGTTCACAGGTAAGAAGATGACGGTGCGGGAAGACTTCCTCAATAATGGCTATAAGCAGTATAAGAATAAAAAGACACTGTTCAGTGTTGATTTTGCAGAGGGTGGTGAGGTCTGTGTGGTTGAATATGATCTGGATGATCCTTCAGGAAAAATTCTTGATCACAAAGGATGCCAGCCTTTGAAACATTACATGAGCTATCAACAAACAATGATTGCCCAAGCTGCCTGCCGGGCCCTAAGCGTTGCTGATAGTCAGCAGGTAACTCTCGAAGGCGGCGAGGCCTTTGGCAAGGATTTCTGTTTGAACGGGGTGTCGCGCTACGTTCCGCAATAGAGATTTTCTTGTCTTTTAAAAGTTTTCTGGTTTATTAACAGTTGGCAACCAAGGATCAGTTATGAGCAAAAAATTCGGATTTCTAAAATCAGGCCTGATGGGCTCCAGCACTTTGCCGATGGGGACGGGCGGCGCCGTTTTTAATTTATTTCCGGTGGCGGGTCATCACCATGAACATGCGGCTGATGGCTCCTGCTGTGGTCATGACCACAGCCATCACCATCATGAACATGACCAGTCATGCAGTCACGACCATGTTCATGATGAAAATTGCGGTCACGACCACAAATAAGAACGGATTAATCGAAATGGCGGCCTGGGCCGCCATTTCTTTTTCTTAATTGCCCTGGGTTTTTGTCTCAAGCTGCTTTGACTGACTCAAGGAACGAGGTTACTGTCTGTTTCAGTCTGACAGTTTCCGCAGTCATAACTTCTGAAGCCTCCGCCACGGTCCCTGCGGCCTCGCCCGTACGCTGGGCGGCGTCATTGACGCCGTTGATGTTGTTATTGACTTCGTTAGAGGCGATGGCCACCTCCTGCACGTTCCGTGATATCTCTTTAGTGGCAGCTCCTTGCTGCTCGATCGCGGCGGCGACTGTCGAGCTGATTTGATCAATGCTGCGGATCGTCTGATTGATACCGCCGATGGCCTCGACCGCAGCCTCGGTTGCCGACTGGACACGGGTGATTTGTTGTGAAATATCCTCAGTTGCCTTCGATGTCTGATTGGCTAGTGATTTGACCTCGCTCGCTACCACGCTAAAACCTTTGCCCGCATCTCCGGCACGGGCGGCCTCGATTGTAGCGTTGAGCGCCAGCAGGTTGGTTTGGGCGGCAATATCGTTGATCATACTGATGACTTTGCCAATCTCCTCCGAAGCCGTTTTCAGACCGTTAATCAGGATGTTGGCCTTATCAGCTTGTTCAACAGCATGACCGGCAATCTGTGAGGCTGTGGATACCTGTTGCGATATATCCGCAATAGTCGCGCTTAATTCCTCAGTTGCTGAAGCAACATTATGCACGTTGGCCGAGGCTTCCTCAGAGGCATGGGCTACACCCAGTGATTTTTGGCTAGTTTCTTCGGCGGTCTCGTTCAATGCTTCGGACGTCTCACTCATCGATTGAGAAGATGTATCCAGATTCAGTAACATTGTTGATACATCTGATTCAAAGCGGCTGGCGAGATCATTGATTTTTTTGGCCCGGGCTTCACGTTCCAGCACAGCTTGTCGCTGTTCTTCTTCCATCTCGCGGTTACGTATCAGATTTTCCTTGAAGATGTTCATTGCTTGCGCCATGGGCCGGAGGCTCCCCCTTGTATCAAGGAAGGGGATGTCTTCATCGGTTTTCCCTTGAGAAAGAGAGGTCATTCGGGTTCCCAGTTTACCCAGACCGCTGGTGATCGAGCGGCTGAGTAACAGGGAAAACATGACAACTGCCGTGGCTATCACTATCATGCTGATGCTGGTGAAAGTCGTGATTTGTGCCGACTGTTTTTGATAAGAAGCCAGGGCGGATTCCTTCGTTGTAACGGC
>JAMPXY010000039.1 GCA_023700945.1 Alphaproteobacteria bacterium | reverse complement strand
TTTCTGTGGTTATTATTTTCACAATTTGGATAAAATGTGATCTAATGTGAATAGGCTGTACGAGTGGTATCGTATTTGACCGGGTGTGTTAGTTTGAGTAGATGCGGTATCAATGTATAAAATGACAGGTAAAATCCTGAGCGTTTTTGCATCCCTGTATACGATACTGGGGGCATCGTCAGCCTATGCCGGCCCGGCTACTATTGGTGATATGTTTATCAATATTGCCGATTCTTCAGGACAACTGCCCAATTTGCTGGCGGCCCTGTCTTACATGTTTGGTATTACCCTTGGCGTTCTGGCGATTGCCAAGCTTTATGAGCATGTCCAGAATCCCCATCAGACGCCGGTTTGGGATGGACTCAAACGTATGCTGGCTGGTTCCTTGTTTCTGGGCTTGCCGATCGTGGTGGAAGCAGCCTTCATCACCATGAATAATAATAACATTGATGCGATAACACTGGGTACATTTACGGGTGCGACCAGTGGCACGGGTCTGGATGCCATGATGAAAGCGCTCATGATCAATATTCATGACCCGCTTATCTGGCTGATGAATGGTTTTTGTTATTTGGCAGGTGTGGCCTTGGTGATGGTCGGTATTTCCCGCCTTCTTAAGTCCTCACAGGAAGGTCCGCGCGGACCGGGTGGTATCGGGACGCTGATGACTTTTATTGTCGCAGGCGCCCTGCTGTCCGTTGATGCAATGATGGGGGCTTGGAGTTCCTCGCTCTTTGCAACAAATGATGTGGCCAATATTGCGGCCCTTTCTTATACAGGTGGCATGACAGCGGCTGAGGAAGATCATGTCCACGCAGTTATAAGCAGTATTTTGATATTTATGATGATTCTTGGGTGGGTTAGCTTCATAAGAGGCTGGTTCATCATCAGGGATGTGGCTGAAGGTGGCCATAATGCCTCACTGATGGCAGGTATTACACACCTGTTCGGTGGAGCCTTAGCGGTTAACCTGGGGCCACTAATGAATGTCGTTCAAGACACTTTGGGATTGACCGGCTATGGTGTAAACTTCAGCATTTGAAGATTGTTCAAATTTGGTATGAGGAGGAAACTATGACCAAACTGATCAGAAATAAATCACTACAGATGTCGGCTGCTTTCGTAGCTGGCTATGTAATGACAACAACGCCTGCCCACGCTAACAACTTTAACTCGATTGCCCAAAACATCGTTGAATCGATTGCCAGCTTGCCGTCACTGCTGTCAGCCCTTTCATACATGTTTGGTATCTTGCTGGGTACCCTTGGTATTATGAAAATCAAGGATCACGTAGAGAACCCGGGGCAAACACCGCTAAAAGATGGTGCTGTTCGTTTGCTGGCTGGTGGTGCCCTGTTGGCCCTGCCGATCATCTTCGAAGCCATGTTCCTTACCGCCGGTTCGGATGGTAACGGTGCGTCGGTTGCTTCGCTTGAAAGTATCGATTGGCTGTAATATTATAGCTTGATGAAAGCTTTACCCATTACTCTGGGCATTGCGCGGGATTCTGCCAATGCCCAGAGCCTTTCCGGCGGCCGTGCTGCTGCCAAATTAAGCCCCGAAGCGCGCCAGAAGCTGCTGGAGCGTGATTCGCATCGTTGCGCCTGTTGCGGTTTTCAGTCTCTCAAATATCAAGAAATATTGCATATAAATGGCAATGTGGGTGATATGCGGCCCGAAAACCTTACGACGGCCTGCATATTTTGCCATCAATGTTTTAATTTGGATCAAGTCTCGTTGATGCGTTCAGGTGTCATTATCTGGCTGCCTGAAATCTCTCAGGCACACTTGCATAATATTACAAGGGCTGTTTACGTTGCTCGAATTTCCCAGGGGCCCATTGCCGATGCGGCCCGCAGGACATTGGATGTGTTTATGCAGCGACGTGAGGAAGCACGCAAACGGCTTGGTACGGACGACCCCTTTATCGTAGCCTCGGTTATGAAGGATTATATTAGCAGTAAAACTTATGAGGTTACTGCTCAGAAACTTGAAGGATTGCGTCTGTTTCCGCTTGATCGCCGGATTATCAAGGAAGCTGATCTCGAGTTTAATCAGTTTCCCCAAATTCTGGCTTATTGGCGTTCAAAAGACGGGCCCTTTGGTGGAATGCTTCCCCGCCAGTGGCTGGATATCTATCGTTCGATTGATCCCTCTTCGGCTGCTGCCTAGGCATTTTCATATGCCTATAATTCTTATGGGAGATTAGATCCCTCTAGGCCATTTTGCCTATTCTGTCCGCTAGCCAAAACCGTTATACTGAAGGCCGTTTTCGTACTCTTTTCATCTAGGTTTATATTGATGGGTTGGTTCCTCAAATTTCTTGTTCCCTTCCAGATTGGCTTGAAACAGCCGCTTGAAAGCTTTATTCGCCTTGAAACCGCAGATGATGAATTCACCATGGTGGCCATGGATGGATCTTTGCTGAGCTTCGTAAAAATCGAAGGATGCAAAACTATTATTGGTGAACAGGAATATAAGAGGATTATTGAGGGTGCCACCATAAAGATTGGCGCCAAATTTGACCGCATGGGCCATGCGGTGCAGGTTTTTTTTGTTAGGGACCCTGATCGTACACTTCGGCAACTTGAATATTTTGTGCGTCCTAGCCGCATATCAGCCAGAAATATGGGCCTTGATGTCGATGACGTTTTTGAAGAGCGCGTCAAGAACATGGCTAAATATGTTTCCTATGAGGAAAGTTATTTTGTGCTATGGACCCGTCCCAGCGCTTTAACGAAAAGTGAGGTAGAGCGCGCCGCTAAAGAAGCTAAAGAAAAGAAATGGTTGCCAGCAGGATATGCGCAGAATCCGACTGCAGCACTAGATATGCTTCGCATCCGTCACAAAAGCTTTGTGTCCTCAGCGATGACCGCGATTGATGAGTTGGGGATTAAGGCGCGGATGATGGAAGTGCATGATGCTCTGCGCGCCGTTCGGAATAATATGTTTCCTGATCATGCCAATGAACAATGGCGAGCCTGTCTTCCTGGTGATCCCATACCGCCGCGGGCGCCGACATCTACCAGAGATATGTCGGATATTTTATGGCCGCCAGTACGTCAACAGATTGTGGCTGCGGATGCACGTGTTATTGATCAGCACATCTGTCAGATTGGCTCTATATACTGGGCTGGCGTCGATATGACCTTGGGTCCTATGGATGCTGCCCCGTTTACCCAGCTGCTTGAGCGCCTGTTTGATGCCAATATCCCGTATCGGCTCTCCTTCCTGATTGAAGGTGGTGGCGCGCAATCAATGGCGATGCGGTCTTTTGCCGCGTCGATTTTATCTGTAACGAATGCCCTAAACAAGCAGATCAAATTCTCTCTCGAGGGGTTGGCTGTTCTGGCGCGCCGCGAGCCTGTGGTGCGGTTACGGATATCGTTTGCCACATGGGCAGAGGATTACGATACCATTCAAACTCGTTTATCAATTTTGGCCCAGTCGGTTGAAAGCTGGGGTTATTGCCAGGTGAGTGAGTTTTCGGGCGATCCGCTTGATTGTGTCATGTCGTCGGCTATGGGTATTCATTGCGCTGGTACAGCCCCCGCCGCAGTCGCGCCCATGTATGAAGTGATGAAGCTCCTGCCATGGCAACGGCCTTCGAGTCCTTTCCAGCATGGCGCCATTCTTTTGCGCACACCTGATGGCAAGGTCTGGCCTTATCAAACTGGTACGAATGTGACAACCACTTGGTTTGATCTGGTCTTTGCTCAGCCGGGTGCTGGTAAGTCTGTTCTGCTCAATACTTTGAATCTGGGCACGGTGTTATCGCCGGGTCTTTCTAAGTTGCCGTTTGTGGCGATTGTTGATATTGGCCCATCCTCGTCCGGATTGGTGTCCTTGATTAAGGAAGCCTTGCCAATGAATCGGCAGCATGAGGTCGCTTATTATCGTCTGCAAATGGCCCATAAATTTGCGATTAACCCCTTTGATACGCAGCTAGGTATGCGTGCGCCACTGATGGATGAACGCAGCTATCTCGTGGAATTGCTGACCTTGTTGTGTACGCCACCTGGCTATGAGAAACCTTATGATGGTATTCAGCAGTTGGCGGGCTTGGTTGTAGATGAAATGTTCCGTTGGCGTGATGATACAGCGGCCAATGCTGAACCTCGCCCTTATCTACCACGGCTAGACCCCGAAGTTGACGAAGCATTGCAGAAGTTCAATGTGCATCTACCGACCGATCCTTATTGGTGGGATGTCGTTGATAAGATGTTTGATCTGAGTGAGTTCCATGTTGCAGGCTTGGCGCAACGCCATGCGGTACCGACTCTGGGAGACACGATTACGGCAGCAAGGAGACCGCAGATCAGAAGCTTGCTTGAACAAACCTCGGTGGGCGGGAGCGCCGAGAGCGTAATTAACGCCTTTGAGCGTATGATTACATCCGCAATTCGCGAATTGCCCATTCTCTCCTCAGTAACGCAGTTTGATATTGGGGTGACGCGGGTTTGCGCTCTAGACCTGATGGATGTTTGTCCGCAGGGTGATGAGGTAGCTGATCGTCAGACCTCAATTATGTACATGCTGGCGCGTCATGTGCTGGTACGCAGTTGGTGGATGGGAATGGAGTCACTGCAATTCGTCCCTGAAAAATACCGGATTTATCATGAAAAAAGACTGCAGGACATTGCCGAATCTCCCAAACGGCTGGGTTATGACGAATTTCACAGAACCAGTTCTTCATCATCGGTGCGGGGACAGGTAATCCGTGACGTACGTGAGGGCCGTAAGCGTGGTGTGCAAATTATTCTGGCATCGCAGCTGCTCGATGACTTCAGCCAAGACATGATCGATCTTGCCACTGGCGTTTGGGTCCTGGGGACGGCTATCTCAGATGCGGCGGTTGAAAACGTGCGCGAGCGTTTTGGTCTTTCCGATACGGCGCGTGATGTGATTCGTTATAAACTAACCGGACCAAAGGCGGGCGGGGCTCCGGCTTTGTTTGTGTTGGGTACTACCGAAGGGCGTTATGAGCAATATCTGATTAATACTCTGGGGCCGATTGAATTGTGGGCGCTTTCAACGTCTCAGGAAGATGTGGCCCTGCGTAACCGCCTTTATGGCCGTATTGGTGCTGGTGGAGCTCGTCAGATATTGGCGCAGGTTTTCCCAGGCGGGAGTGCCCGTACCGAGATCAAGCGCCGGGTTATGATGAAAAGTGAGAAAGGTTCTGATGCTAAAGGGGCGATGACCAGTGCAGTAATCGATGAGATTGTTGAAGAACTTGTCAAAAAATCAGAGCAACTAAAGGCCGAACGTGAAGGGCTCGTCTTAAGGGAAGCGTCATGAGTAAGGCGGCAGTAGCGGATAGTCCTGTTGTCGGTGATAAGAAGGCAACAAGAGCGGCAGCGCAGGAAAAAAAGTTAAAACGCGGTCGTTTGAAGAAAAGGATAGCTGGCGGTGTTGTCGCGGTGCTAGCGGTGTTTATTTGGTATGGGATGCAGCCTTTTAGAGGTGACGCTGATTATGGTGTTTGCCGGACATTTGCCGAGTTACGTATTGCTTATCCTCATACCATGAAAATTCTTTCCTATGAAAACTATGGTGGTGCCTGGAAGATCTTTTATTCATTTATCGGCGAATATGGTGAACAGAGATCGAATTATATTGATTGTGCTTTCACAGTGAATCCCGCTAACGGACAGCGCGAGCTTAAAGAAGTGAAGATAAACCGTCGACCAGTCTCCAAAGAGGAGCTGAAGCGATTTAATCTCAGTATTCCCGGCGTCCTGAAGGGTAAGCCTAATTTGGTGATCCCCGCGCCCCTAGATGAGGCGGATCTGATGGGTTTACGCACTGTTTATGAGCAGTGATTCTTGTAAACCTTTGATATTTCATATAAAAATTGCCACTTGCAGCCGGGGTTGAATTTGCATATCCAGTTAACTTTCTGGTACAATTAAGTGGAATAATTAGCAAGAGGGTTGTATGCCAAAGACGGCGGGTATTGATGTCTTCGATGAATTTGGGCAGGTCAAGATTGATGATGAATCACCGGTCTATCCGTCGCTGATGTCGATGATGAAGGTGGATCTGGTGATTAGCCCGGAATCCGATGTATGGATGGCCCATGACCAGCCTCTGCCCGAGGTGCTCAAATGGATCGAATATGATCTGGATCTGGAAAGCCTGACTCTGGTTGCGCTTAGCGGTAAAATTCAGGATTTTGGCATGAAGGTGCCGCCTGCTATGAAAAAATACTTGCGTAAGGCCATGCATATTTATGCGATTCACCAAGCAGAAGATCACATCAAGGACATGAGTCGCGTACCGCTGCTGGTACGTGATGCGTTGCATTAAGATATTAGAAAAAGAGGGCTGATATGACGGTAGAGCAAAAACTGGGCGTACTTACAAAAATTGAACTGGGTTCGTTTGCTGCACAAATGGCAATTAAGCATCCCGAGCAGCGTGCTGCTATCTTAAGCCTGCAAGATACATTGGAGCAACGATTACCGCCCGCTGTGCAAAATCAGATTATCGAGAAACTCAATCGCGATACCTCTGGTACGCTCGATAAGGCCCGGGCTTTGATTGATAAAGATCCAAAGATTCTGGATGCAATCAATAAGGACCCCATGAAGCTTGCCCAAATTATGGGAGTTTCAACGCCGGCAGCGCCGGCAGCCACAGCTCAAGCCGCTGCCCCGGCACAGCCGGCCACTCCTGCTGCGTCACCAGCGCAGGTAGGGGCGGCCCCTGCAGTGGCTAAGGTAGAAGCAGACAAGCCATCACGTCCTGCACCAGCCGCCGTGGCCGCTGCCCCTGTGGCTCCGGCGACACCCTTATCCGCAACAGAAATGGCAGATCGACAATCTATTAACGAGGCCGCCGACCGCATAAAAGGCATGGAGGGCTTTAAGGAATTTGCAGGGCGGGCGCAAAAAAGCCAGAGCATGAGTGAGGCTCTGGATGCTATGATGGGTGAAAAGCACACCTCGTCTGCCGAGAGGCTTAAATCGCTCAGAGAGATCGAGTCAGATCCTAAATTTTTTATGAAGGCTAATCAGGCGATTGAGCAAATCCCTCCTCAAATGCGGGATAATGTGTTCTCGCAGATTGCCGAAAATCCGGCTTTGGGCAAGCAGGCGCTCGCTGGTGATGGTGGTGCCAAGATGCAGTTGATGCTGGGCGGTATGTTTGGCGGCGGCGGCAAAGGCCTCTCAGGCCTGTTTGGTGGCGCAGAGGGTGGCGGCATTATGCAGATGCTGGGCAATTTGCTGCCCAAGTTGCTCGAAGGCCTGAAACAGGCTTTGGGGCCGATTATGAACGGGATTGGCAAAATGATGGGCTCTTCCGGCCTGATGGGTGGTATGGGCAATGGTCAGGGACAAGTGATAAACAACACAGCTAAAACGATTGACCAGACCATGGGGTCGAATATTCAAGATAAGCCGTACGTCGACGCTAGCCGTCCTGATCAACCGGCAACTACGCTGGCGCAAAAGGCGGCCGAACCCGCGCCGGATGCAAGACCGGGTGCAGCCGAGCCTGTTGTGGGCATGGTGGATCAAAGACGTCTGCCCGGAACGCAATCGCCAAACACGGCGTTTGTCTGAGGCTAAGGGTTTACGGCGTTTTACCGGCGCAGACGTTGGTGCTAGGGGCCACGTCTGTAGCGGGCAAGAGTTCCAAAGGTTTCTGCGCGGTTTCCAGCACATTAATGAAGGTATTCATCAATGGGTTGGCGCGCATGTTCTCCCATTGCGCGGTTAGTTCAGTTAAGGCAATCAGGTTATCGTGATTGATATCCAGATGCTCCTGCATCCACTTATAGTAACGATTAAAGTCGAGTAATTCTTCTAGCGGGGTTGTCTCGATTCGGCTGCAATTGTTACGGATATTGCTGTAGGGAGATATCATATCCCATGCCGCCTGAGCCTCCTCTTGACTGAGAGCAAGGTCGCGGTCGCGGTCGAAGATTCGCATCACTGCCGTTTGACAGCGTAGGGAATGGATGGATTGGGTGTCTGGGCATTCTTGATGAATGATATCAAGCAAGGGCATCAGTGTAACCAAGATGGGGTCTTCTTTTAGGTATGGCGGGGGATTGCCCTGACAATCCTTGTAATAAATATGAGGTATAAAGGCGGTTTTCTTTTCTATAGCTTCGGGTGATACACTTTTGTGGAGATTGCCAAAAAGCTGGATCAAATCGCCATTTTGCCCGATAAAGTAACGGTAAGTCTCACCCAAAGGGGGAAGAATATAATAACCCGAAGCCTCGTGTTGTATGTTCTGCAGTCGCAAGATCTGACTGCCTTTCCCTGTTGTGACCAGAGCAAAATGCGCAGACAAGCGATAAAGAACCTCACCTTTTTCGCAACTCATCAGAGTCCATTGTTTCTGGAATTCTGGCGGCAGACCCGCTACGGGCACTGAGGGCTTATCCCAGTCAATCGTTGTCTGGGTTGCGTTTTGCGCGTGGGTAGCAAAAGAAAAACCCAGCAGACAAAAGAGAGCATAGAACATAATTCTCATGCGGCTTGATCCCTGATTAAGGCGGGTAATAATCCGGCAGCACCCATGGCTTGCTTCATAAAGAATTGTTTAGCCGGAGGAAATTTGGCCACTGCGCGCAGACCCAAGCGCCGGGCCATACGCACCGGGGTCAAATCATTCGAGAACAGGCGGGTCAGACCATCGGTTGCTCCCGCCATGCCAATATTATCGAGCCGTCTCTGGCGCTGGTAGTGGGCTAGTAACTCGGGTGCACCGGGGTCATTCCCTTGCTGATAGGCCTGAGTAATCAGGGTGCATAGTTCGGCGATATCACGAAACCCAAGGTTGAGGCCTTGTCCCGCGATGGGGTGAATACCATGCGCAGCATCAGCCACCAGCGCCATACGCGGGCCGATGTAGTCGTGAGCATGGATTAACCCCAGCGGATAGCTATAGCGCTTGCCGATCTGTCGTACCCGGCCATAACGGGCGGGGAAACGCGCCGTGAGGCCAGCATCGAAGCTAACCTGATCCCAGTGCAGGGCTGAATCTTTGTCATCTCCATGCTCGGTCCAGACCACCGAGGAGCGATGTTTGCCAGTGTCTGAGTCAAACAGCGGCAGGGTGGCAAACGGGCCGGTGGGATGAAAGTGTTCAACGGCAATATTGTCATGAGGATTTTCATGCTCGACATTGCAAACCAGCGCCCGCTGGTGATAGGACCAAGACCGGGTCCCGATCCCCATCCAGTCGCGGGTAAATGATTGGCGGCCATCGGCACCGATGACCAGTTGTGCCTGACAGCGACGGTCATCGCCCAACTGGACCTCGACATGATCATCGTGAACGGCATAATCTTTCACAAGCGCTGGGGCCAGGTGGTGGGCTTTCTTTAGTTGGGACACGCGCTGATATAGGGCTTTGCGGATGGCCAAATTTTCGGCGATCCAGCCGAAGGTACGGCCCCCAACTTCCTCGCTGTTGAAGCTCAGCAGAAGCGGACTGTCGCCGTCCAGAATATCGATTTGCCTGATTGGGCAGGATACATGATTAATCAGGTGCCAGATGCCGGCGGCTTCAAGGACCTTGCGGGATCCCCATGAAATAGCCGTGGTGCGGCCATCAAAAACTTCCTGCAAGGTGGCGGGGGGTGGTTCGCGGTCAATGCAGGCCACATGTAGTCCGGCATCAGCCAGCAGGCAAGTGGTGGTAAGTCCGGCGAGCCCGCCGCCAACCACAATAATATCAAAGGAGTTGTCCGCGCTACGTCGGGAGGTTGTGGCGCTTTTGCGGCTGTGGGTCTGCTGTGCGTGGTTCCGGGGTGGCATTGGCTTCTCCTTGAGGGAGCAACATCATGGCAACAATATAGGCGTACCCGCCTATGAAGGCCAGAGTCAAACGAGAAAGCCTATCGTCTGTTGCGCTATCCTTATTTGAGGAAATCGACCGGCAGATCGTAATGCAGGCCCATGCGGAACTCGTGAGCGCCGTAATCGATGCTGTAATCGCCGATATCGAAATCGGTGGTGCCGACATAGCGATAGCCACCCGAAAGGGCGAGGCCCGGTTTGACTTGATATTTCAGGCCGCCGCCCAGAGTGTAAGCGAGGTTGTAGGAGGTATCAGAAGCATCACCTAAGCCGCCGGGTGCACCCGCAATTCCACCATCATGAATGGCCATGCCCAAACCCCCGGTCACGTACGGGGTGATATTTTTCCAGCTGACATCAAAGTCGTAATAGACATTCGCCATATATAGCCAGGTCTTGACGTTTTTGCCGAGACCCCCTGAGGCCCCCGTATCCAAAGTCATATTACTGAGATCGGCGCGGCTATAGGCAATTTCACCTTCGACGCGGATATTTGGGGTTAGACGTAAACCAAGGGCTCCGGCAAAGGCGGTGCCGTTTTTCATTTCAACCGCTCCATCCGTAGTCGGGTGTGTAAATTCACGGGAGCTATAGGTGTTAAGGCCCATATAACCTGATAAATAGAGGCGACTGGACTGGGCTTGGGCTGTTTGGGGTGTCACCAGCAGGCAGGCAACAACGGCCATGGAACCAAGAAATTTCAATAATGATGAGCGTGCTGTCATGGAACCAGACGGGTGAAAGCGAATCAGGGGCCGGGCGAATCCGGCAAGGATGATGGTTAATGATAGATAAAGAAAACCCGGCTGTCCAGCCGGGTTTGTCTTGGATTTTGAGGCGTCAGTAGATCAGGCCACCGGGGCTTCAACCCGTACGGGCAAATCGCCTGCGACGGGCTCATCATTCAGCATTTCGATCATGCCTCCGGGTTGAACCGAGAAGTTGGCGAGGAACAGGGCGTTGGCGTAGAACACCACGCCGTCGCAAAGAAATTCGCCTTTTTCATTCTGGCCTTCATAAGTCGCGGGGCGCAGAACGCCTTCCATCACGGCGCGGGTTTGTGGATCCATATTTTTCGGGATATCCGGATCATCAATCGATTCGGCAATTAGGAAGGGACCTTCTTCACCGCGGACAAAGAAACAGAAGAAGCGCAGATATTCAATCACGTTATCTTCTGTGATCTTGACGGGGGCTTGTGCGTTGACTTCATGAATGGGCGGCGAGGTGCCGTTCAGACGGTAAAGGTTACCTTGCATGGTCAGGTAATAAATATTGATATTACGGGGCGTCCAGGCGGCATCGCGCACACGGATCAGTACGACCTGATCGTAAAAGGGCAGGGCACGCCAAGCGACCTGAGTTGTAGCGGTTGAGGCTTTGAGGCGGCCATCGACCGGGTTGATCTGTTCCAGAAAGCCAGCGAGTTCCTCGCCTGTCACCGGGTTCCAGTTATTATCGTCATACATGGAAATGCGTATCCCTTATAGAAACTGATCAAAGCTAGAGTGCGGATATCCGCCCGACGCGAGTCATGATGCCAGAAGCCTGACTTGTCTGCAAACCCGCTTTGCGAAGAGTAAAAGGTTGCGGCGGTGCCGTCAAAGAAAATAAGAGTGAAAAGAAGGCACTAGGTGATATATTATGGAATATGAAGGCTGTAACGACTTCTCGCCAAGTCCCTGTGGAAAAGATTGACAGCCCTTGTCTAACCCATTATATAAGCCCTCTCAAGATACAACAATTATTAAGACCGAGTGACGGAGCCGCATTATGAAACGTACTTTCCAACCCAGCCGCATTGTTCGCAAGCGCCGCCATGGCTTCCGTTCCCGCATGGCCACTGTCGGTGGCCGTCTGGTGCTGGCCGCCCGTCGTGCCAAAGGCCGCAAGCGGCTGAGTGCCTAAGCTAGGCTGGCTTTGAATCATGACACGGGCGGGCGCTCTGGCGCCCGCTTTGCTTTTGCAAAGACGTTGGCAGATCCATGAAAAAGGCGACTAAGGCAGATATGGAACGTGTTCAGGGCTTGCGCCAGCGGGCTGAGTTTCTGCGCGTGCAGGGCGCCGGGCGTAAATGGGTGGCACCGGGTGTCATTATGATGGTGGCACCGGGCACGGCGGGCTGTCTGAAGTTGGGTCTGACTGTGACTAAAAAACTGAGCAAATCTGCGGTGGTTCGTAATCGTATCCGTCGTCGGCTGCGGGCGGCGGCTTATGATGTACTGCCGTTTGCGGCGCAGAGCGGGCATGATTTTGTTTTGATCGGGCGCCCAGAGTCAGAACACTTGGATTATGACAAATTATGTAAGGATATGCGCTGGTGCTTGAAGAGGCTGGAATGTCTGAACGAAACCAACCCCGCAGCATCTTGAGCCGTTTTGCGTTGGCGCTACTGCAGGGGTCAATCAAGGGCTATACTTGGCTGATTTCCCCTTTAAGTGGGCCTAAATGTCGATTTTATCCAACCTGCTCTGCCTATGCCATGCAGGCCTTGCAGCGCCATGGGCCATGGGCTGGATTGTGGTTGGCTGTCGGCCGTCTGGCGGCTTGTCATCCTTGGTCACGACGCTCGGGAATCGACCCGGTGCCGGATCAATTTGAATGGCGCGCCCAGTTCGGCTATAAACGCCGCATCTCCCGCTCTAACCCCGACCGTAACAACGAGAGTAGTCAATGACCACGCCAAAGCCGATGATCAATAATAAAGACCAGATGCATCCGGATGATCGCCGTAATCTGATGATTTTTCTGATGCTCGCGCTGGTGATCTGGTTTGGCTTTGACCATTTCATTATGAAGCCGCGGCTGGAGAAAATGCGGGCGGCGCAGGAAGTGGCGATGAAGGCCGAGCAGGAGCGCCAAGTCAATCTGGCTGCCGGGGTCAGTGTTGATAGCGCCGTTAGGTCACGTGAAGATGTTCTGGCCGATGTTGAACGTATCCGTCTGCATAATGGCGCTATTGAGGGCACTCTGCCATTGGTCGGCAACCGGTTCGATGATATCAGCCTGAGTCGCTATTTTAAGACGCAGGGTGGTAGTGACAAAATGGTGTTGCTGCAGCCTAGTGGCACCAAGGCATCACAATATGTTGAATATGGTTGGCTGTCTTCGGATCAAGCTTTGCTGCTTCCAGGTAAAGATACGCGCTGGCGGGTTGAGGGCAGCAGCGAGCTGACCCACAAAACTCCGGTGACGATGGTCTGGGATAATGGTCAGGGCTTGCGTTTCAAACGGGTTTTTAAGCTGAGCGAAGATTATATGGTGAATGTCACCCAGTCAGTCGCCAATGAGTCTGGCAAACCCGTATCATTGTTTCCTTATGCTCTGGTCGGTTCCTACGGTCTGCCCGAGACCTATGAAGGGGGGCGCGCCGTTCACGAAGGCCCGATTGGCTACATCAATGGAAAATTGACCGAATATCCCTATAGGGAGATGGCCAAGAAAAAAATCCAGGAAGATATTCATGGCCAGACCGGATGGATCGGAATTACCCAGAAATACTGGTTGACCAGTTTGATCATTGATCAAAATGAAGCCGCGAAATATCGTTTCAGCTATACCCCGGCGAAGACTGCGGAAGGGCAAGAGCATTATCAGGTTGATGTGATGGGGGCTTCCCGCACTGTTGCGAACGGGCAGGAGGCCAGTGCTAACCTTTGGGTTTATGCCGGGGCCAAAGAAGTCAAAAAACTTGAGGCTTACAGTAAGGCTCTGAAAGTCAGCCATTTTGATCTTGCGGTTGATTTTGGTCTGTTTTACTTCCTGACCCGTCCGTTCTTTGAGGCCCTGCATTTTTTTGGCCACCTATTTCACAATTTTGGTGTGGCGATTATCTGCCTGACGATCATGATCCGGCTTTTAGTGTTTCCGTTAGCAAATGCCTCTTTCCGCTCCTTTGCCAAGCTGAAGAAAATTTCGCCGATGATGGCTGAAATTCGGGAACGCTATAGCGACAACCGTGAAATGCTGCAGCAGGAACTGGTTAAGCTCTATGAGCGTGAGAAAGTGAACCCGATGGCAGGCTGCCTGCCAATTTTAATCCAGATCCCTATCTTCTTTGCGCTTTATAAGATTTTGATGGTGACGATTGAGATGCGTCACGCCCCATTCTTTGGCTGGATTCAGGATCTGTCGGTGATGGATCCAACCAGTGTGTTCAATTTGTTCGGGTTGTTACCGTATGATGTACCAGGTCCACTGATGATCGGGGCTTGGCCTTGCCTCATGATGTTGTTCATGATCTTGCAAAAACATATGAACCCGCCGCCGCAGGACAAGATGCAGGCGACCATGATGAATATGATGCCTTATTTTCTGACCTACATCATGGCCAGTTTCCCTGCAGGCCTAGTCGTGTACTGGACATTCAGCAACGCGCTGTCAATTGTGCAGCAATATATCATCATGCGTTCTATGAATGTGCCTATCCATCTTTTTGACCGTAAGAAGGAAAAGGCGATGGAAAAGTCAGTTCACAATGGCCCGGTTGTTCACCCTGAGCTGGAATTGATTGAGAAGAAGGCCGAAGAAGTACTGTTCGGTCATGATGAACAGGAGCCCGCGCGCCCGGTTTCGCCGCCAAAACCGCGCAAGAAGAAAAAGAAATGATGGATGATGCGCTATTGATTGAGCAAGGTCGCAAGGCTTTTGCCGGGCCTTGCGATTTTATTGCGGCGGTCAGTCAGCTCGAGGGGCTGCCGCCCGCGACTTTGCCAGAGATTGCGTTCGCTGGGCGGTCTAATGTCGGTAAGTCTTCGTTGATCAATGCCTTGACTGGCCGCAAGACGTTGGCGCGGACATCGGATACACCGGGCCGGACCCAACAACTCAATTTTTTTGATCTGGGCGGCCATCTTTTTCTGGTTGATATGCCTGGTTATGGTTACGCCAAAGTTTCAAAGGCGCAGAAAAATCAATGGAACTATCTGATTCGTGATTATTTAAGGGGTCGTCAGACCTTGCGTTGCGTTTTATTGCTGATTGATTCCCGTCACGGTTTCAAGGATAGCGACGAAGAGATCATGACAATGATGGATGAGTGCGCTGTATCATATCGTATCATCCTGACCAAGGCGGATAAGGCTAACTCCGGGGAGGTGGGGCCGCTTGGGGATACGATCACGCAAACTCTCAAAAGACATCCGGCGGCTTTTCCGGAGCCGGTTTTGACCAGTGCGCACGAAGGGGTGGGGCTGGCAGAATTGCGCGCTTTGACCTTGTCTGTAGCCAAAGCCTGATTATGTCACGATTGCAGGCTGATGGTTTATTACTGATTACTGCGATTATCTGGGGCACGGCTTTTGTCGCACAAAAGACAGGTATGGACGGATTGGGCCCCTTGGGGTTTGTGGGTCTGCGCTTCCTTTTATCCTTTATTGTAGTGTTGCCTTTTGCGTTGCGTGAGCAACGTCGTTCGCTGCCGTTGCCGCGGGGATGGAAGCGGGGTTGTACGCTGCTGTGTCTGTTCTTTGTCAGCGGCGTTGTTTTGCAGCAGATCGGCATTCTTCACACCAGCGTGACCAATGCCGGCTTTTTAACCGGGATTGGTGTGATCTTTGTTCCCTTTATTGCATGGTTTTTGTTTCGCCGTCGCCCGTCATGGATTCTTGCCCCGACCTGCTTGTTGGCGGTGGCAGGCATATGGTTCCTTAATGGTGGGTCACTGACAAGCTTGGGCGGGGGTGATGGGTTGGTATTGCTCTGTGCGGTGTGCTTTGCTTTTCAGGTGTCTTTGCTGGGGTTTTTGATGCAAAAAATCCGGCGACCGCTGCTGTTTTCGGCGATACAGTATGCGGTATGTGCGTTTATAGGTTTGGCCTTGGCCCTTTATTTCGAGGGGATTACGTGGCAGGCGATCATCGATAATGCCCTGCCTTTGTTTTATGCCGGGGCCATATCCGGCGGGATTGCCTATACCCTGCAGGCTGTGGCCCAACAGGATACGCCGCCCGCCGATGCTGCGATTATTATGTCGAGTGAGGCGCTGTTTGCTGCTCTGGCCGGGGCACTGTTTTTGGGTGACCGACTTACGGCTGCGGGCTGGCTTGGCTGTACCCTGATCATGCTGGCGATTGTGCTGGTCGAACTAGGAACGCTTTATGCGGCGCGACGCCAGGCTAGCGCGACAGGATGAGGCTATAGAAACTGCGAATAGTTTCCCCGGGGACCTCGCTGGGACCTTGAATACACGCGGCCACTATTCCTTCGCAGGCCGCACATCCGGCAACGGTAAAGTCTGTATTGACCCCGCCATGCAACTGATCATCAATCAGAATATCACGCGGATTGGCAGTGGTGATGAGGGGGGCAGGGTTGCCAAGCAGGATTTGGTTAATCGCCTGACAGACCGGGGCGCTGATCTGATGCGCGACCATAATTACCTCCTGCTCGGTTGTCGGGGTCCACTCAACATTATTGAAGCGGCCAATATACCAGCGGGCGGGGGGGCTATTAGAGATCTGATCCACCGCTCCGACTGGCAGGGCCTGCAAAACCAGTCCACCGCCTGAGGGGTGAAAAACTTTATTGACATGGGAAGGACCAACGCTGAAGGCGGGCTCTGTGTCGGGGGTTACAAAATCAAGATTATCGGGATTGGTACCGCCGTAAAGCATCTGGTCGACCCCTTGCTTTAACTGCATCGAGGTCTGGATGATCTGGGTGGCGGCAATACCCGCCCTTTCGGAATCAAGGCTCCCTGTCTCGCTATTTTCATTTTGGCGGGCAACAATCATCGTCAGGGCCCCAAACAGTACAATTGCAATCAGGACATAGATCATGGCGTTTCCCCGCTCACCCGGGCGGGAAACAGGAAAAACCGATGATTTGCAGCTTGTGTTCATGACCATCCTATTTTACACCAAAGGAGGGTTTTGGAAATGGCAGATACCGATTTTACAGCATTCTGGTCAGGTTTGGATATGTCGTCACTGGCGCTGGGGACGGCGGCCGGGGTGATTTTGACCCTGCTGGTTGCAGGATGGGCGATTGTGCGACTGGAGCGGGACCGTGCCGGGCTCAAGGCCCGTCTCGAGGCCCAGCAGCTGGGCCGGGATGAGTTGGACGGTCTTTTTGCCCGTACTGCGCAAGAAGCCCTGCAACGCAGTAACGAGCAGTTTCTCCAGTTGGCACAGGAAAAGCTCAAACAGGCCCAGAATGACGGCAGCTATGATCTGGAAAAACGCCAAAAGGCGATCTCTGATCTGGTTAAACCGGTGGATGAGCATTTACGCACGCTGAGCGCTGCTGTTGAGCAACTGAAAGGGACAGATAAGGCAATTCGTGATGATTTGCAAAGTTTGCACCGTGAAACCGCCAAGCTCTCAGGGGCCCTGCGCAGCCCGACCGCGCAGGGGCAGTGGGGTGAATATATTCTCGAACGGCTTTTGGATAACTCCGGCCTGATGAAGGGGGTTCATTATAATACCCAAGTCTCGCTGGAAACGCCTGATGGCCGGATGCGCCCGGATGTGATCATCCGCCTGCAGGATGGCTTTAACATTGTGGTGGATGCCAAGGCCCCGGTTAATCAGTTCGCCGATCGCTTGCAAGAAGATATGCCGGAAGCTGACTATAAAAAGCTGATGTCTGATCTGGCGGGTCAGGTGCGGGTTCATGTCAAGGCGCTGGGGGCTAAAAATTACTGGGAACAGCTCAATTCGCCGGATTTTGTAGTGCTGTTCCTGCCGTCCGAACATTTGTTCAGTGCTGCGTTGCGGGCCGACCCGACCTTGGTTGATTATGCGTCTGAGAACCGGATTGTGATTGCTTCACCGACCTTGATGATGGCGCTTCTACGGGTGGTCGGCCTAAGTTGGCGTCAGGTTGAACTGGCGCGCAACGCACAGGATATTTCAGCGATTGGCGCTGATCTTTATCAAAGGCTCTCAACCTTCAGTGGCCATCTGGAAAAGGCCGGGCGGGGCCTCGGGCAGGCCTTGGAAGGGTATAACAAGGCGATGGGTTCGCTTGAGCGCATGGTTTTGCCTGCCGCCCGTAAACTTAAAGATCTTCATGTACAAACCGGCGGCAAGATTCTGGAAGACCCGACTTATATCGAGGCGTTGCCGCGCTCCTTTACCGGCGCACCCTTGACCCTGGCACCGGGTGACGCAGATGATTATCAGGAAGAGAAAAGAATTCACGGCTGAGGGCAGGCATCATGGACAAATATAACATCATCAATATCCCCCATCCGACCTTGAAAGCCACCGCCCAGCCGGTCGCCATGGTGACGGATGACGTGCGGCAGCAAATGGACCGGATGCTGCAAACCATGTATGACGCCAGCGGTATTGGTCTCGCGGCCAATCAGGTTAATTTGCTGAACCGGGTCTTTGTCATGGATATGGCTCCGCGCGAAGGCGGGGATCCCCGCCCGATTTTTGTGGTCAATCCTGAAATTATCTGGCGGTCGGAAGAATTCAGTGTGATGGAAGAGGGCTGCCTGTCCATACCCGGACAATATGCCGAGGTTGAGCGGCCCGCCTCTGTACGTTTGATTTATCTTGATTATCACGGACAGCCTGCCGAATTGTTGGCCGAAGGCGCGATGGCGCATTGTGTCCAGCATGAACTTGATCATCTCAATGGGGTTTTGTTTATTGATCATATCTCAAAACTCAAACGTGATATGATCGTTCGCAAGATAGAGAAGCTCCGCAAACTTGGCGAGATCCTGTAAGTGGTAGCTCCGCTCAAGATCGTTTTTATGGGGACGCCTGACTTTTCTGTTCCGGCACTACAAACCCTGATCCGTAGCGCCCATCAGGTTATGGCTGTCTATACCCAACCGCCACGACCCAAGGGTCGCGGTCAACAAGTGCAATTTTCGCCGGTGCATCAGCTGGCAATCGATCATGATATTCCTGTTTTTACTCCACGTTCCTTGCGCAAGGACCCGGAGGCCTGTCAGCAATTTTGTCTGATGCGTCCGGATGTGGCGGTGGTGGCGGCTTATGGCCTGTTATTGCCGAAAGAAGTGTTGTCGACTCCACGTTTTGGCTGTTTGAATATCCATGGCTCCTTGCTACCGCGCTGGCGCGGGGCATCACCGATCCAGCATGCGATCTGGAAGGGTGATCAGGAAAGTGGTAATTGCATTATGCAGATGGAAGAAGGCTTGGACACTGGTCCGGTCATTTTGCGTCGTGCTGTGACCATTTATCCTCACACTACGGCGCAAAGTCTTTATGCGGAGTTGGGCGCGCTCGGCGGTGTCATGATTCATGAGGTGCTCGACCAAATCGCCCATCAGGGTGCCTTGCCGCCATTAGAGCCACAGGATAATGCTTTGGCGACTTATGCACCGATGCTGAAAAAAGAAGACGGACTGATAGACTGGCAGCAAACCGCCCAGCA
>JAMPXY010000038.1 GCA_023700945.1 Alphaproteobacteria bacterium | reverse complement strand
TTGCATTCTTCGGATTCAGCCACAATGCAATGATTAACAAGACCGCAAGTCAGCTTGCATCCTTGTTCTATTTATTCTCGGCAATCCTTGGTGTTTCCATGGCAACCCTGTTTGTTGCCTACGCCGGGGCTGAGATTGCAAGAGTATTTTTCATTACAGCCTCCATGTTTTTGGCGACATCTATTTTTGGGTATGTCACCAAGCGTAACCTCAGTAATTTTGGAAGCCTGATGATGATGGGGGCGATTGGGATTCTAATTGCCATGATCGTAAACCTGTTTCTACAGTCATCAATGATGCAGTTTGTTATTTCAGCCATCGGGGTCATTGTTTATACGGGCCTTACGGCCTGGGATACGCAGCAGATCAAGGAAACATATTCAGAATCTGCTGGCTCTGAAGCAAATAGAAAGATGGCCATATTTGGGGCGCTCAGTCTTTACATGAATTTCATCATGCTTCTCCAGTTCATGATGAGTTTGCTCAGCAACAGAAACTAAATCACTCATCGTAACCATATTAACTTCTACTTTAGGGAACCATTATGCCAGAATTTCTCCTTACTCTTTTTAGTGCTGATTTTATGGGTAAGGAAACCTGGGTATGGTTCCTTTTCATTGGCGTTGTATTAACCCTCCTTGTTCTTGATCTGGGAGTCTTCCACAAGGGCAATCGCGAAATCGAGGTTAAAGAAAGCCTGTTTATGAGTGCAGGCTATATTACAATTGGCGTACTATTTGGGTGCTGGATCTGGTGGTCAATGGGCGCAGAGTCCGGAATGAACTATATGACCGGCTTTTTTATTGAAAAAAGTCTAGCCCTAGATAATATTTTTGTCATTTCTCTCATCTTTACTTACTTTGCAATTCCCCGCGCTTACCAGCACCGGGTTCTTTTCTGGGGAATTCTGGGTGTTATTGTTTTAAGAGGGATTATGATCGCTCTGGGCGCGACTCTGGTTCATGAATTTAGCTGGATTTTGTATGTCTTTGGTGCATTCCTTATTATTACAGGTATCAAAATGCTATTTGCAGATGACGATGCCCATGACATGGAAAATAATAAGCTTATAAAGTTTTTTAGAAACCACTTGCGGGTTACCGATGGATTGCACGGAGACAAATTCTTTGTAAGGCAGAATGATCAAAAGACAGGAAAGCTTGTATTATTTGCAACACCGCTTTTTCTGACACTTCTCATGGTAGAATGTGCAGATATTATTTTTGCAGTCGATTCAGTTCCAGCCATTTTTGCGATCACGACAGACCCATATATCGTATATACGAGTAATATTTTTGCCATTCTTGGCCTGCGTGCCCTTTATTTTGCCCTTGCTGCGATGATGCATCGATTTGTCTATCTGAAGTATGCCTTATCAGCAGTTCTGATATTTATTGGCGGCAAAATATTCTGGAACCAGATAGTGGGAAAGATGGACCCTGCACTATCACTCAGTATCACTCTCGGAATACTGGCACTGGGTATAATTGTATCTCTTTTGAAGACAAAGAAGGATCAATTGTCAGCCTAAAATAGGTAAAATATAGGTTGTTTACAAGGAAGTATAATGAAGAAATACTTAGCTGCCGATAACCGCCGCTGCTAATGCCCGGTTCAATCCATAGTTCGTATTAAATATATCAACTCTAGCCGTTCGCTGTTGACGCTTAATATGGGAAGGTCGTTTCTTATTGTAATAAAAATTACCACTTTTTTAACGGCTGCGATTACCAGTCAATCTAAGTCCTTTTGCTCTGCATGCCCTCAGGCCCTCAGCCTGGGGCGTACGCAGGACAATCCGCCGTCGACAGCCAGCGTCTGTCCGGTAATCCATGAATTTTTAGGATCAAGCAGGAAGATAATTGCCCGGGCGATATCATCCGGCTTGCCCAGACGTCCAAGAGCATGCATACCCTCGGAAAGTTTTCGAGCGGCGTCGCTGGCAATTATGGGCTTGGTCATGGATGTTTCGACAAGCCCTGGCGCAACAACATTGAAGCGAAGATTCTGACCTGCATACGTTGCCGCGCTGGATAGAGCCAACCCTATAATCCCTGCTTTTGCCGTGGCAATCGCTTCGTGATTAGCAATCCCCTCGAGAGCGGCAGCCGATGAGATCAGGACCACGGAACCGCCAGTTGTCATGTGTTTGCCATCCGCCCGTACTACCGCGAAGGATGTCGTCACCGAAGCATCCATGACAGCACGGAACTGATCACTGGTCGTAAGGTGGGCAGGCTTGAGTAGTAGCGATCCTGCGCAATTAACAACCCCGTCAAGTGAACCCAGCTTTTCCTTTGCCGCCGCGAAGACATAATCGACTGCGTCGAAATCAGTTGCATCAAGCAAGGCGTCATGCTCAATTTTCCCGGCCTCGCGGCTGGTCTGAAAGATAGAATGTCCTCCAGCCTGCAATCCCTCAACTAGAGACCTGCCGATACCGCTTGAGGCCGCAATAATAAGATAATTTGCCATTTTTCTCTCCTTATACCCCTAAAATCCATCCTTCACGAGCAGTAGCCATCTTATTCATCGCGGCAGGATTGATAATGTTATCCGGAAATCTTCCGGTTTCACCTGACAAAGCACGCAGCGCTGCACTTGATATGATCGCATCCGTCATATGATCACTCATTATAATTATATCATTCGTACTTTCCGTCTTATAGAATGACAGCGCATTATTTAAGACTGAGATTTCCCTAATTTTAGAAGAGCCGCAGCCGGCGCCATTTAAAAAGAGTCTCGGATAAATCTCGGCCAGCACCAATTTTGCAGTGTCCATATTATTCTCAAAAGGCCATATACATACATCATCCCGGAGTTTTCTTTTTAAATCATACATAAGCCTCATTCCGGCAAGACCACCCTTTCCTACCTGTTTAGGCCCGATTAATTTGAAAGGACTTTCAGGATGGCCATACCCTTTTTCACGGCATACAGCTTCCGTGAGCCTTTGGCAGGAGTCATTAAAATGGGAAGGCTTGGGACCACTGCTCCAGAAATACCGTCCATAAAATTCATGTTCCCAGAAAGCTGCTGCAAAATAATCCGGCAGATGACGTGAAGACTCTTCAACGGCCTGCCATAGATCAAGATAAGTATAGCTCTCTCCGAATTGCAGTATGCCTACGCCTTCAGCATAAGCAAAATTACAGTCGATCCCGATCAGGCAACGCCCCTCCTGCTCCGCTCTGCTCAAGATCCAGTTGCAAATATCAGTCCGTTTCAGCGCTCCTTCCAAAACCTGAGGAGCTGACATTCCCCTCTGGCACCAAGCCAAAGCGATGGCGTGGCGTCTCTCGGGCGATTTTGCCCCAGACCAGTCAACTGCTGCAAAGGTGTTGAAATGAGAAATTTATTGGCGCTCCCCTGCTGATTTTCTTCCCCTGCAGCGATCGGAGCAATACTTAACCTCGGACCAGACCTTCTCCCACTTCTTCCGCCACGCAAAGGGCCTGCCACAGGTCAGACATATTTTCGTTGGCAAATCTGTCTTCTTTTTCATGACCTATAAATCCTTAAGAAAATTTCTAGAGCTTTCTTGTATATCTCCAATTTTTGTAGCCTCCATGGCGTCAAGCGTACGGTATGTCATCCCTAGCCGCGGATTATTCCCAAGCTTTTCCCGGTTACGGATCATAAAGTCCCAATAAAGGTAATTGAACGGACAAGCCGTTGCACCCGTCTTTTCCTTGACATTATAACTGCAGTTTTTGCAGTAATCAGACATCTTGTCGATATACGCCCCGCCTGCCGCATAGGGCTTACTGGCGAGATAACCTCCATCCGCAAACAGGATCATTCCGGATACGTTCGGCAATTCTACCCATTCATACGCATCAGCATACACAATCAGGTACCATTCATTCACCTGTGCCGGATCAATGCCCGCCAACAGCGCGAAGTTGCCCAGTACCATCAAACGCTGAATGTGGTGTGCATACGCGTTCTGCCGCGTTTCGATCACGCACTGGCGCAGGCAATTCATATCTGTCTGCGTATCCCAGTAAAACCACGGCAATTTACGCTTGGCCTGTAAAAAATTCTCTTCCACGTATTCCGGCATCCTCAACCAGTAAACCCCGCGCACATATTCGCGCCATCCCATGACCTGCCGTATAAATCCCTCCGCCGCGTTCAATGGCGCTTTTCCGGCTCTGTACGCCGCTTCCGCCGCCTGCACAACCTCCAGCGGACGCAGAAGGCCGCAATTCAGGTAAAAACTGATATGCGAATGGTACATCCACGGCTGCCCCTGCACCATCGCGTCTTGATAGTCCCCGAATAAAGGCAGACGTTCAGTGATGAATTTTTCCAGTACCTCCAGCGCCTGCGCCCGAGTCACCGCAAAATAAAACGGCTCTACATCCCCAAAATGATCATCAAAGCGCGCGGCGACAAGCGCCATGACTTCCCGCGTAACCTCATCCGGTTCCGTCCATGACGGGCGCGGGATGAACAGGCCACCGTCCGGCGGAAATTTGCGGTTCTCCGCATCGTAATTCCACTCGCCGCCCTCCGGCTCGTGCCCATTCATCAACACATTATATTGCCGCCGCATCTCGCGATAGAAAAACTCCATGCGCAAACTTTTACGCCCGTGCGCCCACCCGGCAAAGGCCGCGGGCGTCGTCAAAAACCTGTCATCCTCGCGGATATCCACCGGCACACCCAACGCCGCCGCCCAGCCCTTCATCTCCCCCAGCACGCGGTATTCGCCGGGGAACACAGTGACGATGCGCGTTGCGCCCGTTTCCTTCACCGCCCGTGCCACTTCTCCGGTGAACGACCCCACATTCCCGGCATCATCAAGGCGCGTGTAACGGACATTCAGGCCCCGCCCCGCTAGTTCCGCCGCGAAATGCCGCATAGCAGAAAACAGAAAAGCGATTTTCTTCTTGTGGTGCTTTACATACCCCGTTTCCGCCGCAACCTCACACAGCATCACAACATCCCGTGCCGCATCGACATCGCGCAGGCTCGCCATCTCATGGTCCAGCTGGTCACCAAGTATCAGGCGCAGGGTCGTCATACCCTACCCGCGCCGCGCGTTCGCACGTTTCTCCAGCATGCCGCTGCTGATTTTGAAAAACAGCGGATAGGGCAGCCGCGATAGAAACCGCACAAGTCGCGTGAACTTCACCGGGAACCGGATTTCAAACTGCTTGCCCAGCAGCCCGTCGGCCAGCGTCCGCGCTGCGTCTTCCGGCTCCATGATCATCGGCATCTCAAAGTTGTTTTTGGCCGTCAACGGCGTACGAACGAAACCTGGATTTATAACTCGTACATCAATCCCGTGCACCGCCGCCTCCACCCGTAACGATTCCGCAAGGTTAATGACCGCCGCCTTCGTCGCGCCATAGGGCTGCCCGGTGGGCAGGCCGCAATATCCGGCAACACTGCCGCACAACACGATCTGCCCGTGTTTCTGCGCGCGCATCGGGCCATACACGGCGTTGATAAAGTTCAGCGCCCCCATGATATTCACCTCGACCGTCTGCCGCGCCGTGCCAATGTCCATATCCTCTAGCATAGTCGGCGTATAAACCGCCGCCATAAATATCGCGCTATCCATGGAGCCAATATTGTCCGCCACCCCCGCAAGCGCCTTCTCGTCGGCAACATCCGCGGGGATAATGCAGTGACGGTCACCAAGGCTGCGATTGACCGCCGCCAGTTCATCGCCCCGCCGCGCCGTCAGCACAAGCTTCGCGCCGCGCCGGTCAAGCTCCGCCGCCAGTGCGGCGCCTATACCGCTGCTGGCCCCGACTATCCAGACTGTCTTTCCTTTGAAATCGCCCATATCATTGTTTCTGCATAAACAAGGTCAACTCAGCCATCGTCACGCCAAACTTCTTCAAATATGACCGGTTGATAAGCACACCGTCGTTCATATTGAACATCCAGTCGTCAAAGGTGATTTTATACGTCTTGTCACCCACCGGTAAATCCATCACATACGCCCAGCGCATAGTATTGCCTGCAACTTGCCCCTGCGCCGTGCCGATGATATCACCCGCCGTGCCTTCATAACGCCCGTTGGCGACGCGGTGGATGGTCCAGATACGCTCCTGCGTCTTACCGTCATAATAGGTAAAATTCTCTTTCAGCGTCCCGACATCCCCGTCCCATGTGCCGTGCATCACGACATCGAAACGGTTCACAACCTTGCCGGACCGGTTCTGCACCAATCCCCAAGCCTTAATAGGGCCGTTGAAATATTCACGCAGGTCAAGTGGCGGTTGCTGCGCCCCATAACCCTTCACATCGTGTCCAGCGCATCCGCTAAGCACCACAAGAACGCCCATCACCATCACTCCTTTCAGAAACTTCATCATTCACTCCTTCTTTAAACCCTTTTTCCGACAGGTGCAGCATCCATGCCGCCCCCAGCTTCATCACGCACGGCACTCCAGCATACAAAGCTGCCAGCAACGCCAACACCCGTGGCGTGTTATCCGCCGCCCCAGCCTGATAACCCGCCGCTCCTAATGCCAGCAGGGCGCCACAACTAGCCACGCCCAGCGCGATTTTGGGAATCATGTTCATCACTGCGAACGCCCGACTGCCTTGCGCCGCCTGCCCGCGCGCCGCCAGTCGCGCCGCCATCATCGCGGGCGGTATCGATAAATCCGCCCCCAGCGCCGCGCCCGACAACACGCATATCAGCGCAAACGCCACCATATTCCCTGGCGCAATCACCAGTGTGGCACCAAAAGCCGCCACCGCGAGCGCCATGGACATCATCCACGCCCACACCTGCCCGTGCCGCGCGGCCAACCGTTGCCAAAACGGCATACCCGCTATTCCGCTGCCCAGATACAGCAGCATAAACAATCCCGCCGCCTCCGCTGCGCCCATATAATCGCGCACGAAAAAAAGGAACAACGCCGCCGGCAACGACGCTGCCAGATGCGTTAGGAAACACGCCGCAAAAAACGCCCGGTTACCATCAAAAAAACGCCAGCCTACCTTTTCATCTGCACGCCCAAACACTGCGCCATGTCGCATCCAAAAACGCCTGAAGAAAAATGCCCCCGCCGCCAGCAACACCGCAAACACCCAGAACAGCACGGCAAAACTGTCCGCCGCATCTATATGACGCTGCAATATAAACGGCAGCGCCGCCGCCAGCATCATCCCCGCCAGTGTAAAACTTTCCCGCCACGCTGCTACACGCAGTCGTCCCTCTGCCTGCGTCTGCCAGAAGCCACCTACTAGCGCCATATTGATGTTCATCACGCTCAGCCCCAACGCCGCCGTTGCAATCGCCATCGCGAACCATGCCGTCGCCATTCCAGCCACCGGCGGCCCGTACAGCACCGCCGCCATCCCCAGCGCCAGCAATAGCACACTGCCTGCCATCACATATCCACGATGCGCCGGATGACGGTCGCACAAATGCCCGATAACCAGATCCTGTCCTGCATCTAAACAGCGCAGAACCAGTACAATAATGCCAACCACCGACAGGCTTATGCCCCATTCGCGCACATAAAAATCGGGCATATAGATGTAAAGCGGCATTCCACCAAACGCGAGCGGGAGGGCCATCAGACTATAAGCGCCCAGGCTGCGGCGATCTGCACCCGTGTGGTTCACGTCCGGCCCAGCAACTGCGCCCGCAATTCAGGGACACTGGTACTCTGGCTCAACCATATATTGAAAAATGCAAGGCCGAAATCCGGATCATTAATCCGGCCAATCTCTACCCCGTCACGGAAAAATACCGTCACTCCATCTGGTGTCAGCACACCACTTAGGCTTACGCCCGTCGTCACGTCCGGGAAAATTCTCTTCATCTGCCCAAACCACGTTGCCAGCCTGATTTCATTGTTAAAGCCCTGCCTACGCATTTCTTCAATCGAACGGCGCGCGATATCCTCGCCATTCAGATCGCGCAGGTAACTAAGCGTCAGCGCCAGCGGCTTGCCTTCGCGCCATGTCCCATCCTGCGCATACAGCGTTGCATCATACACATCCCACATCAGGAACGTCATGCGCCCCTGCCCCACCGTCTTCGCGTCAGGTATATAAGCCGATATGTAATCCGACGCCCATACCGGCGTTGCACCCAACATCGACACGACACTCGCTATGCGAATAATTTTATGCATGGCGCAACTCCGCCTGCATGACGTTGATGTGCCCGGTGTTGAACGCCGCCGCGCACGCCGTCAGGTACATCCGCCACAAACGGATGAAGCCGTCATCATAACCCAGCGCCATGACATCCTGCCGCTTGCGGTCAAACGTCGCCAGCCATGTTTCCAGCGTCCGTGCGTAATCACGGCCAAAGAAAAACTCGTTTTCTACCGCCAATCCCGACTGACCCGCCGCCTGCCGAAACGCGGCGGGGCTCGGCAGCATCCCCCCAGGGAAAATGAAGCTGCGGATGAAATCAGCGCCCTGCCGGTAGCGCGGGAAATCATGGTCGTTCATGGTGATCGTCTGGATGACGGCGCGCCCATTCTGCTTCATCAATCGCTCAACCTGCCCGAAATATGTCGGCCAGAACCGCTCGCCCACCGCCTCGAACATCTCGATGGATACAATCCGGTCATACTGCCCATGCTGGGTGCGGTAATCCTCCAGCACCACCTGCGCCTTGTTGCCCAAACGGCTGCGCGCGTAATCATGCTGCTCCGTCGACAGGGTAATACCCTTCACATCGTAATCGCCGCGGTCGATGGCACGCTCCGCAAACCCGCCCCACCCGCAGCCAATCTCCAGCACGCTACCCGACGGCGCGTCCATCGCATCGATGATGCGGTCATATTTATTATACTGCGCCTGCGTCAACGATTCGCCAGCGTGCTCATAAAGTGCCGACGAATAGGTCATCGTCTGGTCCAGCCACAGGCTGTAAAAATCATTCCCCAGATCATAATGCGCATGGATATTCCGGCGGCTGCCACGCAGCGTATTCATCCGCAGCAAATAAGACAGCGACGACAAGCGGCGATACAGGCTCGCCCCCAGCGTCAGCCCGCGCAGCGATGTGCGATTCTCCAGCCCGAAATTCATCAGCGACTGCAAATCCGCCGTATCCCATTTCCCGCTGCGGTACCCATCAGCAAGGCCGATATCCCCGTGCCGCGCGAGTGCTGGAATCACGCCCCAGTCATGCAGGTGTAAATCTGCCACGCTGCCTGAATCACGCCCCTCGAACACACGCTCCCGTCCGTCCGGCGTCACAAGGCGTAAACGCCCACGTTCAACTTGGTCGAAACGGCGCAGCAACTGGTCGGTTACAATCTGTGCAAGCATCTTTAAAATCCTTCTCCTGTCTTCAGAGAATAGAAGACGCCGCATAACCTCGCGATTACCGGCACATTAATTTTTTGTAAGGTTACCCGTGCCCGTCGTTTTTTCCTGCCGCTGCAACGGCCTTGGCACATATTTTATGCCCTTCGCCACCAGCTTTAACGCCTGCCAGTGTATCAGGAACACCGCCCGCATCGTCACCAGCGGGTAACGCCACGACAGCCCCCGCAACCCCGCCGCCGTCAACGGGGCAACCTGTCCGGCCAGCGCGGTCAGCAATTGCCGCTGTCCTGCGCCGTCAAAATAATCAATCCAGACAGCAAATCGCGCAGAATCAATCTCGAAACGGAAACTATATTCCCCCTCCCGCTGCAGGAAAGGCGATACATGGAACACTTTCTCTCCGCGCACCACATCATCCCCAATCAATACGCCCCGGTCATCCCGGGCGCAGACATAGGTGTGGCGCTCACCGAACGTATTATGCACCTCACACAACACCGCGCGCAGATCGCCCGCATGGTCATAGCACAGCCAGAAACTGACAGGATTAAACACATACCCCATCACCCGCGGCATACAGACCAGCACGATCTCGCCATCCGCCGCCGCCAAGCCGTAACGCGCCAATATACTTCGCACCCACGCCTGTAAATCCGTTCCATCGCACGCCCCATGGTCACGTGCGCTGAACGATACAAAGCCTTTGGTCCTCAGCGGCAAATCCGCCAGCCGCGATAACGGCAGCGCCACATAATATATGCCATACCGAAACGCATTTTTGCGCGGGAACAGCCGCGCGTGCATCACCATACCCTCGATTAAACCGGCCCCTAGGCTTCCCACGGAATCGCCGCCCCCATCGCCCGCGCCACGTTCACCGCACTCAGCAGCCCGTCCTCATGAAACCCGTAACGCTGATACGCGCCGCAGAACCACAGGGAATCAATCCCTTGTATTTCTCCCATACGCACCTGTGCCTTTACCGCGGCACGGTCAAACACAGGGTGCGCAAACTCATGCCGGTCATACACCAGCTCCGCCTGCGGCTCCCGTTCCGGGTTCAATGTCACAATCATGGGATAACGCGCATCCAGTCCCTGAAGGTTATTCATCCAGTAGCTCAGCGCGACCGCAGGTTTCTCATCGCGCCGCTTTTCCGACAAATAAACCCAGCTCGCCCAGCATTTGCGATTACGCGGCATGAATGACGAATCGCTATGCACGACAATCCTGTTGGTCTGGTAACCGAACGCCCCCAGAACATCCCGATGCACCGTGCGCGGTGCCTCTATCATCGCCAACGCTTCATCCGCGTGGCACGCGAAAATCACGCGGTCAAATTCACGCGTTACGCCCTGCGCGTCCGTAACCACAGCCTTGCCGTCGCCGCCCGTCACACGCACCGCAGCGCAGCCCACACGCACCCGCCCGTCCAGCGCCGCCGTCAGGCGCGCCACATATTCGCGGCTGCCGCCCGTCACCGTGTACCATTGTGGACGCTTGCGGATGTTCAACAGGCCGTGATTTTTGAAAAACTGCAAAAACGTGCGCGCGGGAAATTCCATGATGGTTTCTATCGGGCAGCTCCAAATCGATGCCCCCATCGCCAGAATGTAATAATTCCGGAACCACCGTCCCATGCGCAGCCGGTCAAGACACTCACGCAGCGTGATATCCGCATCCTTCTCGATAAACGCGGGCGCCTGTTTATTAAAGCGTACAATATCCGCCAGCATCCGCCAGTATGCGGGCCGCCATATATTCCGCCGCTGCGCGAACAGGCCATACGAACTATATTCCAGCCACCCGTCCTCGATACACACACCGAACGACATATCGCTTTTCTGGTACGGCACACCCAGCTTGCCAAACAAGCCCAGAAGGTTCGGGTAATTCCAGTTGTTGAACACAATAAAACCCGTATCCACGGGTACGCGCCCGCGTCCCGCTGGCACATCGATGGTGCGGCTGTGCCCCCCAGCGTAATCATTGCGCTCAAACACCGTCACATCATGTTCGGGCGCCAACAAATATGCCGCGCCCAGCCCCGATATGCCTGCTCCTACAATTCCGATTTTCATGTTCTGATTATCGGCCAAGGCATCTTACCAGTCCATGGCCGCCATATTACAAAGTTGTAATAATCCGCAGCCCCTCGCCCGTATTCTCAAGTTTTATGTCGCCGCCATGGCTCACCACCGCCGCCGCCACAAGGCTCAGGCCCAATCCACTGCCAGGCGATGTACGGCTGGCCTCCCCACGGTAAAAACGCTCGAACACTCGCGACAAATCAGCCTCCGGTATGCCCGGCCCGTTATCCTCGATAACCACCCGCGCGCGCCCGTTCACGGCAGCAACATCCACCGTGATGCACCCGCCCGCGGGCGTAAACTTCACCGCGTTGTCCATAATATTTGCAAACGCCTGGAACAGCAGGTCACGGTCCCCGCGCCGCGTTATCTCCACTGTGCGGCAATCGATCTGAACATCTTTATCTTCGGCCAACGCCTCATACAGGGACACCACATCTGAAACAATCATATCCAACCGCACCGGTGCTACCCGCGCATCCTGACTGCCTGCCTCAATTCTGGAAATCCGCAACAAAGCACCGAACGTCGTCAGCAATCGGTCCGACTCCTCCAGCAAATCCGCATAGGCCTGATTATTCGGCTCCTCCGCCTGCAATCCCTCAATCCGGTTGCGCATGCGCGTTAAGGGTGTGCGCAGATCATGCGCTATATTGTCCGATACCTGTCGCACCCCAGCCATCAACTCCTCAATTCGCTCAAGCAACATATTTAGCGCCTGTGCCATATTACCCAGATCATCCCAGCGTGACCCCATCGCAATTCGGCGCGACAAATCTCCTGTCGCCATGATTTCCCGCGCAGTGTCGGCAATCCGCCCCGTTCCCCGCGCCACAAACACACTGATCATGTAACTAACCACAATCACCGCCAGCATGAAAAGAATGCTGAGACCACTCAGCCACGCCATCATGCGGTAATCGCGTGTCATTTTCGTGATATCCACCCCCACCAGCATCCGTCGCCCATCCGCAAATGTATGAATTTTTGCGGCATAGCGGCGTTTGTCCTGTGGATCGTCAAAAACCACAATCCCCTCCGCCAGCAAGGCCACCGGCTTTGGCAAATCCGCGGGCTGCTTGCCCGCTGCATCAAATGGCACATAAATACGCTCCGGCGGCGCTTGCTCCGCCAACGGGTCTGTCATCATGCCGACCGCACGGATTTCCGCATCAATCACCATTTCGGTACCGTGAATAAAATGCCCGCGCGTGAAGTAATACCCAAAGTACCCCAGCACCAACAGCGCTCCGCCACACAGCAGCGTAAACAACACCGCCATCTGAAAACTTGAACTTCGTGTGTACTGGCGCCCGCCTGTTTTTAGCTTAGACATGGTCATCGATGACATATCCCGCCCCACGCACGGTGCGTATCAACGCCGTGTCAAATCCCTTGTCCACCTTGCCGCGCAAACGGCTGATATGCACATCGATCACGTTGGTCTGCGGGTCAAAATTGTAATCCCACACATTCTCCAGCAACATGGTGCGTGTTACCACCTGCCCCTTGTGACGCATCATATATTCCAGCAGCCGGAACTCCCGCGCCTGCAATTCGATCTCCTGTCCGCCGCGCACCACTTTGCGCGTCAAAAGGTCAAGACGCAGGTCGCCCGCCGACAGTTGCGTCTGCGTCTCATGCGCCGGGCTCGCCATCCGTCGTTGCAAAACCTCCACCCGCACTAGCAATTCCGCGAAGGAAAAGGGCTTCACAAGATAATCATCTCCCCCAGCGCGCAGGCCCATGATGCGATCATCAACCTCGCCCAGTGCGCTCAGGATCAGGGCAGGCGTCTTTACCCCCGCCCCGCGCAGCGTGCGGATGATGGTCAGCCCGTCCAACTCTGGCAGCATCCGGTCAACGATCATCACGTCATATGATTCTGTCGTGGCCAGAAAAAGCCCGTCCTTGCCGGTGGCCGCCACGTCGACGATATGCCCCGCCTCCTTCATCCCCTTGGCGATGAAGGCGCAAACATCTTTTTCATCTTCAATAATCAATAGCCGCATATAAAATATCTCAAATACCGGTCATCCACCTGGATAACGCTGGCCCCTTAAAGTTCATCCGTGTTCTTTGTCTAGGCTATATCCTTCCGGCGCTTTCAGACTGGCAAAATCACAAGATACAGTGGGATGACTTACCGGCCCAGAACAGCGAGACTCTGCTTTTTATCCAGATATTATAAAAAGGCAAGGCAAGAGCGGCGGCGACAGAAATTAGCAGTAATCCGATAACTGCAAAAAATGCTAATTTTCTCAATTATTTTGATGCCATAAAACACCCCCGGCTGCAGCCCTGTCAGCCTATATATCCTTAAAAATTAAGGCTATTCTAATACCGCCAAAAGTCTTTGGCGAGGAGGTTAGCGTAGGTCCGGATTCCCTGATAATTCGCTGTATTTTTCCCTGATGGTGCAGAGAATATTTAGCAGCTGACTACATACAACGCCATCTATTAATAAGTATTTGATATTAAATAGAAAAAACGCCAATTTTTGCCTACATTGCACGAACTTTTCCGGGGCGTATTTTCCTGTGAAACTCAGAGATTTTTTGGCTAGTTCAGTATAATAGGTCCCAAATTTTAAGAGGGAGGCGCCTAAAGATGCAGCCCCTTTTCACCAGCAGTAAATCCAGCCAAGCCTGCCACTATCAGAGCTGTCCTTGGATTTTCATGAATTGGGTCATCCAATTCTGACACGAATGATTTGATGCTTTGACTGATCATTTTTGATATCTCCGTTGAATTTGATTCAGTCACAGACCTAGTCTTTACCGGACTAATAACTCGCCTTGCCGTCAAAAATATCATTCCTAGAAAAAAAGTAGTTCCAGACAAAGCTAAAGCCGCCATATCAGCTGACAGATATAAGCCGAGCCATAAAAATTCTGCGTAAAGAGAGAAAAATAGACCCGCACATATTAAAATTACTGACATAACTGTTAAGATATTATCAAATAATACAAAATGGGGAGTTTGACGCCCACGTGTCATGCCGCTTATTACCATTTCCTCAACAAGAGGCATGTATGAGGACATCCCAACATCTTTCGTCATTTAACGACGACCTCCCAGCATATAACTAGCAAACAGGCCCACAGCAAATGCCAAAAGAATACTCTGTCCTGGTTTTTCCTGCACATGTTTTTCAATATCCTGGATCTCACGTTCAGTACTGGCGAACAAGTGATCAATTCCTGCGCGGATATCCTTCAATCGGACACGATCCTTTCTCGCAGTAACAGGATAAAAAAACGATACTGATAGAGAGGGTAAAGAATAAAAATTTGATAAATAAAGAAATTTCTTCATACCCCTTATAAAAGCAAAACCCCATAACGGGGCTTTGCAAATACTCTCTTTCATACCTGATTATCTTAACCCGGGGAAAACATCGTCATTAAGCGCGATGACAGCCGTGCCTGTTTGGCTAAACGTTCTTCATATTCCCCCGTCAAAGGCTGACCTGTGATCGGACGAAATGATAAATTGACAGGCTGGCGCAGGGCACGAATATCTTCGAGAGTCTTATCCGTAACCCCTTCACGCAAAGGTTTTCCATGAGCAAGAGTAAAGGCAATCCGGGCACGTGTCTGATCGGTTTTAATCAGGGAAATAAAATTTTCACGAACCAGATGTTCCAATTCACTCTCTGTGACAGTTTCTCCGACATGGGTATCCCCGCCGCTTAAAGAATGAGCCATCGCTCCTGCGACATTAACATCGTGCCAGGTTGCCATACCCGAAGCATAAAACATATCAGCGCCCATCAACAGGCTTTGTTCAACACTGGCCCCGGGCAAATGAAATTGGGCAGGCTTGGGAGGAGTATAATCCAGTACCAGTTCCAGTGCGGCTTGTTTGGCGTCGAACAGTAAACGTTCCGGATTCATGGTGATCCGATCCTCTGGTCGCATCCACATTTTACGCACCGCGTCCTGTGCCGATACAGATGGTGAAGGGATCAGTAAATTCATAAATGTCTGCTCCAGCGGCGGCACTACGCCGGGTGAGAGCTTGCCTTCGGCCTGCGCTTGATAGGCTCGTTCCAGCATGCGGCTGACACCGCCCCAACCGGGGATCAGACCTACACCGCTTTCGACCAACGCCATATAAGTTTCTGCACTGGCCTGCACCTTGCTGCAATGAAGAAGAATTTCGCAGCCGCCACCGAGGGCAGCCCCCTGCGGCGCTCCCACAACTGGGAACGGTGCTTCGCGCAAGGCCCGGTAAACCGCCTGTCCTTCCCACACCAGATCCGAAACAAAATTACACAGCCCGTTCTCAAGCTTGCGGCTAACAACACCACCCGACACTTTGTCCAATAAACTAAAAACAGGTTTAATAGCGTTATGAAGGGTCGTTGCAGCGGTTTTAGGTATATGCAATTTTTTCAAACCGCCCACAGTCATGGGCAGCAATAACTCATGAATTTGACCAAAGGGCTTTCCACCAGTAGCTAATTCGAAGCCCTTTGATACCAAGCCAAGGTTGGCTCCGAGCGAGAAATTCTCACCCTCGTTATATATCACCATGGCCTTGTAACGCCCCTCACTCTGCCCGATTGTCTTGATCGTTTTGTTAAGCAGATAGAGGATAGAAGGGTCCATGGTATTCATCTTTGAATGGAATTCAAAACACAAAACCCCATCACCAATGTCCCAGACACTGGCTGATTCATTATGCAATACTGGTTTCTTGCCACGCTTGACATCAGAAAGCTTTAAAATGCCCTCAGGTTTAGGCAATGGCTGATAGGCAGCTCTTTTCTGTGAAAAATCAAATGTTAATCTGGCACGCTGGCCTTCCTGATCACAATAGAAAGGACGCTTGTGGGCCAACGCAAGAACCGGAGGCAGCTCTATTCCCTCTTCTTTTAGACGGTCGGCAAACCACTCAGCCCCCATCCTGTCAACCATTTCAAAAGGCCCGTATTTCCAGCTATATCCGGCCCGCATCGCCACATCAATATCGGCAATGTCATCAGAAATATCAGGCACCAGCGAAGCCGCATATAAAATGGTATCACGCATGACAGCCCAGGCCAGTTTACCACTGCCATCCGTAGCTTCAAAAACAGCACGAGGATTTTCACCCCCTTTGCCTGCCCGAGTGGCCTGCAACTTTTCTTTTTCAACAGGTTTGTACGTCCCGTTTTGAAGATCCAGACCTTGACGGATCTTGGCCCCAGCTTCACCGCTTTGCATATGATAGAAACCACCTGCTCCGTTTGCAGCAAACCGCCCGGTTCGCCCCTCTTTCAACATACTATCGATCAATGCCATGGTCGGCTTATAATCAAGACGGCGTAACGGATCATTCTCCGGCAACGCGCCTTCGATACTCCCCATCAGACCCGGCACCAATCCGATTCCGACGATATCCAGCAAACCATAAACGCCGGTGCGCGGCATCCCCAAGGGCGCACCGATCACAGCATCAACATTTTCTATCGGGGTCCCGGTCTTCATGGTTTCAACCATGGAACGCACCAGCCAGTATATACCAATACGGTTGCCGATAAATCCTGTGGTGTCCTTGCACTCAAGGACTGTTTTGCCCAGACGCCTATCGCCAAAATCACGCATGGAATCCATAGTCTGCGCACTGGTCTCAGGCCCACGCACCAATTCCAGAAGTTTTTGTGCCCGCGGCGGATTAAAAAAGTGAGTAATCAGAAAATTTTCTTTGAATTCTGGCGAACGTCCTTCGACCAGTTTTTCCAGACGAATAGTAGACGTATTGGAAGACACAATCGCACCCGGCTTTTTAACGCGATCAATTGATTCAAATATACTGCGTTTCAGATCAAGGTTTTCAAAAACCGCCTCAATAATCCAATCTGCCTCAGATACGGTACTGGCGAAATGATCTTCGGTATTACCAGGCGTCACCAAACGTGCATTGGCCGGGATCATAAAACCGGCATCCAGCGGCTCTTTCTGCGGATCAGCCTTGGCCATGCGCTCAAGGATGTCCTTCGCACGCTTGTTACGATCATCAGCCGGGTTATCTGGCAGACGATCCAGCAAATGTACCCGCACCCCGGCATTGGCCAGATGTGCGGCGATCCGTGCCCCCATCGTACCAGCACCGATCACGACAGCTTTTTTGATTGACTTACTCATCACATCACCTCTTCAGGGCTTGGGCGCAAAATTGGGGTTTTCAACAATCATCGCCATACCCTGCCCGCCGCCGATGCACATAGTCGCCAGACCATACCGTCCACCGGTTCTCTGCAGAATTTTCGAAACATGGCCCACCAGCCTTGCCCCGCTGGCTCCAAGCGGATGCCCCAAAGCAATCGCTCCGCCATCAATATTCAGCTTGGCCGGGTCAATCACCATGCCCTGACGGTTGCACTCTTCCACCACAGCCAGCGACTGGGCGGAAAAAGCTTCGTTGAGTTCAATCGCATCTATGTCAGCCATACTCAATTTTGCCCGTTCAAGGGCCTTCTTCATCGCTTCAACCGGACCAATCCCCATAATTTCAGGAGCGCAGCCTGCACCGGCGGAGGAAACTATCCGCGCCAGCACCGGCAACTGATTAGCACGTGCATAAGTTTCAGATGCCAGCATGACCATCGAGGCGCCGTCTGTCAGAGGGGATGATGTCGCCGGAGTTACGGTGCCCCCCATATGGGCCGAGAGAAAATTAGGCTTCAGCTTGGCCATCGCTGCTACAGAAATATCGGCACGCAAGCAATCATCCTCGCCAACATTGCCAATCGGCACAATTTCAGCAGCGGGATACCCCAGCGCCTGTGCCGTAGCCGCACGTTTATGCGATTCCAGAGCAAATTTTTCCTGTTGATCGCGTGTTATCGCGTAGTCTTTTGCCAAATTTTCAGCGGTCAGACCCATATTCATAAAATTGCGCGCGTTATTGTTGGCCACATGCGGATTCAAGAGATTATCGCTACCACCCATACGGATACGGCTCATGGATTGAGCCCCTCCTGCAAGAATGAGTTTGGCATTACCACGGACAATATCGCCCACAGCGATATCAATCGTCCGCATCGAGGACGCACAGAATTTATCAACGGTATCGCCTTGCACACTTAACGGCAAGGTAGATCCTCCATGTAAAACGGCCATACGCGCCATATTCAAACCCTGTTCTCCTTCCTGATGGACAACCCCCAGAACCACACTTTCGATATCGCGCGGATTGACATGATGACTTTCGACCAAGCGCTTGACCAACGGCACCACCAGATCCAAAGGATCGACATGTGCCAGTTTCCCCGGTGGCTTTGCACCCGGGGTTGTATAAGGTTTACCTGAAACAAGACTCATAAAGACATCATTGACATCCACTTTCATTTCCGCAGAAACAATGGCAGCCACTTCTTCGGCTTTGTCAAAAGATTGGCCACCAGTCAGTTTTGTAATCAGCGCAGTCGCCTGATTAACCAACGTTACATAGCGCGCATCTGGCCCCGGTGTTGCCGCCCTTGTAAAGGGTGTTCGTACGTAATCAATAATCACAGCCTGATCGTGATGATGGTGATGTTTGCAATTCATGACAAATACTCCCTTATAGTGACGGTGTCGGTTGGGCGGATGAGGACGTAAATTTCGTCTGCTCAGCTTTCTGGATATTATTCCAGTCTATTTTATTGACGGCGGTGCGCAGCAAAGGCTCACTGACGAACTCAACGATTTTAGGCACTTCGTGGCTACCCAGACCTTTATCCCGCATATATGTAAGTAGCGCGGCCCGGTTATCCTCCCCCTCCAGCCTAGCATCGGGTTTGAGTCGTACCAGCGCCTTGCCGAATTTTTCGCCCTGCGCATTCGTCAGAGTCACAACCACCGATTCAAGAATAGCCGGATGCGAATTGATTTTATCTTCAACCTGCTCAGGCTCTACCCACAAACCATTGCGTTTATAGGCCCGTCCCAAACGACCGCAGATAAACAGGAACAAATCCTGATCAAGATAACCTACATCGCCGGTCTTGAGCCATCCCTCTTCAGTCAAAGTGTTGGCTGTGGCCGTCGGATTTTTGTAGTAACCCTGCATGACTTGCGGGCCGCGCACCCAGATCTCCCCTTCTTCACCGATCCTCATGATTTTTCCCGGCTCATCGCGCGAAACAATTTTGACTTCGGTGCGTGGCAAGGGTAGGCCGACTGAACCCGGCT
>JAMPXY010000037.1 GCA_023700945.1 Alphaproteobacteria bacterium | reverse complement strand
GGGCCAGTTCAGCACGCATCCTATCGGCCAACCCCGCCAGATCATCAGGTTTGCAATGATGCTTACGCGCCATCCCGCGCAAGGCATAAAGACGATCCTCGATCACTTCAAGCGACAACTCACCATTTTCCATGCGACTGATGGCGGATTGCACATCGGCCACCGCCACTTGCAACTCATCCCCGGCGTGATCAAGCGCCGCTAAGGCCGGAGAGAAATCATAACCGGCCTTATCAAGAACACGCCCCAGCAGACGTGAAGCCCGGCCAACCGCCATCTCCGCACCGGTATCGCCACCGATGGCATCCCAGGCCTCCTGCAAGGCTTCCAAAACCTGATCGCGATGCTTCAAGCCCTCGCGATTAATCAGCAACTGCTCTTCCTCACCCTCTACCGGGGACAAATCATCAAGCTCTTTGACCGCATGGCGCAAATATTCTTCATCCGAACGCGCCTTTTCGAGGGCGGCACGGGCCGCGCTCAGTGCTGCTACGCTCTGGCGCCATTCCTCCCATAACCTAGAAATTTTATGGACATCCACGCCCGCATATTCATCAAGCAATAAACGGTGTGTCCGCGGATCAAGCAACCCTTGGGTATCGAACTGGCCATGAATTTCGACCAGCAGATCACCAGCCTGTTTCAGAATACCTATACTAACTGGCTGATCATTAATGAATGCACGGCTACGGCCATCAGCCCCGACAATCCGGCGCAAGACAATCATCGCCGCACTCTCAAAACCCTGCTCCTTGAGCCAGTCATGCAAAGGGTGTGTGGTGGGGCAATCAAATTCAGCAGTCACCTGCGCCTGATCGGCACCCTTGCGCACGAGACCACTATCAGAGCGCCCGCCCAACGCCAATCCCAGAGAGTCAAGCAGGATCGATTTACCAGCCCCGGTTTCACCCGTGAGCGCACAAAATCCAGATAAGAATTCAACCGTCAACTGATCGACGAGAACAACATTCCGAATATGCAGTGTGCGCAACATGACAACACCGCCCCGTCACTATTCCGGTTTAAACAGCGAGTCGACGGTTTTATCGACCCATGAACGGTCTTCCATCACCCGTTGACGCAGTTCGGGCGTAAGCAGCTTGAAACTGTCCTCATACCACGGGCTACCCGGATAGTTGTGTCCCAGAACTGCGGCAACGCGGGACGCCTCACCCTGCAGACCCAGTGTCATAAAAATTTCGACCAAGCGATGCAGGGCCTCGGGCACGTGGGTAGTGGTCTGGTAATTTTTAACCACCGCCAGAAAACGGTTCATCGCCGCATTCGTCTGTCCGGATTTGAGATAATAACGGCCAATCTCCATTTCTTTGCCCGCCAGATGGTCAAGCGTCAGATCACGCTTGAATGTGGCATCACGGGCATAGCGGCTATCCGGGTAGCGGCTGATCAGGGCATCAAGTGACTCCAGCGCCATCTCAGTCATCAACTGGTCGCGGGCAACATCGGTGATCTGTTCATAAAAACACAGCGCCTTGAGATAGAGGGCATAATCACTGTTGGGATTACCGGGATGGAGTTCAAGAAAACGATCCAGCGCCAGCAGGGCCTCATCGTAGCGGGTTTTCTTATAGTAGGCGTAGGCCGCCATCATTTCAGCCTGCGTAGCCCATTGCGAATAAGGGTGCTGGCGCTCTACTTCCTCGAACAGCCGGGCCGCCTCATTATATTCGCCTCGATCCAACGCATCGGCAGCCTGATGGTAAAGCGATTCCACCGGCCGGTCGCTTTCCAGCTTTTGTTTGTCGCCAGAAGACCCGCAGGCCGTGAGCAGCGCCAGTGAGCTTAATACTGAAATCAGAAGATAAGGTCTTGTCTTTTTCATAGGGCCAGAATAACCCGTTCCACCCGCTCTGAAAAGGGGAACAGAACCAGGAATCCCCCGAAGAATCACCAGATTTCTTAGGTATTTTCGGGATTTCAATAGAAAGTAGAGCGTGTACGATGACTGGGTTTACTTACATAAACCGGGTCTTCGGCGTGGCGGTGCCAGAGGATATGATCAACATCAACAGCCTTCATATTCATCAAAGCCGCAAGCAGCTCAACAGTATGGCCGGCGCAGGCGCGGATCTCGATTTCCTCAGCGCTGCCGGAGGACAGCTCCTCACCCTTTTCGATCCGGGCCATCAGCGCAGGAGTATACTCAAGAATGCCGTCCATAAATAAAACCTGTGGTACGCCGTTATCTGGGAACATGGTCAGGCTCTTCATATCATCGAACAGCGTTTTACCAATCTTGGTAAACGCCAGATGCAGATCCGCCGCCGTAATTTGTGCGCGTTTATAAAAACCTATCATACGGCCTTGATATTCATGAGCATCTTGAAATTGTGGCAAACCCTGCAGCTGACGCACGATATTGCCAGCCCGGCCCTGTGCGGCCTCAACAAAGCACAAGAAAGAGCCTTCATATTCCTTTGCAATCAGGGTTCCCAAATCCCGGACTCCTTGGGTGAAAAGCCCAGACAGTTCCTGACCACAGGGACCTTGCGGTAATTCAAACAGCTGCGTAATTTCATTTTGCTCAATACGGCTTAAATAATCGGCGCTGATGCCACCTTGCTCAAAGCGCTTTTTCAGGCGTGTCGCCAGCGTGAAATAGATACCCTGATCGACCAGCGCCCACCCTTCACGCACCAGATGCGGTTCATAACCGGAACCAAAATTCACGGCATCCAGCGTCAACACATAAGCCGCCGTGCCTTCAGGTGTACCTATAAAATGATGTTCGGTATCAAAAACAGTCGCCGGATGGCGTACTGGCAGCGAACGCGCGTAGGTTGCCAGACGATCTTCACGGATTTTAACATGACGAGCGCGCACCGCAACGAAGGCGAAGCCTGCACGGATCTCATCAAAAATCGAGAGTTGTTTCTGGTCTTGACTCAGTATCATGGGGCGCATAAAAGCCATTCAGGCTCTTAAAAGTCAAGAAAATTCAATAGTATGCGGGATATTTCAGGCCAGTGCGATGGTCGAGGAGCCACTGCGCCCAGCAATATGGCTGATAGCGGCCTCAGGGTCGTCCATATATAAATCCACCATCATCCACGCCCCTTCGGTCGCAAATAATTTATGCAGGATTGCATTATTGAGCGCATGACCCGCACGGAAGCCCTCATAAGCGCCAATGATCGGTCCGCCGGCGAGGAAGAGGTCGCCCACCGCATCCAGCAGTTTATGGCGAATAAATTCATTGTGGAAGCGTAAGCCTTCCTTATTCACCACACGACCTTCATCAATCACGATCGCGTTATCAAGCGAACCGCCGCGCGCAAGCCCTGCATTCCGCATCGCTTCGACTTCCTTGAGAAAACCGAAAGTCCGGGCCTCGGCCAGATCATGGCGGAAGTTACCGTTAACCAGAGTGGTGGTAAAAAATTGCTTGCCAATCACGGCATTGGGAAATTCAATCTGGCCGCTAAAACTGCAGCTTTGGGCCGGGGACAAGCGCACGCGCTTACCCTCTTCTTCAACCATCACCTCTTTCAGCACCTTGATCGCGCGGCGCGGTGCGGTCTGAGCCCGGGTTCCCACTTCATCAATCTTCGCGACAAACGGTGCCGAGCTGCCATCCATTACCGGCACTTCCGGACCATCGAGTTCGATCCGGGCGTTATCAACCCCGCAGCCCCGCAAGGCCGCCATCAGGTGTTCGATCGTGCCTACAGTCACGCCATCCTTGTTACCCAACATGGTGCAAAGACGGGTATCGACCACATTCGCCCACAGCGCGGCAATCGCAGGGTCGTGGTCGGTGATATCGGTGCGGATGAAGAAAATACCATGATCAGCCTCGGCGGGCTTAACCGTCATCGTCACGATCTGGCCACTATGCAACCCGACGCCCTGAAATGTAATCGCGGCACTGATTGTGTGTTGCATATACGCTACAGCCTTTATTAGATGATTCTAAACTTATCTATCATGAATATAGGGCGTCCGATTTTACTAAACAAATCACGCTTTATTGCGCTGTGTTACAAAGCACAAAACAAAATAATCATTACAAAACAATACTTTACAAATCAGATTGCCCCTGAAATCAGGCAGACCAAACCTTGCGTTTTTGTTTTTTCATAAAATCGAATCTGATCCTAAAAATTGGGACGTGGCGCAGGCGCAGCTGACGGCCTCCTAGCTTCGCTCTCCGGCGCCTCATTCTTACCAAAACCCAACGCCTGCATCATCATGGCGATAAAGAAGGTGAATATCTTCATCAAGGACATTTCACCATTTGCCGCCATCCCAAAAACGCTACTCAGGCTGGGATCTTTTTTGTGTTCCTCTTCCGTCTTCACGGAAGCTGCGGGCGCACGGGCCGATAATTCAGGCCAGATTTGCTGCAAGCCGTTCATCAAACGATCCTGCCCGGCAAAGAATCTACTGGCCACGGGATGCTTGTCAGGATTGTTAACAACATCAGCCAAGGCCGCTCTCACATCATCACGACTGACCTGATGATCCTCAAGCGGAATAACCTGAGCGTTCTTGACGATATCATCGACCAAAGAATTAGCGAGATATTTATCAGCCGCGTTCCTATCGCCCTTGAACAGATCATCGGCGATGGCAACTCTCACAGCCTGTTTTACACCCAGTGTCGCCATATTATCCGGTAAAAGTTGGAATTCCACAGCCGCACGCTTGCCTGCCAGAACAGCATCAGCGCCGTCCTTTTGCAACATTCTTTGTTCCACATACAGATTCTGCGTGCCTTTCCTGAAGGTTTTGCTGACATCGGCAATATAGCCAGCGGCACTCAAGGCGCTTTCGATATCCTCTGGACGAGCGCCTTCTTTGATCTTGTCTTTCAAATATCCAACTGTTGTTTTGAAAGCCGTGTATGACAGAGCGCCATCGGTCTCGTGATCAACGATAGCCGTTGCGACAGGAACAGCGGCAACAGCCGCCATCGTCCCCAACGTCATAGGCTTATTCCACAAACGACCCGCGACTTTCGCAAACGCCCGGACTGCCAGACCTACAGCCATTTCACACCTCATATTCTCAAGTTTGATAGGCTCTTCCGGCCTTTAAGTTACGTACATTCTACCAGATTATCTTAGTATTATGCAAAATAACCAATTCCCTCTCAACCACTTGATAAATATAAAAAAAGGAGCCCCGTTACCGAGGCTCCCTGAAAGTTGTCAGCCGTCCGTCAACGGCTAGTTGGCTTGGCGACGGAGAAAAGCCGGGATATCCAGTTCGTCATCAACATTTTCCGCAGGGCGGGTCGCTGCTGGCGCTTCGATATTCAGGCTTCCCTGAAGCGGACGTTGAGACGCCCGCAAACCGGTTTCAACGCTGGCCAGATCATCACCGGTTTCATCAGCACCGTGATGACCGTGATGGCGCAGCTGGCTGGTAAAGCGTTCGAAAATCGAGGGGTTGCGTTTCTTGGTCTGGCTGGCAGCCACCGAAACCGGTGGGCGCAAGACAAGCCCCTGCGTCGTGGTGTGCTCGGTCACCGTGGTCGTACGAGTGGCACTGACGTTGGGGAATTGCGGACCATAGCCAGAGACCATATTGTCCCGGCTACGGCTTTCCGGCAGGACTTCCACCGGTTGCGGCGGGATAAAGGCGTTGTTATACACCGTCCCACGTACAGATTGAGACGCGACTTCGTGCGTTCCCTCCTGACCTGCATATGCAGGCACAGGCGCGGAAGCCGCTTCAGGCTTTTTTACTGCCACCTCGTAAGCTTGCTGGGACTGCTCAAACAGATCTCCACCGATAAGCTCAACCGTTTCTTCAACACGGCGGGCCGTGGCCATCGCTGTTTGCTGCACCGGAGCATAGGAGGGCGTTGCCATCGTCCGGCTAGCCACGGTGGCTGCCGACCGCGCCATCGCAACACCTTGCGGCATGGCTGGGGCGTGATAAGGCTGGCGGGCATAGGCGCTCACGGCGGGCTCATCAATCACACTGCTGCTAGCTTGGGGCTGAGCCCGTTCAACACGGCGTTCACCTTGCGGCTGGCCTTGTTGCTGCTGAGCGGTCAGAGCATTGATGATATGAGGACCAAAATTACCTTTGCTTTTCCTGACTTCAGCAGCATCAATTCCGGTTGCCACGATTGATACACGCATCACGCCTTCCATAGCCGGATTGTAGGTTGAACCGAAAATAATATTCGCATTCGGGTCAACTTCATCACGGATGCGGTTGCAAGCCTCATCGATTTCAAACAGGGTCAGATCGCTGCCACCTGTGACATTAATAATCACAGCGCGCGCACCCTTCATCGAGACGTCATCCAGCAGCGGATTGTTGATTGCCTTTTCAGCAGCCTCAATCGCACGACCTTCGCCGGTGGCTTCACCAGCGCCCATCATCGCCTTGCCCATTTCCTGCATTACCGAGCGGATATCAGCAAAATCGAGATTAACTTCACCCGGCATAACCATCAGATCGGTCACACCACGCACAGCCGCCTGCAGAACACTGTCTGCCATGCGGAACGCTTCGGCAAAGGTGGTTTTTTCGTTCGCAACACGGAAAAGATTCTGGTTGGGGATCACGATCAGCGTATCGACATATTGCTGCATCTCTTCAATGCCGGCCTCTGCCATACGCATGCGGGTAGAACCCTCGAAGTGGAAGGGTTTTGTTACCACCCCGACGGTCAAGACACCTTTATCACGGCAAGCCCGAGCAATAATCGGCGCCGCTCCTGTCCCCGTACCGCCACCCATACCGGCAGTAATGAAAACCATGTTGGCCCCTTCGAGATGACGCATAACATCATCAAGAGATTCTTCGGCCGCCGAACGACCCACCTCTGGGCGCGCCCCTGCCCCGAGACCGCCTGTCACCGTCACGCCCAACTGGACGCGGGTTTCACACAGGCTACCTTCGATGGCTTGTGCATCCGTATTGCAAACAACAAATTCGCAACCCTCAAGCCCGGCGCCGATCATATTATTGACGGCATTGCCACCGGCACCACCGACACCAACAACTGCGATTCTAGGAGACAATTTATGCACCTCTTTGTGCTGAATTCTGACGTTAATCATGGGGGGACTCCTCCATAGGCTTGATCTCCTTGTGATTCTATCTCTGTTCGTGGTTTTTTATGAAGAGGTCAAACTTGCTGTCTGGCCTATTTATCAGTGATTTACGCATAGTTTGGGCACTCTCTTGCCGGAATCAGTAAATGAATATTTTGTCCTAAGTGATTCTTTCGACTCAGGTTTACGGAGTGTGGCAAAGGGCTTTTGATTCGTGAAGGCCACCCTACCAGAAACCTGTGGATAAACACGGTTTTCACCCCCTAATGTTCTGTTGAAAATGGATTTCTCTCTTGGGGGGCTTGTTGACAGTTTGGTGCAGAACTGAATCGCCCTCTCCAGAGATTCGCGAAACCTCTGAAATGACTCAATTTTCCGAGCCAAATAGCACAAACCGAATCAAGAACCACAAAATCGGTAAAGAAATAGCTACCAGTTATCCTTGAACCAGACCTTGACTTGCTCCCACAAGGAGCCGGGCGCGGCCTGTGCGGTCACGGCCGCCGGAATTTCGTGGCTGCGTTCGGACACATAGGTCAGCAAACCCGCCGTGGTGGCAAAGGCCGGACCATTCACCGCCTCGGCCAAACCATTAATACGAATAGGCCGACCAAGGCGCACTTGTTTATCGAGCACCAACTGTGCGAGATCACGCAAACCCGGAATTTGACTGGCACCGCCTGTCAACACCACACGGCGACCGGCCATCTGCCCGACACCGCTTTCATTGAGCCGGGCACGGGTCAACTCGAGTATCTCCTCAAGCCGCGGCTGGATGATGCCGACCAAGAGCGAGCGCGGCACATGATTGGGGTGGGTGCGGTCATCCTCGCCAATAATTGGCACATCAATAACTTCACTCTCATCAGCGAGTGTCGCCATGGCATTACCGTAGAGGGTTTTCAGGCGTTCGGCATCCGCAAGCGACGTCGTAAGACCACGGGCAATATCGCTGGTGACATGTTGACCACCCAGCGGCAAGGCATCGGCGTAGACCATCGCCCCGCCATGGAAGACTGCAAATGATGTAACGCCCCCGCCCATATCAATCACGGTGCATCCCAGATCCATTTCATCATCGACCAGGCAGGATAATCCAGCGGCGTAGGGCGACAGACACATCGCCGCAATATCGAGATGGCTGGCTTCAATGCACGTGGCAAAATTACGCAGCGCCGGGGTATCGCCAGTGACGAGATGAATGTCAACCCCAAGGTTATGCCCTACCATCCCGCGTGGGTCGCGAATATTCGGGTTGCCATCAAGGCTATAGCCGACCGGGATAGTATGAATCAATTCCCGCCCGCTGCTAATTGCCTGATCCTGTGCCTTGGATAGCGCCCGGCGGATATCGGTATCCGCCACTTCATGACCCAAGGTATGGACTTCGACATTAAAATTATGAGATTTACCGTGCACGCCCGGCATATTGACGATGACTTCACGCAAGGGATACCCCTTGATCACATCAGCGGCCATGTTTTCAGCGGCATGAACGGTCTGACGGATGGAGGCTTCTGCCGCAGCCAGATCAATCACCGTCCCGGCCTTGACCCCGATTGCAGCCTGATGACCGATACCCAGAACCTGAAAACGCCCCTCATCATCAACCACACGGGCTATAAAACAGGCAATCTTACTGGAGCCTATATCCAGCGCAGCAATGACGGAACCTTTAGGACGGGGACGTTGTTTCATGGGCGGCAGGGCAACTTAGCGAGTCACGGGGAGGGCTACGGAAAAAAACCATCCGCAAGGATGGTTCTCCACTATAATCTTGCGGGGTTGCATCTGTCCACAGCTAGATATTATCACCACTGGCAGCCGTTACCCGGGCCTGATATTCCTGTACCGCGCCGGGGCGGGTGCGCACAGTGATGCGATCAGTTTCACGCAAATCGATCACATTCAGATCTTTTTCAAGAATTTGGTCCTGCGCCTGCGCCTGGGCCAAACGACTAAGGGCCAGTCCTATATCCATTTCCGGCAGACGCACGGTCATTTGATTTTTTAAGGTCAGATCCCACCGGCGATCCCCGACCCAGGTGGCAGCCTCAACCAAAGACTTTATTTCGGGTTCAGCCTCCAGCATCCGTAGTAAATCATAAGCCTGTTCGTTGGCGTATTCGCCCACCACAATCGGTAACTGCTGCTGGCTGAGCGAAAGCTTGTCGGTCAAAGTGACCCCATCAGCATCAATCACCCGCAATTTGTTTTTATGCTGCCACAGCGCCACCGGCTGGCGTTCAATCAAGCCAATATAGATCGTATCCGGCAGGCGGCGCTCGATATGGGCGCTACGCACCCAGGAGAGTCTTTCAATCATTTCGCGGGTTTCAGCCGGGTCAAAGGCAAAAATCGGATCACCACGCTCCAGATTGATGATCGCCCGCAAAACCTCGGGGTCGGTCTCGTGCCGTCCTTCAACCAGAATATTATTAACCCGGAAACCGCCATCAGCCAGCCACTGATAGGCCAGTCCCTGTGTATGTTTAAGAGTACGGTCAATCGCGCCACTGCTGGCGAGCCAGATCGCGCCCCCTGCCACAAGGGCGAGGACACTAAGGCCAACCCCGAGGTGGCGGGCAAGGCGGCTTAAGCGCGCTTTTTGAGCGTGGCGGGCGCGGCGGCCGATGACTTGCGAACGTGTTGTTCCAGACCGTGACATTGGGCAGTCTCAACGAGGTGGGCACAAAGATCGTTATAAGAAGTTCCGTTATAGATAACCTGCGAAGGTCCGATTGATTCCGGCGTGAACCCCGGCTGGGTATTGATCTCAAGGAAATACAGACCTTCCGCACCGGGTTTGCTGTCATCGTAGCGGAAGTCACAACGCGCAATGCCGCTGCAGCCAATCACCTCAAAGACCCGTTCAGCATAATCAAGCGCTGCGGCATAAACATCCTGCGGCACCTGTGCGGGGAGGATATATTCGGTGCGGGTATCGTGATATTTGGCTTCGTAATCAAAGAAACGCGTTTGCGCAACAATCTCCGTCACCGCCTGCGCCTTACCGTCCAACACTGCCACGGTCAGCTCGCGCCCGGGTATATATTTCTCTACCAACACATCTTCACCAAAGGCCCAGTTTTCCAGATCAAGCGGCGGCTGGTTATCGCGTTCCATGATAATCCGGACACCCACGCTTGAGCCCTCACAGGGGGGCTTCACTACATAAGGCGGCTCCATCACGTGCTGCTTTACCACATCATCCTTGGCAACGACCATGCCCTGAGGCACGCGCACGCCCACGGACGCCGCCATGCGCTTGGCCACCGGCTTGTTCATGCCAATCGAAGATGCCAGCACGCCTGAATGGGTATAGGGCAGTTCCAGGATATCGAGCACAGCCTGAATCGTGCCATCCTCTCCACCCTTGCCGTGCAAATTATTGTAAACTACATCAGGCCGAGGAGTCAGTTCTTCAATCAAACGGGTAATATCTTTCTGGACATCAATGACCTTGACGTCATAACCCTTCTCACGCAGGGCGCGTTCAATCGACTTACCCTTTTCAAGGGATACCTGACGCTCGGCAGACCAGCCGCCGACCAGCAATGCAACTTTCTTTTTCATGATGAAACCCCCGGGAACAGTCTTAAAGAACAGGCAGAAAAGCGCTGATACTCCCATCATGACACAAGAAGCCCTTCGGATTCCAGAGCCTATTTCGAAAGAGGCTCGCCGATCCGCTTGATTTCCCAACGCAACGATATGCCAGAATCGTCCAATACCCGGCGACGCACTTCCTCGCCCAAGGCTTCGAGTTCGGTGGCTGTCGCGGTCCCTGTATTGATCATGAAATTGGCATGCAGTTCCGACATCATCGCCCCGCCGATGGTCAGACCCCGACAACCGGCACGATCAATCAGCTGCCAAACCTTTGTTTCGGCTGGCAAACCTGCCTTTTCTAACTCGGCGGCCGCAGGGTTGGCAAAAGTGGAACCGCCGGTTTTCTCACGGATCGGCTGCGAAGCCCCCCGTTTTTCTTTAATCCCGGCCATAAAGGCCTTGATCTCCTCTTCCTGACCGGGCTGCCCCTGAAACAAGGCTGCAGTAAAAACGTAGTCTTCCGGTGTTGTGCTGTGGCGATAACTCATGCCCATCTCAAGAGGGCTCAGTTTATGAGTGCCCCCCATACGGTCAATCGCCGTGGCCTCAACCAGCACATCCTTGGTCTCACTGCCATAGCAGCCCGCATTCATCCGCAAGGCCCCGCCAATCGTGCCGGGGATGCCGCTGAAAAACTCCAGACCCGCGATCCCGGCCCGAGCGGCCGCCTGCGCCACATTGCCGTCCAGCGCCACTGCCCCGGCCCGCACAAAACCATCCGGCAAAATTTCAATACCGGCAAATTCTTTCCCAAGACGAATGACCACACCGCGGACCCCGCCGTCACGGACGATGGTGTTGGATAAAACTCCGAGTGTTGTCACCGGAATATGTTTGGGGCATGCAGCTAAAAAAGCAGCCAGATCATCAGGATCAGCAGGCTTGAACAACACCTCCGCCGTGCCGCCACAGCGAAACCAGCCAACTTCCCCCAACGGCGCATTTTCCGTGTAGCGGCCACGGACAGAGGGCAATCCCCATTCCTGTTCTTTCAGACTAGGGATCATGCGCGTTGTTTCTTGCGTTCCGCCAAAACAGACTCCAGTTCACCGGGCAACGCATAAGCCCATTTAGTGATATCGCCTGCACCAAGACAAATCACCAGATCGTTGGCCTCACCAATATCGGCAATCATCGTGGCCAAATCAGCAGAAGCCTTCAAGACCTGCACATCCTTATGGCCGTGCGCCTTGATGCCTTGCGCCAGATGGTCGCGGTCAATACCCTCAATCGGTTGTTCACCTGCGGCATAAACGTCAGCCACGATCACCGTATCAGCTTCATAGAAGCAGGTGCAAAACTCATCAAACAGGCTGGAAAGACGGGTATAACGATGCGGCTGCACTACGGCGATCACGCGCCCGCCCGATTCCGCCACCGCCAGTCGCCCGGCTTTCAAGACCGCCATAATTTCAACCGGGTGATGGCCGTAATCATCAATCACTGTCAGGCCGTGCGCTTCACCGGTTTTAGTAAAACGGCGTTTGACACCCGAAAAACCGGCCAACGCCCTTTTCATGGTCGCGACCGGCACCTCCATCTTGATCGCCACCGCCAGCGCCGCCAGCGAGTTCAGTACATTATGCACCCCAAGCATCGGCAAATGCATATCGCGAACGATCAGGTCGCGGCCATCGTCGGTTAAGATATCAGCAAATTTAACATCGTAGGTACTACCCTGAGCATCGCTACGCACATTAAAAGCGTGAACATCGGCCTGCGGGTTAAAGCCATAAGTGACAATTCGCTTATCTGTCACATCAGGAATCAGCCCCTGGACCTCCGGGTGATCAATGCACAGCACCGCGTAACCATAAAAAGGCAAATTCTCGATAAAGCGGTAATAAGCCTGCCGTACATTTTCAAACGCACCATAATAATCCATATGCTCGGGGTCGATATTAGTGACCACGCCGATTGTTGCTGGCAGATGGGTGAAGGTACCATCGCTTTCATCAGCCTCAACCACCATCCAGTCGCTCTGCCCGAGACGGGTATTGGTGCCATATTTGTTGACGATGCCGCCATTGATGATGGTCGGATCAAAACCACCCTCTTCCAGCATCATTCCGATCATTGTTGTCGTCGTGGTTTTACCATGAGTGCCAGCGATGGCAATTGATGATTTGAGACGCATCAGCTCCGCCAGCATATCGGCACGGCGTACGATCGGCAGTTTTTGTTCCCGGGCCGTCATCAATTCGGGATTATCTTTTTTGACAGCCGAGGAAATGACAACAACATTGACCAAGCCGCCTTCGGCATCGACCAGATTTTCCGGCTTGTGTCCAATTTCAATGTTAATGCCGGCTTCACGTAAGCGCTTGACGTTGTAATTATCGGCAATATCCGATCCCTGCACCGTATAGCCAAGATTGTGCAACACTTCGGCGATACCACTCATGCCGATGCCACCAATACCTACAAAATGAATAGTGCCTACATCAAGGGGGGTCGGTTTCATACCCACTGCACTCACTCCAGTTTACAAAAAAGAAGGCTCAATCTAGCGGGGATTAATCAAAGATGCGACAGGAAATTTTGTGGTTTAACAGGGTTTAAACCGGTTTTTGCGCGACAAACAGGCCCATGCGTGCCAAATGGTAGTAAAAATAGCCAAACATGCGCTGATGTTGCAATACTTGGGCCCCGGTCTGTTCCAAACAAGCCTTGACGTAGGAATCCTGATGCGAATACGTAGCCCCTGCCCCCCAGTATATATGATCCTTTGGCAATAAACGCGAATGGCGCTCGTAGGTGAATGCAAGAAAACCGCCCGGCTTGATCACACGCATAAATTCCTTCATCACCCGGGGTGTGATTTTGATATGATCAAAAACCCCTGCTGATAAAACCGCATCAAATTCCTGATCTGGCAACGGCAAATGATCCGTATAGCCGCCGCGCTGTAAAATCACATGTGGATGATGGCGAAAGCGGCGATCAAACTGCACGGCCATCGCCCGACACGGCTCCAGCCCGGTAATCTCGACATCGGCCCCGGTATCACAAATCGCCTGCGCTAATTTGCCGGTGCCACAGCCAAAATCCAATACCTTCATCGCTGGCGTGAAACTAACGGCCTGCTGAAAAACCGACACCAATCTGACAGGCACGCGGTCATAACCACTGACGCGGGTGATTTGATCATAGTCAGGGGCAGTGCTCTCGTAATGATACTTTATGTCAACCACACAGGACTCCGGACTGGCTAAAACCACTCACGGATACACGAGCTATAATAAATATGTCAAATTTTAAACCGCTCTAGTCTTCCTGATCATACGATCTGACATGATCCCAGCCCGAAGCCAGCGCCACGACCAGATTACCCAGACGCCGCGCCGCATCAGGACGGCCACAGGAGCGCGCGGCCTCAGCAGCTCGAAACAAGGTTTCCGGGTTTTGCAAAAAAGTTTCAATCCGCGCCAGCAAGGCGTCCTCGGTAAAACCGGCTTCGGTCATCACCCACGCCCCCCCCTGATCGGCCACAGTCTCAGCGTTGGCCTTTTGCTGCTGGTCGGCATGGTGAGGATAAGGGACAAAAATCGCAGGCCGGCCGGCAGTCGTGACCTCGGCCACAGTGCTGGCACCAGAGCGGGAAATCACCAAATGCGATGAGGCCAGAATTTCCGGTACATCATGAAAGAAGGTCTCAAGACGGGCCTTGATTCCGGCTCGGGTATAGGTATCACGGGCAGCTTCTATATCTTCGCTGCGACATTGCTGGATAATCTCGATCCGCGCCCGCTGGGCCGCTGGCAGACGTGCTAGTGCCGCCGGTACCACGATAGAAAATACTTTAGCGCCGAGCGAGCCCCCCATCACAAAAATACGCAACGGCCCATCGGCCTGCAGCAGTGGATAGGGCAGCGCATAAAGCCTACCAATTTCTTCTCGCACAGGGTTGCCCGTCACCACAATTTTAGGCTGGTCAAAATCGGATACCCCTTCAACATGCGGCAAGGAGAGGGCAATGCGGTCCGCCCGCTTGGATAAGACAATATTGGCACGCCCCAGCACCGCGTTTTGTTCATGCAAAATTGTGGGGATTTTCTTGTTTTGTGCCACATAAACCGAAGGAAATGACGGGTAACCACCAAAACCGATCACCACTATAGGCTTAAGTTTTTCGACCAGACGATAGGCCTGCCCAATCCCGATCACTAAGGATACCGGGCCGGTTATCTTGCGGATAAACCCCTGATGCAGAGTGCCGGACTTCAGAACATGCATGGTCAGTCCGCCAAAGAATTTCTCGAATGTGTGGCCACGCCAGTCGGTTGCGACCTCAACCCGAAAACCGCGCGACACTAAATCCCGTGCCAGTGACGCTGCCGGGAGCATATGCCCTCCGGTGCCTCCGGCACTAATCAGAATAAGTTTGTCGCGTATTTCCATGGTCATAAAAGATTATACTCCTTGCTGGGCATCGCTACGGGCAAAAAACCCCCGGGCAATACTGCCGCCTTTGGCCACCGATGTTCGTGGCTGACGCCTAGTTAACGCTAGCACCATACCCATAGCCAGAGCAATCGCCCAAAGCGATGACCCGCCATAACTGATAAAGGGCAAAGTCATACCCTTGGCGGGCAGAACATTCACACTTGATCCCATATGCACTACAGATTGCAGACCAAACATGGTCAGAAGACCCCCCGTCGCCAGAATCGCAAACAGATTGTCGCTTTCTGCAAGGCGACGCAGACCACGCATCATGATAAAGACATAGATTCCTAAAATTACCAGCGCGAACCACATACCCATTTCTTCGGCGGCGACAGCATAAATGAAATCAGCATGCGCATCCGGAATGCTTAATTTGACTTCACCTTGTCCCGGCCCGACGCCAAACAATCCTCCTTCACGGAAGGCCTCGAGCGCCTTGCTAACCTGATAATTATCACCGCTGGCGGGATCCAGAAAGCGATCCATCCGGCTTTGAAAGTGCGGCAGCAAAAAATAGGCCCCGAACAAAGCCGCAATCCCGCTTACAGCGAGCGCACAAATAATCCAGAGCGGAAACCCGGCCAGACAAATCTGCGCCCCGAAAATGGCTGCCGTCACAACTGTCATACCAATATCAGGTTGCAACACCAGCAAAGTCACCACGATCAGAAACAAACCGGTCGCAACCCACTGACCGGGAAAACCGGGTTGTTCACGACCACGACTGAGAAACCATGCCGACAATACGGCAAAAGACGGCTTCATAAACTCACTCGGCTGAATCGAAAAGCCAAACAAGCTGATCCAGCGTTGCGCTCCTTTAACTTCAGGGCCAAACAACAACACCAAAATCAAACCAAGAATACTGAAACCCAGAACTATCGTGGCAATCCGCCAGATGGCCTTGGGACTACACAAAGACAACCCCAGCAAAATTAACAAGGCAGGCATAAGAAAAATCACATGACGAATAACGAAATGAAATTCGTTAACATTGATACGTTGCGCTACCGGCGGGCTGGCAGTCGTCACCAACATGACCCCCAAAATCATCAAGGCCAGCAAGGCCGCCAGCATCGGTCGGTCTACCGTCCACCACCAACGCCCCAAAACCGAGCGGTCTGTTCGTGAAAACATGCCGTTAGCCATGATGCCCCCCTGTTGCAGCCTTCACCAATCTGGTGAATTCATCGCCGCGATGCTCAAAACTTTTAAACTGGTCAAACGATGCACAAGCAGGTGAAAGCAAAACAACACCCTTACCTTGCGTCCGCGCCACCTGATCGGCCTGCGCCACCGCCTGATCCAATGTACCGCATTCATAAGTCTTGACCTGCTGATCTTTCAACCAGCTTGAAAAATCAGCCATCGCTTCACCGATAACAAACGCCCCGGCAACCCTGTGCATATAAGGCTCGAGACCAGCTAGCCCACCCTCCTTGGCGCGACCACCAACAATCCAGAAAATATTCTCATAACAGGCCAGTGCCTTTTCTGTGGCGGCCGCATTGGTTGCCTTACTGTCGTTGATATAAAAAATGCCATTCTGGATGCCCACAATAAACTGGCGATGAGGCAGACCAGAAAAACTGCGCATCGCCCGCATGATTTTATCAGGAGGAATCCCCATCGTCCGCGCCGCCGCATAGGCCGCCGCTGCATTTTGCTGGTTATGCAGACCGGGTAAGGTCTCTATAGCCAGATCGGCGATTTTCTCAGATTCGGCAAACATCGCATCATACAAGACACCATCCAGCACATAAACGCCACCACTGATCTGCCGGTTGATAGCTATTGTGTGAACATCACGCATACCAGCCGCCTTAACCTCTGCCGCCATACGCTCCGAATAATCATCATCAATGCCGATAATGGCCGTCCCCCGTCCGCGAAACAGGTTTTTCTTGGTCTGATAATAAGCCTCAAACGACCCATGGCGATCAAGATGATCGGGAGTTAAGTTCAAATGTACAGCGATTTCCGGGGAAAAAGTCGGGCACAGATCAATCTGGTACGACGACATCTCGATCACGAAGGCCCCCTCAGGCGGCGGCAAATCGAGATCCAGAACAGCATGACCAATATTGCCGCCCACTTCGGCTGCCACACCACAACGGTTTAAAATATGCCCGATCAACGCCGTGGTCGTCGATTTTCCGTTGGTGCCGGTAATAGCTACTGTCTGCCGCCCATGTTGCAAACGATGGAAAATTTCAACATCACAGATAATTTCAATCCCTGCCAACCGGGCTTTCTCGACCACCGGATGCGGTATTGGAAAATGAAACGGCACGCCGGGCGCCAAAACCAAACAAGCATATTGACGAAAATCGCTCTCAAACAACCCATCTTGCGCCCCGGCTTGAACTGCGGCTGCAACATTCACCGGATCGTCATCACCGGCGACTACGGCAACACCGGCTTGATGCAAGCTGCGAATCACAGCCAAATTCGACCGGCCAATGCCAAAAACAGCTACCGGCTTATTCTGCAGACTTTTGGCAAAATGACGAGTATTGATCATCGCAGTTTCAGTGTCGAAAGCCCCACCAGTGCTAAAATAATGGCAATAATCCAGAATCGGATAACAATTGTGGTTTCCGGCCAGCCTTTTTTCTCAAAGTGATGATGTAACGGCGCCATCGCGAACACGCGCTTGCCGGTAAGTTTAAATGACAGCACTTGTACGATCACAGATACCGTTTCCAGCACAAATAAACCGCCAATAATCGCCAGTACCAGTTCATGTTTGGTGATGACCGAAATCGCCCCGAGAACCCCGCCCAGCGCCAATGACCCGGTATCACCCATAAAGACTCGGGCTGGCGGGGCGTTATACCATAAAAAACCCAAACCACCTCCAACCAAGGCCCCGCACAAAATTGAGAGCTCACCCGTGCCGCTGACATAGGGGATTTGCAGATAATTAGCGAACATGGCATTACCCGATAAATAGGCAATCAAACCAAAGCACGCTGCGACAATGGCAATCGGCACAATCGCCAGACCATCGAGACCATCGGTAATGTTAACTGCGTTCGAGGCCCCAACCATCACCACCAACGCCCAGGGAACGAAAAAATAGCCCAGGTTAATGAAGAGATTTTTGAAGAAGGGGATTGCCACATGGGTTTCAATAGAGGGCGGCAGTGCCTGAATAATCAACATAGTCGCCACAGTACCAATCGCAACCTGACCAGCCAGCTTTAGCTTACCCGGCAAGCCCTTGGAATTTTTCTTGGTGAGCTTGAGATAATCATCACCGAAACCGATCAAGCCATAACCCACCATCACCAAAAGCGCGATCCAGACAAATGGATTGCCGAGATCAGCCCAAAGCACAGTGCTGATCACCACTGCAATCAGGATCATAAGACCGCCCATAGTCGGCGTCCCTGATTTACTGGCATGGGCTTCCTCGAGATACTGTCGAATATTACTGGCGCTGCCTTGCTTTGATTTTAACCAGACAATCATGCGCGGGCCGATAATCAGGCATAGAAAGAAAGCCGTCATGATTGCGGCCCCAGTCCGGAAAGTCAGATAACGAAACAAGTTAAAGACAATAAAATCATCAGCCAGCGGTGCCAGCAGGTTATATAGCATGATCCATACCGCCTTTCTTGTTTGCAGGCTTGCCTGAGCCCTTTTGCCCCGGCAGGGCCCGTAATGTTTCCACCACAATATCCATACGACTGCCGTGTGACCCCTTTACCATGACCACATCACCCGGCGTCAAGACATCCGGTACAATCTCAGCCAATTCCTTGCTGGTCGTACGGTGCTCGCCTTGCTGATTGGCTGGCAAGGCATCATGCAGGTTTTTCATCAAGGTACCACAGGTATAAACCAGGTTGACCCCGGCAGTTTGCAACGGCAATGCCAGATCGGCATGTTCACGCGGCCCATTCGGCCCCAGTTCGAGCATATCACCCAAAATGGCAATGCGGCGGCCACCACGACCCGGATCAATCAGAGCCAGCACCTTGAAAGCGGCACGCATCGCCACAGGCGAGGCATTATAACTTTCATCGATCAGGGTCACAGGATTGGCAGGATCACCAATGTCCAAAAATTCACGTTTACCGCGCCCGGCAATGGGCTGAATGGTCTCAAGCGCTGCTACTGCCTGCTTCAAGTTACCACCTGCAAGCCTGACTGCGCCCAAAACCGCCAACGCATTCACCGCAATATGTCGTCCCGGGATCAGCAAGGTCATTTCAACTTCCTCACCTTGTACATTGACCTTAATTCGTGACCCGTTGGCCGCCTCCAGACAATCAATCAGGCGAATATCGGCATCTGCATGTTCACCAAAAGATACGACCTTGATCCCCTTGGTTACAGCCGCTGCCTTGAGATGGAAAAACCATTTATTATCGTGCGGCAGCAATGCCGTACCGTTATGATCCATCCCTTCAAAAATTTCAGCCTTGGCATCGGCAATTCCCTGCTCCGAGGCAAAATTTTCGATATGCACCGGGGCCACCGTAGTGATAATGG
>JAMPXY010000139.1 GCA_023700945.1 Alphaproteobacteria bacterium | reverse complement strand
TTTGCCGGACTGCCAAAATCCTACGATGTAACGCGTTATCATTCCTTGATTGTTGAACGCGGCTCCCTGCCCGACGATCTGGCTGTCACGGCAGAAACAGATGATGGCCTGATTATGGGGCTGATGCACAAAGCCAAACCCATTCACGGTGTTCAGTTCCACCCGGAAAGCATCGCCACCTCTCACGGCCACGACCTGATGCGCAACTTTGTGAAATTGACACAATGATCCTCTCGCTTGATAAATTGCGTATTGGTGAAAATCTCAGTGAGCAGGAGATGATAAACGCCATGTCCGCCATCATGGACGGGGGCTGCAGCGAAAGCGATATCATTGCCTTCTTAAGCTATCTAACAAAAAAAGGCGAAACCGTTGATGAAATCACCGGGGCCGCGCGCGTCATGCGCGAGAAAGCCGCCACGATCAAGGCCCCGCCCGGCGCAATTGACTGCTGTGGCACCGGCGGCGATGGCAGCGGCACCTATAATATCTCAACCGCCGTTGCTCTGGTAGTGGCAGCCTGTGGTGTTCCGGTCGCCAAACATGGGAACCGCGCTGCCAGCTCCAAATCAGGCGCCGCTGACGTATTGGAAGCGCTGGGGGTCAATCTCGATGTCCCACATGAAAAGCTTGAGGATGCCCTCGGTCATTTTAATTTTGCTTTTTTGATGGCCCCGCGCCACCACAGCGCCATGAAACATGTCGTCTCCATCCGCAAGAAACTGGGTTTCCGCACCATTTTCAATTTGCTCGGCCCCCTCTCAAACCCCGCAGGCACCAAACGCCAGTTGCTCGGCGTCTTCGATGAAAAATGGCTGACACCAATGGCGCAAACGCTCGAACGGCTCGGCACAGAAAAGGCATGGGTCGTGCACGGTCAGGACGGTCTCGACGAAATCACCGTCACCGGAAAAACCCGTGTGGCCCGGCTTGAGCAAAGTAAGGTGGCAGAAGATAACATCACGCCGCAACTCTTCGGCCTCGACTACTCCTCCACCCCCGCGCTAATGGGCGGCGACTCAAAATACAACGCCGAAGCCCTCAAACGCCTGCTCGACGGCGAATTATCCGCCTACAGAAATATCGTGCTGGCCAACGCTGCCGCTGCTTTGCTAATCGCCGACAAAACCACCGATCCGGTCGAAGCCTCCCGCATAGCGGCAGAAGCTCTTAATAGCGGCCAGACCAAACAGCTCCTCTCCGATTATATTCAATTCACGAGTCTTTGATGAGCGTCCTGCAAAAAATTTGCGATGATAAACGCATCCACGTCGCCGCCTGTAAAGCCAAAGTGCCGCAAGCCGCACTGGAAGAACAACTCAAAACCGCTTCGCCCGTACGGGGTTTTATCAAAGCCTTGCGCGCCAAAGAATCCGCAGGCCTGCCCGCGCTGATTGCGGAAATCAAAAAAGCATCGCCCAGCGTTGGCGTTATCCGCGAAGACTTCAATCCAGCGCAACTGGCGCAGGCTTATCAGGCAGGCGGTGCCGCGTGCCTGTCCATTCTCACCGACGAGCCTTATTTTCAGGGACGCACCGAATACCTGCTCGAAGGCCGCGCCGCCTGCAACCTGCCAGTTCTGCGCAAGGATTTCATCGTCGATCCCTATCAGGTCTATGAAACCCGGGCGATGGGTGCCGATTGCATGCTCATCATCATGGCGGCGCTTGATGACACGCTGGTCAGCGATCTTGACAAACTGGCCACTGAATTAAATCTTGATGTGTTGTTTGAAGTACATGACCGCGAAGAACTCGACCGCGCCCTGAAACTCGATCCCCAAATGGTCGGAGTCAACAGCCGCAATCTGAAAACACTGGCCGTTGATTTAAGCACCGCGCTCGACATCGCCACCGCCATGCCCGCCCATATCCTGCGCGTCGCCGAAAGCGGCATCCTCAACCACGCCGACCTCAAACGCCTGCAAAGTGCCGGATTTCCAGCCTTCCTCGTCGGCGAAAGCCTGATGCGCCAGTCGGACATTACCGCCGCCACCCGTGCCCTTCTAGGGACTTAAGCTGGATTTCATAATACATATCAAGAACAAACGCGAACAAACAGTGGCAATTCATCCAGAATCAGGTTACGATAAGAACAAATAGCATACAAAAAAGCAGGAGAATGCCCCTAAATGCTGACGCGCAAACAGAAAGACCTGTTGTTGTTCATCCATGAACGCATGCAACAGGGCGATGTCGCCCCCTCTTTCGAGGAAATGAAAGAGGCATTAGGCCTCAAATCAAAATCCGGCATTCACCGCCTGATCAGCGCGCTGGTCGAGCGCGGCTATCTCGAACGCCTGCCGCACCGCGCCCGCGCACTCGAAGTGCGCAAACTGCCCGAAGGCTATAGCCCGGCTGCCAACGATAGCTCGGCGGCGGCATCTACCAGCCGCAATATCCGCGCTGTACAGAATGTGGCCGAGGCCGCCAGCACAGCCGAAATTATTCCGCTCTACGGTAAAATTGCCGCCGGCACACCGATCGAGGCCCTGCGGGATGAAACCGCCTCGATTGAAATCCCCCCCTCAATGCTGGGTCGGGGTGAACATTACGCCCTGACCATTTCTGGTGATTCAATGATCAATGCCGGGATCAATGATGGCGACACCGTCATCATCCAAAAATGTGATACCGCAGAAAACGGCACGATTGTTGTGGCATTGGTTGACGATCACGAAGCTACATTGAAGCGCCTTCGTCGTTCCGGCAATAAGATCATTCTCGAGCCGGAAAATGACCAGTATGAACCACGCGTATTGGAACCTGAGCGGGTCAAGGTACAAGGACGACTGGTCAGCCTGATGCGGACCTATCATTGAGCGCACTGCCTTACTTCTTTAACAGCACCCGGCACATCATTGTTTTGATAGCGCTGCTGGCCCTGCTCTGGGCATGGCCAGAGGCCCACGCGGCACCCTCGGGCCATCAAAAAATGACGATCACCATACAGGGGCAGGAACGTACCTATTACCTCTATACACCTTCTTCAATCAAGCAAGGGGCTTTCCAGTATCCTTTATTGATTGGCCTGCATGGCGGTGGCAGCACCCCTGATCGTTTGGTGCAAGCCGCCCAACTGGCAACCAAGGTGCGAGATGATAATATGATCATGGTCTATCCAGTGGGAACCGGTGATCATGATACCCGGCTCTACTGGAATGCAGGCGCCTGCTGCGGCAACGCGCAAAAAAATCTCAGCGCAGATGAGGATTTTATAGAGGCCCTGCTCACGGAATTAATGCAAACATTGCCGGTAGACCGTCGCCGCATCTACCTTGCCGGATTTTCAAACGGGGGGATGCTGGCACACAGGCTTGCCAGCCGTCTGGGTGACCGTCTGGCCGCTGTGGGTATCGTTGCTGGAGCCATGTTTGACGATCAACCCAAGCCAATCGCCCCCGTTTCCATCATCATATTTCATGGACTGGCTGATAATGTTGTTCCTGCCAAAGGCGGCATCAGCAAAAAAAGCACCATGAAATCACAGGTATCAGTCCCGTTTAAAGCCCTTGAAGATGTCCACCAGTTCTGGCTCCAGGAAAACAAATGTCTGGAATCCCCCACCGAAACAAAAAAGGGGAATCTGACAACCTTGGCCAGTCATCACTGCGCCAAAAATGTTTCAGTCGTGCTGAATACAGTCCGTAACAGCGGCCATAACTGGCCCGGGGCCAGCCAAGGAATTTATTCAGAACTTGATGATGGCTCATTTTATCTCGGTTTTTCCGCTACTGCAGCGATGCTAAGTTTTTTTAACAAACACCCGCGCGAAGATTAGTACCGGCAATCTATTCCCTAACGGCTATTTGATACTGTCCATGGCCGCACACCACGGTGCGCCCCGACTGACTTTATATGACCCTCTGCCAGCCACAGCGCATGAACACCGTTTTTCCAGACAGCGAAGCGGTCAATCACCACAGAAGCATCACAGGATTTAACCCTCACCGGATCATCCGCCAGCAGAACATCCGCCCACTGGCAGTCAGCCGCATGAGCAGAAGGATGGAAGGAAAAGGATATTCTCCGTTCCTCCATAGTCAGGCGGCAACCCCA
>JAMPXY010000036.1 GCA_023700945.1 Alphaproteobacteria bacterium | reverse complement strand
GGCCGCCGCCACCCTGCGGCACGGTCCAGTCGATATTCTGTGACGGGTCTTTGATGTCGCAAGTTTTGCAATGAACGCAGTTTTGAGAATTGATAACGAATCGATTTTGACCCTCTTGCGCCACCACTTCATAAACACCGGCCGGGCAATAACGCTGTGCCGGTTCGGCATATTCAGGCAGATTGATAGTCAACGGCACACTGGCGTCACGCAGTTTCAAATGAACAGGCTGCCCGTCTTCGTGCATGGTATTGGATAGCCGTACCGAGGTCAGGCGGTCAAACGTCAAGACACCGTCAGGGCGCGGATATTCAATTTTGGCAACATCTGCGGCCTTCTTCATCTGGCTGTGATCGGCATGATTTTTCAAGGTGTAAGGTAAACGCCAGCCGCCCCAGGTCTGGAAGGCGGCATGCAGCAACCCGAACCACAAGCCGAAATGGAAACCGGGGCGGATATTGCGCACCTGATAGAGTTCTCGCCACATCCAACTTTGCTTCAATCGATCAGGATAAGACAAACATTCGGCACCATACCCAGCACCCTCCAGCATTGCGGCCAGAGATTCAGCAGCCACCATCCCGGATTTCATCGCCATGTGATTGCCCTTGATCTTGGGCACATTGAGGAATCCGGCGGTATCACCAATCAGCAAACCTCCTGCGAAGGTGAGCTGAGGCAGCGACTGGAATCCCCCTTCGACCAGCGCCCGTGCGCCATAGGCCACACGCCGCCCGCCTTCAAGATAGGTGCGGATCGCCGGATGAGTTTTCATCCGTTGCATTTCCTCGAACGGCGAAAGCCATGGATTTTGATAATCAAGACCCACGACATAGCCGATCGAAACCATATTATTGTCGAGATGGTATAACCATGAACCGCCATAGGTCGCCGTATCAACCGGCCAGCCAATCGTATGCACAATCAAACCCGGTTTGTGCTTGTCGGCTGGTATTTCCCACAATTCCTTGATCCCGAGGCCATAAGTTTGTGGATTGGAATTCTTGCGTAAATCGTATTTGGCAATCAGAGTTTTGGTCAGCGAGCCGTGACAACCTTCGGCGAATACAGTCTGACGCGCATGCAGTTCCATCCCAGGCTGAAACTGCGCAGTGCGTTCCCCTGTGCGGTCAATTCCCATGTCGCCAGTGGCCACACCGATCACGGCATTTTGTTCGTTGTACAACACTTCAGCCGCAGCAAAGCCGGGATAAATTTCAACCCCCAGCGCCTCAGCCTGTTGCGCCAGCCAGCGCCCGAGCAATCCCAACGAAATGATATAGTTGCCATGGTTATGCATTTGTGGCGGTGTCGGCAGACGGAAGGATTTTGTTTTGGTCAGAAACAAGAAGCGATCATCCTGCGCTTTGACCGTCAGCGGCGCGCCCCCCTCTTTCCCTGCCGACTCTTTCCAGTCGGGGATCAGCTCATCGAGCGCCCGGGTTTCAAATACCGCACCCGAAAGCAAATGCGCCCCAATCTCGGAGCCTTTTTCCAGCACACAGACACTGACATCCGGTTTGATCTGTTTAAGACGGATCGCACAAGACAGCCCGGCCGGGCCGCCACCGACGATGACGACATCATATTCCATACATTCACGATCACTGCGAACCGGCAACGGCATTTTCTAAGGAATCCTCCAAGCAGGGCGGTATTATTGTCTTTGCCCACTTTATAATATATTCGTTTAGAACTCTAAGGCTGAATACATCAACACCCGGACAAAGTTTGTTTTATGACAAGCGGAGAAACCACCGCCTATCTGGCTGCCCTGCAGTGGCACCTTGATCAAGGCATCGACGAAATACTGGCCGACACCCCCGGCCAGTTAGGAATGGCCACGCCCGCAACTAGCCCGGCTATAAACGATATAGCACCCGCACCGCTCGCCACCATGACGGCGCCTGAAAAAAATCTGGCCCCGCATACAGCAGCCGTGCTGGCGACACTAAACGACCCGTCGCCCGTGCCCACCACTGCCGCTGTGCAAGGCACCCCGGCCTTGCGCACCGAAGCCCAGATGCTGGCACAGCAGGCACACAGCCTGACCGCACTACAGGCCGCCCTCAACACCTTTGAAGGCCTGAGTGTGCGCAAATCCGCTACCCATCTGGTGTTTGCCGCCGGCACACCCGGTGCCAGCGTCATGGTGATCGGCGATGCCCCCGGTACCGATGATGACCGCAGCGGCCAGCCATTTTCAGGGCCGGCCGGGTTGCTGCTTGACCGGATTTTACAGTCGATCGGGCTGGCCCGCGACCACGCCGATCCGGCTCAGGCGGCCTACCTGACCCAGATCCTGAACTGGCGCCCGCCCGGCAACCGCAGCCCGACCGAAGCCGAAATGGAAATCAGCCTGCCCTTTATCGAGCAGCATATTGCCTTGGCCCGCCCGCGCCTGCTGCTGCTGTGCGGGGGTCTAACCGCCCAGACCTTGCTCGGTCACGCCGCCAGTATCTCGAAATTACGCGGCCACTGGCATACCTATATGCCTCGCGCCGGTGCCGAGACTTATACCTCAAATCCGGCTTCGAATCCGGCCCCGATTCCAGCACTGGTGACCTACCACCCCGCCTATCTTCTGACCACACCCGGGCAAAAGCGGGCAGTCTGGGCGGATATGCTGATGCTGGCGGAAAAGCGCCGGGAACTCGGGATTTCAGCCGTGGCCGCCTGATTTTTATGCCATAATTCCTTTGGTTCTGACAATGATTTCTGTAAATTTGTCAATAACTTAGCCCCTGTTCACCCGCATTTTCTGGACATTTAGGCCACCTTCGGCTATCAATCTGCCCATCATGCGTACATGGAAAAAAGCGACGAAAAGACTGCGGGTCTTGAGTCTGGGCACGGTTATCATCACCGGCTGCCTGCTGAACACCACGGTATATGCTACAGACCTGCCCCCCGTTCCGGCGCGCAAGCCTGCAGCCTTCAGGGCCGACCCGCTGGCGCTACTGCGCTTCCCCGCCCTCAATAACGATACAGAAAATTCTGCGGCCGCCCTGATGGCCGCACCGCAGGAGCCCCCCACAGCAGCGGCACCGCTGATCCCGGGACGCAAACCCCCTGCCCCACAAGTACTGGCCACCGCCAGCGAAACGGCCCCTGTGATGGCGGACAATGTGATGGCGGAAAAGATGAGCGGCCCGATGGAAACGGTTGCTCCCCTGATCCCGGCGCGCAAGCCTGAGCCAGCGGCCGACGTATCCCTACAAAAAACCGCCGAAGCGGCCCCTCTGCTGCTCGAACCCGAGACCCGCAGCAGTTTCCGCCTGACCCTGCCGGACACCACCCCGGTCAGCCTGACGGCAGCCCCGGCGCTTGATGGCCAGAACAAGATTTATAAAACCAAGATGAAACGCAGTGCGGCCCAACGCGACTCCGTGGCCCGTCTGGCTGGTATCATCAAACAGGATGTTAGTAACGGCAGTCCTACCCGGGCCCTGAAACGCCTGAGCAGCGACAAGGCCGTGCCCTATCTCGATCCGGTTGAAAAAGACCAGATGCAGACCTTGATTGCCCGAGGCTATCTGCTCGCAGGCAAAGTCGTACAAGCCTATGAACTCGCTGCCGACAGTACCACCCGTTCGGGCCCGTATATCCCGCAAGCTGGATGGATCGCCGGACTGGCCGCGTGGCGGATGGGCAATTATGAAGATGCCGCCCGCCTGTTCGCCAACTCAGCCAATTCGGACTACAGCTCGGGCTGGCAGGCCTCGGCCAGTGCCTACTGGGCCTCGCGCTCTTACATGCGCGCCCGCAAGCCGCAGGAAGTCTCGCTCTGGCTGAAACAGGCCGCCCAGTACCCGCGCACTTTCTATGGTTTGATTGCCACCCGTTCGCTCGGCTGGGATCATGATTTCAACTGGGAGACCCCGCCCTTAACCACCGCCCACCGCAAACTACTGGAAAGCCATCCCGTCACCCGCGAGGCGCTGGTACTGGTCAAGGATGGCCACTACAGCGAAGCCGAGAGCCTGCTGACCAAGATGGATACCGCCAGCAACCCGGCACTGGCCGAGGCCCTGCTGGCCTATGCCGCGCAAAAGAACTTGCCGGCACTGGGGATGAAACTGGCGCAAACCTATGGCCATCCCCAAGGTGGTTATTATGATTCTGCTTTATATCCGGTATTGCCGTGGAAGCCCAAGGACGGCTACAGCGTTGACCGCGCACTGGTGCATGCCATCATTCGTCAGGAATCCAAATTCAATCCCGGCGCCGTCAGCCGCAGCGGAGCCCAAGGCCTGATGCAGGTCATGCCCGCCACGGCCAGCTATATCGCCGGCAAAAACCAGTTCAAGAGCGCAGACAGCCATGCCCGCCTGCGCCACCCGCAGACCAATCTAGAGATCGGGCAACGCTATATCGAAAAACTGCTCTATCAGGATCATGTCGATACCGAACTGTTCTCACTGGTCGTGGCCTATAATGCCGGGCCGGGCAATCTGAAGAAATGGAAGCGCGAACTGGCTGACATGCAAGACGATCCGCTGCTGTTCATCGAAAGTATCCCGATGGGCGAAACCCGCGCCTATGTCGAGCGCGTCATGTCCAATTACTGGATCTATCGCCTGCGGATGAATCAGCCAATTCCTTCGCTGGACGCCGTGGCCGAAGGTGAATGGGCGCAATATGTGCCGCTTGACAGTGTCAAACAAGCAGGTCTCCCGACCCGCCCGCTGATCCGTCTGGCGACCACCAATTAATTTTCTTCCCCAAAATCAGCCTTTAATTTTCTAGACTTCATCACCGCCTCTTGGCATAGTCATGTCATGAGCCCAGTGACACCACACTCTTTGACCTTGATCTCTGCAGCCGCGGCGGCCCCGGCGCTGGCAGCCCGTTAGGGCACCCTATCTTCTGTTTCTCACCCCCATCGCGATCTTAAAAGCCTGACAAAAGCACCGGAAACGGGATTGCAGGGCATGGACTTTGCGGGGGTTATCTGATTAATTATCTGGCAATTCAAAGCATTAGGATTTTACAGCCATGACCAAGACCGTTCAGGATATCCGCACCACCTTCCTTGATTATTTCAAGAAGCAGGGCCACGAACATATTGCTTCCAGTCCGCTGGTGCCGCAGAACGACCCGACCCTGATGTTTGCCAATTCAGGCATGGTCCAGTTCAAGAACGTATTCACCGGTGTTGAAAAACGCCCTTACACCCGCGCCACCACCGCACAGAAATGCGTCCGCGCCGGTGGCAAGCATAACGATCTTGATAATGTCGGCTACACGGCCCGCCACCATACCTTCTTCGAGATGATGGGTAACTTTTCCTTTGGCGATTACTTCAAGGAAGAAGCCATCAGCTATGCCTGGGAACTGATTTCCAAAGGTTACGGCATGCCGCAGGACAAGCTGCTGGTCACCGTTCACTCTTCCGATGAAGAAGCGGCAGCACTGTGGCGCAAGATTGCGGGTTTCCCCGATAGCAAGATCATCCGCATCAATACCAACGATAATTTCTGGATGATGGGTGATTTCGGCCCGTGCGGCCCCTGTTCGGAAATTTTCTACGATCAGGGTGACAAACTCGCAGGCGGCCCTCCGGGTTCTGCTGATCAGGACGGCGACCGTTTCCTTGAATTCTGGAACCTCGTTTTCATGCAGTTCGAGCAGGAGCCGGATGGCAAAGGCGGTTATAACCGTAAACCCCTGCCCAAACCCTCGATTGATACCGGCATGGGATTAGAGCGCATGTCAGCGCTGATGCAGGGCAAAACCTCGAACTACGATATCGACCTGCTGCGCTCAATTATCGAGCATTCCGCCGACCTGACAGGCGTATCACCGGATGGTGCACAGGCCCCCAGCCACCGCGTGATTGCCGACCATTTGCGTTGTTCGGCCTTCCTGCTGGCAGATGGCGTCATGCCCTCGAATGAGGGCCGGGGTTATGTGTTGCGCCGGATCATGCGTAGGGGGATGCGCCATGCGCATCTGCTGGGCGCACAAGACCCGCTGATGCACCGCCTGTTCCCGACGCTGATGGCCTCCATGGGTGAGGCCTATCCGGAATTGATCCGGGCCCAGAGCCTGATCACCGAAACACTGAAAAATGAAGAAACCCGTTTCAAGAAAACCCTCGATCGTGGCCTGAAAATGCTCGACGAGGAAACCGCCAAACTGTCTTCCGGCAAAAAACTCTCCGGCGATATAGCCTTCAAACTTTATGACACCTACGGCTTCCCGGTCGACTTGACGTCAGATGCGCTGAGAACCAAAGGCCTTGAAGTCGATATGGTCGGTTTTGAAGCGGCAATGGAACAGCAAAAAGCCACCGCCCGCAAAAGCTGGTCAGGGTCGGGCGATACCGGCACATCGAAAATCTGGTTCGAACTATTCGATAAACACGGCCCGACAGAATTTCTTGGTTACGCCAGCACCAGTGCTGAAGGCAAAGTTTTGGCCCTCGTTAAAGATGGCAAGGAAGTGTCCTCACTGAAGAACGGCGAAGACGGTTACATCATTGTCAACCAGACACCGTTCTATGCTGAATCAGGCGGTCAGGTCGGCGATAGCGGCGTCATGATCACGGCGCAAGGCGACAGTTTCACCGTGACCGATACCAAGAAGCAGACAGGCAAGCTCTGGGTTCATGTCGGCAAGGTCAGCAAAGGCACAATCAGTGTGGGCGAAGGGGTGGAGTTGCGCGTTGATACAAAGCGCCGGGCCACGATTGAATCCAACCATTCGGTGACCCACCTGCTGCATGAGGCTCTACGCCTGACACTGGGCGATCACATCGCTCAGAAAGGTTCATTGCAGGATGAGGGCCGCACCCGTTTTGATATTTCTCAACCTGTGCCAATTACGGCAGAGCAATTGCGTGCTATCGAAGATCAGGTGAATGAAGAGATTCGCGCCAATACAGAAGTTGTGACCCGTGTCCTGCCGCTGGAAGAAGCGCGTGAGTCCGGTGCCCGCGCTTTGTTCGGCGAGAAATATGATGACGAAGTGCGCGTGGTCAGCATGGGCCGCCAGCGCCCGGGCCAGAACATCCCCTACTCGGTCGAGCTTTGCGGTGGTACGCATGTGAAACGCACGGGTGATATCGGCCTGTTCAAGATCGTGGGTGAATCGGCAGTATCTGCCGGCATCCGCCGGGTCGAAGCCCTGACCGGGGCCAATGCCCTGCGTTACCTGGAATCACAGGAGCAACTGGTACAGGAGGCCGCAGGCGTTCTGAAGTCTTCGCCCACCGATCTTGTCCCACGCGTCAAGGCATTGATGGACGAGAAGAAAAAGCTGGAGCAGGAACTTTCCAACCTGCGCCGCCAGATGGCCACAGGGGGCGGGGCAGCGGCGGGCGCTGGGCCGGAAGTCAAAGACATTGGCGGAATGAAATTCACATCGCGTGTGCTCGAAGGTTTCCCGGCCAAGGATTTGAAACCGATGGTGGATGACTTGAAAGCCAAGCTCGGTTCAGGCGTCATCACCCTGATCGCCACCGAAGACGGTAAAGCCTCGATCGTGGTCGGTGTCACCGCTGACCTCACTGCGAAAATCAGCGCGGTTGATCTGGTCAAAACCGGCGTGGCCGTTCTGGGTGGCACTGGGGGCGGTGGCCGCCCGGATATGGCCCAAGGCGGCGGCCCCAACGGAGCAGCCGCCAATGATGCCGTAAGCGCGATTGAGAAACGGCTGGCCTCATAAGCCTTAACAATATTCAAAAACAAAAACGGCCCCCTTAAGAGGCCGTTTTTTTACGCAGAAACTTAAAAAACAAATACCTACACCGCGAAAGCCATCATCCGCAGACAGCTGCCCTTGTCTTTATCATGCGGCGATGTCAGCAAGGCCGCTGCCCCGGCGTTGAGTGTCAAGGTCTGCAAGATCGCCCGTTCCGGTACCACTGCATCTATATGGTGCTGACGGCAATATTTTTCAAAATCAGCCTTCAGCATCGGACGCACCCGGCTGTCGCTTTCGATATCGGCCAGCAAGCGCGGATCGCGGCGCAAACGTCCCTGCGCCTTATCGGCGGCCCAAGTTTGCAACAATTGTCCGTCAGTTGATTTGACCGCCGCCACGGGCAGGCCACAGACCATGAAATATTCGGTCAGGTAGGTTTGAGACATTTTTATGTAATCCAGTTTAAAATCACTGCACTACATATAGGTTTGCCCCCGGTTTTTCCAGCTTTTTCGCCTTGCAAGAATTGCATGGCTGGTATCCGATCAACTCATCCAGCCCCAAACGCTCGCGAACGCCCATGTGAATGGCCCAACGCTCGACCTGTGCGGCCTGCATTTGTGCGTCATATTGACGCCATTTCTTGCTCCAGCCCTCGGCCTCACTGGGGCCGCAGATTGCCAGAGCATTATCGGCTCCATCGCGATAAATCTGTGCCACACGCTTGCGTTCATACACCTCGTGCGAGTGCTGGTAATCCGCTTTGGCCTCCGCCGGCATAAATTGCAGTTCATGATGGTGGAATGACCGTTCGCCCTCAGCCGTGGTAAATTCAAAGGTGATCTTGACATCCATATTTGCCAGACCGGCCTTGCGCTTGTTCAGGCTGGTAAAGTTTTGCTCGACCTCACGTACCATGAAACGGGTGCCGTCTTTCAGTTCAAGCATGCCAGTGCTGGCGAACATATCGATCGCGTTACGGATCTGGGATTTATTGCGTAACAGGATCCGGGAACGGCTGAAATCGCAGTTAAAGGAAGGGTCCTTGCCATCATCCTTGCCGCTGAACTTGGCCAGTACCCGGTACAGGTTTTTTTCCGGCCCCATTTCAGCGATTCCGCCCAGCACCTTGGCCAGACGGCGGGTCAGATTGTCAGCGTCTTTTTGAATAATCTGGGCATCGGCAAACAAAACCGCTGGATCATGTGCCGCTTGCTGCGGCGGTGCACCCTGCGCCGCGGCAGCCCATTCTTCAGACAAAGAACGTCGCCCGCTCTTGAAGCGCGGAAATTCGCTTGAGTGAACCAGTTGCATGTCTTGTGACACGTCTTACTCCATTATCCCTATTCGTTAATATTAGCAAACCATAGCACTCGGCAATCTGCAAGTTTTAATCAGCAAAACCCCAAGTTTTTGTAATTTTATTTCACATAAAGCGCAAAAGAGCGAAGGGGTTGCAGGCAAGCCCTGCTCCGTCTATAAAGCGCTCCACTCACTGATTTTAAGACAACGGAGTTTTGCACCATGACTACACAACGCACCCTTTCGATCATCAAGCCGGACGCCACCCGCCGCAACCTGACCGGTGCGATCAACAACACCATTGAAAAAGCCGGTCTTAAAATCGTTGCACAAAAACGCATGCACCTGACCGAAGAGCAGGCCAAGCAATTCTATGCCGTGCACAAGGAGCGTCCGTTCTATAACGACCTCGTGCAATTCATGATCTCCGGCCCGGTCGTGGTTCAGGTTCTGGAAGCCAACGATGCCGTTACCAAATACCGTGACGTCATGGGTGCAACCAACCCGGCCAACGCCGCCGAAGGCACCATCCGCAAGCAATTCGCGGAAAGCATCGAAGCCAATTCGGTACATGGCTCCGACAGCGCAGAAAACGCGGCCAAGGAAGTCTCTTTCTTCTTCAGCGAAATCGAAATCGCCGCTTAATCACACACAAAGAAATCGATTGTGAAGGGGCCCGGTGGGCCCTTTCTTATTCCTGCATCCACGTGATAATTTCAGTCCGTGCCCGCTTATAGGCCGGGGAAATATCCTTCATATAACCAGCCACATTCGCCTGTGGATCAGCCTTAACGTCCCGCTCCATCAATTCCGCAATCTTGCTGAGTTCGGTCAGACCAAAATTTCCGGCCATACCCTTCAATTCATGAGCCCGCGCCACAATACTGATACTATCATGACCATTGACCGCCACATCCAACGCCAGCACGATTTCCTCAGCCTTATCAAGCAGGCCATCAATCATTTCCTGCAAATCATCTTTTTTCATAGCCGACTTCAAGGGATCGAGCATCGCGCGTTCAAACGCCTGATGATTGCCTCTATCCGGTATCGCACTGGCACTGGGCTCATCATCCTGCGCCGCATTGACCGCCTGGGCAAAAGAATCCTCCTCGAGCTCTTCATCAGCCAACATCAGCATCGAGCCCTCCTGCATCACCAGTTCACTCAATCTTGGCCGGTCTGGCGCGGGTGCGGCATGGCCGGAGACCAACGCCGAGGGCATTGCCTCATCATCAAAGTCATCCAACTCATCATTCACCTGTGTGAGATGTTGCAGCAAAGGTGACTGATTGGACGGCAGAGTTCCGGCAACGGGTTTTGCAGGAGCCTGAGCCGGCACAGGGGTCGGCACTGCAACCGGGACAGCCTCGTCTCGAGGTGGAGATATCTGACTATCTTCGCGCCTTTCGACGCTGGCAGGTTTGACCGCCAGTGAGGACGAGAGTTGGGTCGTATGAGTATAACTATGTACGGTGCGATCGCTGGCAACCTGTACCGGATTATCAAGTTTGCCACTGATGACTTTGTCAATCATCTGACGCAAGCGCAAGGGATCAACCGGCTTGGCCAAATGCCCATTCATATTGGCCGCATAGCAAGATCGAATATCGTCTTCACGCGTATTCCCCGTCAAGGCAATCACGGGAGTAACTGCACGATCATCATCGGCCAGCGCCCGGATCGCCTTGGTAGCCCCCATACCCGATATGCCTGGCAACTCCACATCCATCAAAACCATATCCGGCTTTTCTGCCACAACTTTTTCGATCCCCTCCTCACCCGTCAACGCGGTCAAGACTTCGTGGCCCATACGGCCTATGAATTCTTTGAGCAGTTTTTGGTTAATCTCGTTATCTTCAACCACCAAAATCCGCAGAGCCTTGGATGACTTGACCGACAGACTGTCACGGCCCCCGTCACTATCAGCGGCATTGGTGGCCTGCCCCTCCTCCAGAATGATACTAAAATGGAACGTGCTGCCACGCCCTTCTTCCGAATCAATCGCAATTCTGCCGCCCATGGCTTCGATCAGACGCTGCGAAATCGCCAACCCCAGACCGGTACCACCAAATTTGCGGCTAACGCTGGAATCTGCCTGCGAAAAGGGTCGGAACAGATTATGTTGCGCTTCCTTGGATATCCCGACACCGGTATCACGGATTGCAAAGCGGATCTTATACATCTTGCCGCGTGCCAAACCTTCTGAATTGGGTTCGGGCAACAATTCCAGCGTCACCCCGCCCTGTGTGGTGAATTTGATCGAGTTGCCGACCAGATTGAGCATAACCTGACGCAGACGTACCGGATCACCCACGGCATAACGCGGTATATTCGGGTCCATATTCAGCCGTAAATAGATACCTTTGTTAGTAGCGTGGCCGGACATCAACGTAATGACACTGTGAGCCAGACGGTGCAGATCAAAATCAATCCGCTCCAGATCCATTTTACCACTCTCAATCTTTTCAAAATCGAGAATATCATTCAGCAGCGACATCATCGCATCGCCCGAATCCTGTATGGTTTGGGCATAATCTTTTTGTGAAGGTGACAACGCCGTATCCAGCAACAACCTCACCATTCCCATGATGCCGGTCATCGGCGTCCGAATTTCATGACTAACCACAGCCAAGAAAGCTGATTTGGCTTGATTGGCCTCATCGGCGGAAATACGCGCCTTGCGCATCTCTTCGTTTTGTTCAACTTCGCGATCACGCAATTCCTGCATGACCTGACGTTCATGTTCGACCAGACGCTTCAGCCGGTTAAATTCCTGATTTTCACGGGCCTGGGCAATACGCGCTACATGTTCTGCCTCTTCACTTTGCTGGCCCTGCTGTTCCGCACGCGTGATATCGGCATGTAGATGGGATGTAACGATAGCCCAGGCCGACAAGCCTCCCTGCACCAGCAACATATACCAATAGCTGGCAATCGTCATAGCATTGGGGGTAACAATGTTATTGACGCTGAGTATCGCCATACTCATACCCAGGAACATAGCGACCCACCCGGCTGTTATATACCAAGCCCCCTGTTTACCCTGAATGATCTGTGCCACAGAGATGATAATCAGGAAAAAATGACCCCCGACAAAACAAATCCCAAGCAAAACATGTCGTAAGGCACTTTGATCCGGCAAAAGGAATGCCGTGAGCGCCGTCACGACCGTAATCACAATCGGAGCACTCAGGATAATCCGGAATGGCAAGCCATCCTGGCGGTTAATTCCGAAGAAATACTGCGTGGAAAAATACCCCATCACCAAGGTAAACGTCATAGCCATGATCATCAATTCAGGCGCCCATACCATCGTAGATGATGAAACGTTGTTATAGAGCGTAAACAGGGCAAAATGACCGATGTAATAAAGGATAAAGATGATTGTGCCCCAACGCCGTAGCAAAATCATGCTGGAGATGTAAAACCCGACAACCAGAGAAAACAAAAGATAGGCAATATTAGAGGGCTTAAGCGGATGGTTACTTTGCTTGAGATAACTTTCCTGACTGAGAAAATCAAACCCCAGCGTCAACGGAACGCCCGCCCGCGGCACGACATACATCACCAGCATGGCCGTACTGCCACTGGCAATCCTGATCGGGACAGCAACGGACTCGAACACTTCCTGTTTGGACCCAGGAACCGTATTCGGCGTCACGCTGTCAATAATCCGCTGCCCGGTTGCCCGGTCATATATAAAAATTTTATCAACCAGGCCAATCCGTCCCTCAAGATGCTCACCCAGATTGAGCACCCAGTTTTCGTTCTGGCTTTGGTTGCTGATACTGGCAATTACCCAGTGCGGTACACTTGATGCCCCCAGAGTCAAAATTTTTCCCTGCAGGACATCTCCACGCTTGCCTGTGATGTGGCGGTCAACCACCCCCGTATAAGTCAGGCTGCGGCCCGGATCCTTGGTCACATAAGCATAAGGAGCCAGATTATAGTCGCTCTGCCCATCACGCAGGTTCAACTGTGCGGCATAAGTACCACTCTGCGCCCGGCTGTCCCCTGACAGCGCACAGGCAAGCAACAACACAGCCAACAGCATGATAATGCGCAGCGAACAATGGCAGTATGAATGATCAGCTAGACGGGCCAGCATGACGGATACTCGTAAGTCATAAACGACTCCTACCCAGCTATCTTGCCGTGAAAATATTACGGAATCATGAATGAAAATAATATCTTAGCTATGAAAAAACCCCGGAAACCGGGGTTCTTGCCTGGCAGGTATAGTCAAATCCGCGGCTTAAACTAAAAAGAGCGCCATCAAAGCCAGCAAAACCGCCACCGCGACAGCCCCCACGGCCATAAACGAGGTAAATCTCTTCCAGAAATTATAGGCTTGCGCCAATTGCTGAGGGTCGACATCAACAGCAGATACATGATTACCCATAATAAAAACTCCTTGTAAATGATGACCTTATTAAACCAAAAACGGTACCGGTTTCAAGCCCTTACGCATCACCCAACTCCTGCAGCCGTGCCGCCACGATTCTAACCGCCGCCGGATAGGCCTGATGTTCCTCAAGCAGGACCCGAGCGGCGAGCGTATCCGCGCTATCGTCAGGCAAGATCGGCACCCGTCTTTGTACGATCACCGGCCCTTCATCCATCGCCGGTATCACGTAATGCACTGTACAACCTGTCTCGACCTTGCCATCGGCCAGTGCCCGGGCATGGGTATCCAATCCCTTGTACTCCGGCAGTAGCGAAGGATGGATATTGATCATCCGACCCGGCCATTGATTGACAAAATCAGCGGTCAGAACGCGCATAAAACCAGCAAGACAAATCAGATCAAGTGGCGCATGACGTGACAGAGTTTGTTGCAGAGCGGCCTCAAACGCCGGACGCCCTGCATACTGCTTGTGATCAACGATATCTGTGGGGATGCCATAGTCACGGGCCTTGGCCAATCCGGCAGCATCGGGTCGGTTCGCCACCACCACCGCGACCTCCGCCGGAAAATCGGGCGCAGCACAAGCGCGCAAGAGCGACTCCATATTCGAGCCACGGCCCGAGATCAGCACCGCAAGCCTGATTTTGTTCACGACCACGCCTGATCACAATGAAGCAGGGTCACCGGCATCTGTCCGTCCTGAGCCCGCACCACCCGCCCCACAGTGAATACGCTTTCACCTGCGATCGTAAGGGTTTTTGTGACCGCCGCCACGCTCTCCGCCGAAACAATCACGATATAACCGATCCCGCAGTTAAATGTTTCTGCAAGATCCTCAGGCGACAAACCGCCCTGATCCCGCAGCCACTGGAACACAGGCGGCAATGGCCATGCCTGACAATCAATCTCCAGCGCATAACCATCCGGCACCGTGCGCGCCGCATTGCCCGGCAAACCGCTGCCTGTAATATGCGCCATGGCATGAATAGCCGATCCCCCGTCAGAATCTTCATGATTCAGCGCCTTTTGCACGGCGGTCACATAAATCCGCGTCGGCGTCATCAAAGCCGCACCCAAAGTCTGCCCGGCGGCAAACGGGCACGGAGCGTCATAACCCAGACCGCTTTTTCCAACAACATGGCGCACCAGCGAATAACCGTTGGAATGCACCCCCTGCGCGGCCAGCCCCAAAATTACATCGCCCGCCTTAACCCGGGTACCATCGAGCAAGCGGCTGCGCTCGACTGCGCCCACGGCAAATCCTGCCAGATCGTAATCACCATCCTGATACATGCCCGGCATTTCTGCAGTTTCACCACCGACCAAGGCACAGCCTGCCTGAGCGCACCCCTCAGCAATCCCGGCGATCACCCGGGCGGCAATACCGACATCAAGACGGCCCGTAGCAAAATAATCAAGAAAAAACAATGGCTTACCACCATTTACAATCAGATCATTGACGCTCATCGCCACCAGATCAATGCCAACGGTATCGTGCAGACCGGTTTCAATCGCGACTTTGAGCTTGGTACCCACCCCGTCTGTTGAAGACACCAGCAGTGGATCGCTAAACCCTTCTTTTTTCAGATCAAACAAGGCACCGAAGCCCCCGAGCCCGGCCATCACCCCGGCCCGCGCTGTCCGCGCCGCCAGTGGTGAAATCCGTGACACCAGCGCGTCTCCCGCCTCTATATCCACACCGGCTTGTTTATAGGCACTGTCTTTCATTGGATTCGTTCCCCAAAGGCATTATATAAATGATGCAGCGTCCTGCAGACAGGTTTGCTTAGATGGCCAGACATTACAGATTTTTTCAGTCTATCACCAGCTTCGTTGTGCTGTGTGCCGGGCTTTTTCTTTTTTCCGGAATCGTCCATGCTGATGATCCCTTGTTCAGTGTCCACGGGATCAAGGTCGACGTCACTGCCGCAAGCGCCGTGGAAGCCCGGACACAGGCATTTGAAAAAGCGCAGCAGGATGCCTTCAAAATGCTGGCCGAGCGCTTATTGCCCGAGGATGAAGCCTCCCGGTTTACGCCGCCGCCTGCATCCGTCATTTCACCGATGGTCAAGGATTTTGAAATCACTGGCGAACAACTCTCACGCATTCAATATATTGGTACCTACAGCTTCCGCTTCAAGGATAGCGCCATCCGCTCCTTTTTTGCCGACAAGAATGTGTCCTTTACCGATATTCGCAGCAAACCTGTTCTGATCCTGCCTTTTTTACAAACAGGAACCAGCATCATCCTCTGGGGTGAAGCCAATACTTGGCTGGCAGCTTGGGGCCGCACCGATACCAAGCAAGGGTTGGTGCCGGTACAAATCCCCATCGGCGATCTCGCCGATGTCAGCGATATCAAGGATGATGAAGCCCTGACCTATGATGTGTTGAAATTACGCAACATCGTCAATCGCTATGGCGCCGGTGAGGCCATTATTGTCATTGCGCACCCAAAATGGAATAACCCTGATCAAGCCGCGCCACCGCAAAGCCTAGATGTGATGATTTACCGCACAGATACCGGCGCGCCGGGATTCATTAAAAGTCTGAGCGTTACCACCGCCGACCAAACCGACAATGAAACCTTGTTTGATAGCGCCGTCCGGATCACTCGCCAGACTTTCCAAAGCGACTGGAAAGACAAAACCAGCGTCAGTCTTGACACCAAGAGCACGTTGCACATCAAAGTTCGTTTTGCCACTCTGCGTGAGTGGACAGAAACCCAAAAAATCTTACGTAACGTCCCCGGCGTATCGGCGATGCGTGTCGTCAGGCTCGCACCCAAGCAGGCCGAAATCGAATTAACCTATGGCGGCAGCGAAGACAATTTGCGATTGGCTCTCTCGCAGTCCGATATTATCCTTTCTCAGCCTCAGGCAGACTATATTCCGGCAGGGGGCTATGAGGTACCTGCCACCCTGACCTATGACCTCTATCTCAACAAACCGCCTCTGGCTGTGGAAACAACGGAATGATCCCCGCCCGGCATGAACAGCTAACGCTGAACCTCGGTCATCGTTCAGCGCTCGGCCGTGAGGATTTCCTGATCGCCGACAGCAATCGCGATGCCGTGTCATGGATTGATCTATGGCCGGAATGGCCTGCCCCCGCTCTCGTTCTCTATGGGCCAGCCGCCTGCGGCAAAACCCATCTCGCTGCAGTGTGGAGCGCACAAACCAAAGCCGCTGCCATCAACCCGGCAGAACTCTGTCAGGAATCAGCCGATACCTTGTTTGCCCACGGTCCCCATTTGCTGATTGATCCCGTCGACCCGTGGATTGGCGACCGCGATGCCGAAACCACCCTGTTCCATCTTTATAACCTCGCCAAAGAACATAACCGCACCTTGCTTTTGACCATGCGGGTGCCGCCCGTCAGGCTCTCTTTTGCTATCCCTGATCTCGCTTCGCGGTTGCGGGCAGCGCCCGGCGTGGCCATTCATGCGCCGGATGAAACTTTACTGGGGGCGGTGCTGGTCAAGATGTTTTCTGATCGCCAGATCCAGATCGGTGAAGAAATTTTAAGTTATTTGTTGCTGCGGATGGAACGATCATTTGCCGCTGCGCGTGATCTGGTGGAGAAAACCGACCAACTGGCGCTGGCCGAAAAGAAACCGGTATCGCTCTCGCTGGTACGTCATGTTCTGATCTCGCAAACGACGGCCGAATAAAAGCCCGGCGCCACCATCAGGCGGGAATAATCAGATCCCGTAGCAAATTGCGCCGTTCGGTCAATTCCTGCCAGCTGGTAATCGGGCACTCAAGAACGGTAAGCGTCCCGGATTTGTAATTTTGCATCAGGCTGGATTGCAGGCGCTGATCTGATACATCCGACACCAGATTCATCGCCGCCATATGAATGCCGGGATTATGCGCCACCAGCAAAGCTACTTCATGACGATCATTCATCATCTGTGCGGTAGCAATAATTTTTTTGTACTCGGCATTATAAAGGGCAGGATCAAGCACAACCTCACCCGCAAAGTCCGGGCCGACGACCTCTCGTAAGGTCATTTGGGTTCGCTGGGCGTTTGAAGCCATCGCAAACTGCGGCACCAGTGACCGTGCCAACAAGATATGATGAAGTCTTTGCATATCCTGCAGGCCCTGCCGGGTCAGACGACGCTCAAAATCCTTACCTGTCCCTTGCGGGTCGGCGGCCTCACCATGGCGCAATAGCAATAATGTTTTCATCAGCCCTAATCCTAGCCCTCATCCCGGGACCACAACCACGCAGCCCCGCGTACGCCCGAAGAATCACCGTGGCGGGCCTGTAACAAAGGCGTTTTCACCGAATCTGAGAAAACATACTTGCCCCACACCTGTGGAACATCCTTGTACAGAGAGGCGACATTGCTCATGCCACCGCCCAGAACAATCGCATCAGGGTCAAGAATATTGATGACATTAGCCAAGGCCCGTGCCAACCGGTCAGTATAGCGCTCCAGCGTCCGGATCGCGGCATCATCGCCATTTTTGACGTCCGCAATAATATCATGTGTTGAACGCTCTGCCCCGGTCACACGCGCATAATCATTTTTGAAACCAGTGCCGGATATCCATGTCTCAAGGCAGCCGCGACGTCCGCAATAACACAAAGGCCCCGGATGCTCGTTCGTGGCTTCATCATGACTGAAATAACTGTCGAGCGTTTCCACCGCCGTTTCAAAGCGTTCAAAATGACTAAGCCTGTGTTCATGATGATCGGCCCAGACCCGTTGATACGGCAAAGGATTATGCCCCCACTCCCCCGCAATCGCGTTGAGGCCGCGATGAGCCACCCCGTCAATCGCAAGCCCACCGCCGCAGCCAGTGCCGATAATTACCCCGAACACCACACGCCTACCCTCGGCTGCACCATCAGAAGCTTCAGACACAGCAAAGCAATTTGCATCGTTTTCGATTCTGACCGGGCGCGATAAAGCATCCTCCAGATCTTTTTGCAGGGGCTTACCAATCAACCATGTGGTATTGGCATTCTTGACCAGACCGGTTGCAACCGACATTGCGCCGGGGATACCGATCCCGAGCGATCCTTTGCGACCGACAGTTTTTTCCGCCAGTTTGACCAAATCAACGATGGATTTCAGCGTGTCCTTATAGTCACCACGCGGGGTCGGAATCCGCTGCCTGTAAAGTTCCTTACCGTTGGCTTTATCCAAACAGATAATTTCTGTCTTGGTGCCGCCCAAATCAATGCCAATGCGCATAAATTACAATCCGATCTTGTATAAAATCAGGCCGATATTCTAAAATCAGGGTTTAACGATAGGCGCAGAAGCCGCCGGGCTGAATCCGATATCTCGCAAGATCTCATCATAGACTTTGAGGCTGCTCACCACATTCGGGGCATCGGATTGTTCCGCCGGACGACCATACATATCCTTGAAACGATGGATGTCATCTTCATCACAAACGCCTTCCTGCACTTCATGAACCACGCACGGCGCAGTGCCGAGATTAGCCATGCAGTGAATGCCGCCCACAGGGATACGAACTTCTTCGCCCGCATTCAGGGTCAGTTTCTGACCGTCCAGCACCACAGTCAGGGTGCCTTTGGTGACCACCCATAGCTCGCGTCTCTGGTCATGAGATTGCAGTGACAAGGCTTGCGCCGGGTTAACGGTAATATCCTTCTCGCACACCAGACAATTTTTAGCCGGATCATTATCTTCGTACACCACACGGGTCACTTCGTATCCCCCCCAGCCGCGGGAATAATCAGACTCGCCCACCTGATAACCCTTTTTCGGGGTTGCGGTTTGTGCATTCTTGAATTCGTTACTCATGACCACTCCATCTTTCATGATTAAAAACTCCGCCTCTAATCCTGTTACCCCTTATACTGCAAAGCAGCATAAGGTCTTGTTTAAGATCGCTTAAAAGCACAGAATTTTCTTGATCTGTCAAATTCTGATAGTCTATAAATATAGGCATATAATTTTCATATTAGCGGGCGGGGCTTCTGATGAGTTCAAAAGGGTTGCTGGATAATCTGGCCATTCTCACCGATGTCGACATGACATTGCTGCCCTCGATGTCGACAGACACCACTGATGAAAAGAAAATTATTGTCAGCACCCTGCACCAGAGATTATCGGGTGCTTTTGCTTTTGTAACCGGACGGCCGGCCCATTCACTTGACACCTCGTTCCCGGCCAAATTGCCGGCCTCAGTCGAACACCATGCCGCATGGCGCCCCAGTAGCAATGATGGTTTCAAGCCACTGGCACCGATTCTGGATTCCGATGGTATTGCCGCCTTT
>JAMPXY010000035.1 GCA_023700945.1 Alphaproteobacteria bacterium | reverse complement strand
TTTTCGTAGTTTTCGTAGAACGTCAGAGCGCGATCAACCTGCGGGCTTTTGTAAAAGCGACTGATGCGCTGGGCAATAATCTTGGCAACCAAACCGACCGACTGGTCGTTATGCAGTGGCAATAAGCGGTTGCGGTGTTCATCATACTTACCCACCACCACCGGACGGCGTTTTTCATCCCAGTTGAAAATCTGCTGTTTGAGTTGATACTCAATAAATTCGCGCTTTTCCTCAACGATCAGGATTTCCTCAAGACCTTCGACAAATTTTTGTACACCGACAGGCTCGAGCGGCCATGTCATGCCAACTTTATAAAGCCGCAAGCCAATATCGCGGGCGACTTGCTCGGTAATACCAAGCTCGATAAGCGCCTGTCGCGCATCGCCGTAGGATTTACCTGAGGTAATAATACCAAAACGCGGCTTCGGCGAATCCCAGACCACGCGATCAATATTGTTTTTGCGGGCAAAGGCATGACAGGCAAACAATTTAAAATTCTGCAGCCGGTAATCAATCTCGCGCGGAGTATCGTTGAGGCGGATATGCAGGCCACCGGGCGGCATGGTGAATTCATCATCACCGGGCAGAATAATTGCACGATTTTCACGCACCAGATCAACTGTGCCCGAGGTCTCTACCGTTTCCGATGTAACCTTCATCGCACTCCAGCAACCGGAATAGCGGGACATGGCAATACCGAGCAAACCGTACTCTACAAATTCCTGAATGCTGGCCGGATAAAGTTGCGGTACTTGCATGGCGTACAACGCATGATCGCTTTGGCATGGCAGGGTTGATGATTTGCAGGCGTGGTCATCACCAAAAATCGCCAGTACGCCACCCAGCGGCGCGGTGCCATTGGCGTTGGCGTGACGGATCACATCACCCGAACGATCAACACCCGGGGCCTTGCCGTACCAGATGCCAAACACGCCGTCGACATTATGGTTCTGGTAAAATCCCACCTGTTGCGTACCCCAGACGGCCGTTGCTGCCAGATCCTCGTTGACGCCGGGAATGAATTTGATATTGAGCTGATCAAGGTATTTTTTAGCACGTTCCAGCGCCAGATCATAACCACCCAGGGGGGAACCTCTATAACCAGAGATAAACCCGGCAGTATTAAGCCCGGCAGCTATATCACGACGGCGCTGGACAATCGGCAGCCGGGTCAAGGCCTGCAGGCCCGACATGTAGGCAATGCCATCGTCCAGTTCAAATTTATCTTTGAGCGAAACCTGACGCAGCGCGGCTGATGACGACATTCTGTCTATTCCTGTATCCGAATCCCTATTGAAAGAATGTTATCAACCTAATGGATTCCCAAGGGTTTTTCCAGACAGGGGTTGCAGAATTGGTGCAGTGCCGCAGTTAGGCAAACTGCTGAAACTACATAAAATTTTAGGCAATTCCTGTGAATGATTAAAACACCCTTAAAAACATTTTGTCATGATGGAGGTACGGACAAAACCACAATGATCTAACGGGAACAAAAACGATGGGCACACTCTTTAAACTGCTGAGAAACGAATTGCTGTCGCTGGGCATGCTTTTCTTTGTCATCGTCCCCTTTGTTACCGGCATGATCAATGACGAGCGCGCGCCCGCAGGTGTTCAGGAATTTGCCTATAAAACAGAAAATCTGATCACCGGCAGTCTTAGTTCCGGCCACGGCTTTAGTCTGCCCAGCGGTTTAGGTGGGCACAGCAGTGGCATCCATATCAGTGGCAGGCCAATCCATATCCCTCGTTCTTGAGGTCAGGGTTCAATTTCTTTTAACGCACAAAGAAATTATTTAGTCTCCTCAAACAGCTCACGTCCGATCAGCATGCGGCGAATTTCCGATGTGCCCGCACCGATCTCGTAGAGTTTGGCATCGCGCAGCAGACGGCCCGTTGGGAATTCGTTGATATAACCGTTACCACCCAGACACTGGATCGCTTGCAGCGCCATTTGCGTCGCGGCTTCGGCTGACATCAGGATGCAGCCTGCGGCGTCCTTGCGCGTGGTCTCCCCCCGGTCACAGGATTGCGCCACCGCATAAACGTAAGCGCGCTGACTGGAAAGCGTGGTGTACATATCGGCAACCTTGCCCTGCATCAACTGGAACATGCCAATCGGCTGGTCAAACTGTTTACGATCATGAATATAGGGAATAACCACATCAAGACAGGCCTGCATAATACCGAGAGGCCCCCCCGAGAGCACCACACGTTCATAATCAAGTCCGCTCATCAGCACCTTGACGCCCTTGCCGACTTCGCCCAGGACGTTTTCCTCAGGTACTTCACAATCCTGGAACACTAGCTCGCAGGTGTTTGATCCGCGCATGCCCAACTTGTCGAGTTTCTGTGCCGTTGAGAAACCCTTCATCCCCTTTTCGACAATGAATGCGGTGATACCTTTCGACCCGGCAGCCACATCGGTCTTGGCATAAACCACCAGCGTATCGGCATTAGGACCGTTGGTGATCCACATTTTATTACCGTTGAGGATATAGCGGTCACCTTTTTTATCGGCGCGCAGTTTCATCGACACTACATCACTGCCCGCCCCCGGCTCACTCATCGCCAACGCGCCAACATGATCACCGGAGATCAACTTCGGCAGGTATTTTTTCTTCTGCGCTTCATTACCGTTGCGGTTGATCTGGTTCACGCACAAATTGGAATGCGCACCATAAGACAGCGCCACCGAAGCCGAAGCACGGGAAATTTCTTCTATTGCCACAACATGCGCAAGATAACCCATATTCACGCCGCCGAATTCCTCCGGCACGGTCATGCCAAGCAAACCCATATCGCCAAATTTTTTCCACATATCGGCAGGGAATTCATTTTCTTCATCGATCTGGGCGGCGCGCGGTGCCAGCTCAGCCACACAGAATTTGCGCACTTCCTCACGCAGCATCTCGATTTCTTCCGGGTGCGCGAATTTCAGTGTTGGATAAGTCATATTACTCTCCCTTACGGATACTAATGTTAGTAAGAACAGCCCCTGCGCCAAGTAGAAAAGGAATTGCTACAAACGCGAAATTAAAAATCATGGCCGGCACATACCACCCCCACGTCTCTGTTTGGTCAAATAGATATGGCAAGGTATTTATTCCGATATAAAAACCAGCAGTTAATACCAGCAACATTTTGAAATCATATTTGCACGAAACATATATAGATGTGGCAGCCATGACCACAATAGAAAACAGGAGTTTTTTACTCGGATCATGACTTATCTGATCTTCAACAAAAAGTATATCTGCAAATGGAAAACATAATCCTCCAATCACAAGACCAAGAAATCCACAAATAATTCTATACGAAATTTTCATGTTTCAACGCATTTGCCACTTTCGATACGGGCTTGCGCCCCAGTTTGTCAGATATAAACCACGCCGCTTCAACAATCTTGTCAAGATCGACGCCTGTTTGAATGCCCAAGCCGTTCAGCATATAAAGCACATCTTCGGTCGCAACATTACCCGTGGCACCCTTGGCATAGGGGCAACCGCCCAGACCCGCGATGGAGGAATCAAACACGGCGATCCCCATTTCAAGGCCCGCATAAATATTTACCAAGGCCTGACCGTAGGTATCATGGCAGTGCAGCGCCAGTTCAGGGGCCGGGACATGACGCATGACAGTATCGAGCATGGTCTTGACCTTACCCGGCGTACCCACACCAATCGTGTCGCCCAGCGAAATTTCATAGCAGCCCATGGCACGGAGCTTGGCCGCCACATCAGACACCGCCGCTGGCGCAATCGCGCCTTCATAAGGGCAACCGACCACGCACGACACATAACCGCGCACCTTGATTTTATGCGCCTTGGCCGTTGCCATTACAGGTTTGAAACGCTCAAGGCTCTCGGCAATCGAGCAATTGATATTTTTCTGGCTGAAGCTTTCGGAGGCGGCGGCGAACACGGCGATTTCCTGCGCGCCCGCCTGTATAGCTGCATCCATGCCCTTTTCGTTCGGCACCAGTACGGGATAACTAACCCCGGGCGCACGCGTAATCCCCGCCATCACAGCCGCAGCATCACCCATCTGCGGCACCCACTTAGGCGAAACAAAGGAAGTGGCCTCGATATGCGTCAAACCCGTTCCCGAAAGGCGGTTGATAAAATCGATTTTAAGCTCCGCAGGAAGAATGATTTTTTCATTCTGCAAGCCATCACGCGGACCGACTTCATAAAGCCGCACTGTAGAAGGAAGTCTCATTATGCGGCTTCTTTCTGCTCGATCGCTACCAACAGGGTGCCATCGACCACCTGTTGCCCGGCACTAACCGGTAACTCATCAACGATACCGGCACAACCCGCACGAATGGTCATTTCCATTTTCATCGCTTCCATAATGAGCAAGGGCTGATTTTTATCAACGCTCCAGCCCTTTTCGACCAGAACACTAATGATTTTACCCGGCATCGGTGCGGTAATGCGGCCTTCGCCACCAGCCTCTTCCCCGGCAGATCCGGGTTTGTAAAGATGCAGGCGTACGACGCGGCCATCGCGGAAAATCGTGATATCATGGCCATCCGCCACCAGATTGATCTGGTCAGGAGCGGCACGATTAATCACAGTTTTTTCAGGCCCGCGTGAGACTTCAAATTCATCGCCCCGGCAAGTCACGGCAATTTTGATTAATTCTCCACGTGAGACAAAATCAAGCGTACGACTCAACGCCCCGTTAAGACGCCAGTTATCCATCACGCCCCACGGGTCCTCATCTTGGTCACCGCTCAGGCAGAGGACAGCAGCAATGGCCAAGTCCTGAATATCAGGGCAGCCATAGGACGAAGGTAATAACTCCTGCTCGTGGCGGGGAATAAAACCGGTATCAACATCGCCCTTGATAAAATCTTCCGAGAGAAAAATATTATATAAAAATTCCTGATTGGTAATTAATCCGGAAAGAATGGTTTCCTCAAGCGCGGATTGCATTTCGGCAATCGCCTCTTCACGTGTTTCCCCGTGGACAATCAACTTGGCAATCATGGGGTCATAATGAATACTCACGGCATCGTCCTCTTCCACGCCCGTATCGACCCGCACCTCATCAGGAACACGAAAGCCCGTGACCGTACCAATTTGCGGCAGGAAATTATTAGCCGGATCTTCAGCATAAAGTCTTACTTCAAAGGCATGACCATCAATTTCCAACTCATCCTGCGCCAACGGCAATTCCTCGCCTGCCGCCACCAGCAATTGCCAATAGACCAGATCTTGACCCGTGATCATTTCCGTGACCGGGTGTTCAACCTGCAAGCGGGTATTCATTTCCATGAAATAGAATTCATTGGTCGAGGCATCCATGATAAATTCAATTGTGCCTGCATTGGTATATTTCAAAGCCTTGACCGCCTTGACCGCAGCCTCTCCCAATGATTTACGAACCTTGGCCGACAACCCCGGTGCGGGCGCTTCCTCAACCACTTTTTGATGTCGACGTTGCAGGCTGCAATCACGCTCAAACAGATAGACTGCATTGCCGTGGGTATCTCCAAAAACCTGCACCTCAATATGGCGCGGCTTGTTGACGTATTTTTCGATCAATACATGATCGTTACCAAAGGACGCTAAAGCCTCGCGTTTGCACGAGGCCAGCGCCTCGACAAAGTCCTTGCCCTCATCAACCCGGCGCATCCCTTTGCCCCCGCCCCCGGCAACAGCCTTGATCAAGACCGGGTAGCCGATTTTATCAGCCTCTTGCTTCAAGAAATCAGCATCTTGCTTTTCACCCATATAACCGGGGACGATCGGCACCCCGGCCTTCTTCATGATCTCCTTGGCCTTATCTTTGAGGCCCATGGCGTTGATAGCCTCAGGTGCAGGACCGATAAAGGTGATGCCTGCCTTTTTACAAGCCGCCGCAAAATCTTCATTCTCGGACAGGAAGCCGTAGCCGGGATGGATGGCCTGCGCTCCGGTTTTTTGGGCGGCTTGAATAATCACATCCCCGCGCAAATAGGAATCACGCGAAGCCGCCGGACCAATCCGGATAGCCTCGTCGGCCATACGCACATGGCGTGCCCCCTTGTCTGCATCAGAATAGACTGCGACCGTCTTGATACCCATCGCCCGGGCAGTGGCCATCACGCGGCAGGCGATTTCGCCCCGGTTAGCAATCAGAATTTTTGTGAACATGTGCAACCCCATTAAACAGGTCGAGAGTCTAGCAAAATCCCCCCGGTTACAAAAGCCCGGAAACCCGGTCTGCCGCAGCGCAAGAAAAGTGACTACAAGGCCTATCCCGCCTTGTTTCCCGGCCCGGTTTGTGTGCTAAATGGGTTTATGAGCCTGCTGCGAGAGAAAATAGCCACTGAATGCTATAATGACCATTATCAAGGTGTTGATCAGTGGCCTCTGCGGCGCATGATTGATTCCCTGCTGGACGACCAGACTCGTAGTCTGCAAGCCATCCGGGCGGCCGTGCCCATGCTCGCGGACGCCGCAGAAGAAGCCGCCCGCCGCCTAGAATCTACCAATAAAGGTCGGATTATCTATGCCGGGGCGGGAACCTCGATCCGGATTGGTGTTCAAGATGGTACCGAATTAACCCCGACATTCGGCTGGCCCTCACACCGCGTGGCCCACGTGATAGCCGGAGGAGACGGTGCTCTTTGCCGGGCGATTGAAAACGCCGAGGACAACACCACTGATGCCCTCACACGTGTCAAGGAACTGAATATCGGCGTTGCCGATGTCTGTATTGCTGCCGCCGCCAGCGGGATTACGCCTTTTACGGTTGCAGCCTGCCGCGCCGCCCGTGAGGCCGGGGCTTTAACCATCGGCATCGCCAGCAACCCGCAATCAGCCCTGCTGACGGTGGCTGAATTTCCTGTCTTTATCAATACCGGGGCAGAACCTGTTTCCGGTTCAACCCGGATGAACGCGGGTACCGCGCAAAAGGCCGCCATCAACATGCTCTCCACCGCCATCATGACCCGGTTGGGACGTGTGCACGACGGGCTGATGGTGAACCTGATCCCCACCAACGAGAAATTGCGCCGCCGCGCCGTGACGATTGTCACAACCATTGCCGATTGTCCGGAAGCCGTGGCGGCCCGCACCCTTGTTGAAGCTCAGAAAATCTACGGTGGCCTCACTGAAAACAATATCAAACTGGCCATTTTGCTTGCCAAAGGACTGAGCGCAGACGCGGCCCGCACCCTGCTGACCACCCATCGCGGCCATTTACGTCCAATATTGGCGATGGCCCCTTATATTTGACATAATTTAAAAGATTGGGGTATGCTGGCAACGACATCAAATGCAGGAGAGCTTTATGCCCGGTTCCATTGATTCCAGCACCGCATGCATCTTATCTCTGGCCTTTGTGCTGGTAGCCTGCAGCCAGCAGGAAAAGCCGGACGCAATATCTCCGACACCTACACAAATATCCATACGCGAATGCATTAAACTTGCGAACGAACAATCCGAAAAGACCATCACCGCCCGTTATGAGACGCGCTTCGCCACACGCGAAGCAATCAGTAAAATGTCCGATACAGAACGGGAACAGTCGTTCATTCAGGAACTGACCTTGCAGGATAAGATGCGGGATGAAGTTTCTGATGCGCGCCGGCAGAACGCGCAAGCCTGCAAGGCAGACACCCGCCCCCTGCTGATCACAGGCCGCGCTCCTTAATAAAAATCAGGACTACAAATCAGGCTTACCCACATTGTTTTGCCTGTATAGAATAAGGGGCATGATTCCCTTATGGATTTTCTTGGCCCTTGGTTCTTCATTTTGTTCTGCGTTTGGCATGTATATGCACCAGCGCATGGCGGGCACCAATGTCGCAACCGCTGTCTGGCTAAAGATTTTTGCCGTGATGCTGGCAGTGCCCATTCTGATACAAACCGGTCTTCCTACCCATCCGCTGTTTTATCTGCTGACCGCTTGTGCCGCTATCATCTGGTGCTTTAATGACCTGATCTATTTTGAAGCCGTCAAAAACCATGGTGCCTCGCTGCTGGCACGCCTTTCCCCTCTGGGACTTATTCTCGGGTTTGTTGTCTGGTTTGCTATTAAACCGGAACTGCTCGGGCGCTATCTCGAAGATATCCCACGCTTCATCGGACTTTGCGCTACCTTGCTTCTGACAGTCAGCTGCACGGTCTTCCTCAAGCGCTGTCAGGTCTCATGGGCAGCCCTCAAAGATATCTGGCCAGTGATCATCGCTGCCGCCGTGGGAATTATCTGCCTGAAATCCGCAGTCGATTACGCCCCCGAGGATCAGGGTGTGTTTGGCTATGTCGGGTTCGAGGCCAGCCTGATGCTCCTCTTCTACGCCGTTTATTTTAGCATCAAACGGCGCAGCGCCGGGCGTGAGATATTCAGTCGCGCCGGCTTGCGCAGTGGCGGGATAGCTGGCGGCCTTTTGTTGCTGGGGGTGGTTATGCGTACCTATGCCTACCAATCGGTGGATCATCCAGCCTTTGTCAGCATGATCAGCATGCTGGATGTGATTTGGCTCATCATCCTCTCGCGCCTCTCCGGCTGGAAAGACGACAGCAATAAAATCGCGGGTCTGGGGATTGTGCTGGCGGCACTGGCCCTCGCCTTCCTCAAAATTCGCTGATTTTATGACCGAGGCCCCAACTTAATATTTGTAATTTTATTACAAAAATAAGGAAAATAGAAAAATTTGTGTGCTCTACCTACTTCCGGGGTGATACAAAAACCACTTATGACTTCGGTAATAACAATAACAAACGATAAGGGTGTATCGTGCCGAACTCCGTAATCAGTCTATGGCGGCAGCAGGCCGAGAGACCCCCAGCCTCTGCTCTGGAGCAAGCCTATAAACGGCATTTTCGTACAGTGGTGGCGGATACACCTGCGTTGCAAGACATAGCCCATCGTCTGCGTTACCGTATCTACTGTCTGGAAAATCAAGGATACGAAAACCCCGAACAGCATCTTGATGGCCGCGAAAGTGATGATTACGATCACCGTTCAATCCACACCTTGGTCCAGCACAAGGATAGTGGCGATTATATTGGTGTGATCAGGGTGGTATTGCCTGATAAAACAGCCGCCGCCGCAGATTTCCCCTTTCAAAGAATAATTGATAGCCCGCGTATCCACCATATGGCCGCCGGCCGCGATTACTGTGAAATCAGTCGGCTTGGGATTGTTCAGGATTTTCGCAGCCACAGTAATGGCGCGTATAAAAACCATATCGAAGGTTTGCCCATATCATCCTACGTCATGCTCGGTCTGGTTCATGGCGCATTAAGAACATCTCTAGAAAATAAAGTGAGAAATGCCTTCTTTATTGTCGAACCAAAATTGGTGCGTGCGCTCTCCATCATGGGACTTTCAAAACACGAAGTCCTGGGTGAACCCGTTGATTATCACGGCCTCCGGCAGCCCTTTGCTTTCAATTATCTCGAAAATTTTCGTGCCCTACAGGATCACAACCGCTCTCTGTGGTCATTCATCACTGATCACGGCACGCTTCATAAGCTAGCCCTAAGAATTGAATACCCAGCACAGGGACGGCCACAGACCTACCGGTTGGCAGGTAACTAGGATCTGCAAGTTATTTAACCCACGCCGCCTTGCGCTTCTCCAGAAATGCATTCAGCCCCTCTTGGGCCTCGCCTCCTGCACGGATACGCGCGATCCGGGCAGCGGTATCATCCCGCACATCCGCTGTAATCGGCTGCCCCACAAAGTCGAGACAAAGCTTTTTGGAATTTCTCATCGCTTGCGGGCCGTTAAAGGCTAGGGATTTCAGCAAGGTTTGCAGGCGCGCTTCCATATCATCAGCACCGCTGGTGACTTCATGCACGAAACCAATATCATAGGCGCGCTGACCATTAAAACGCTCGCCGCTCTGGAAGTAACGCCGTGAATGGCGTTCACCCAGTGCGCGCAACACATAAGGCGCGATGGTCGCAGGAATCAAACCCAATTTGACCTCGGACAGTGCAAATAATGCGTCTTTATCGGCAATTACAATATCACAGCACGACACCAGCCCCATCCCACCGCCCATGGCTGCCCCCTGTACGCAGGCAATCGTCACCAGCGGTAAGGTCGCCAACCTGTTCAGCATATCGGCCAACACCAACGCATCAGCCTTGTTCTGCACCTCTGAAAATCCTGCCGCGCGCTTCATCCAGTTGAGATCAGCCCCAGCGGAGAAAGATTTACCGTTGCCGCGCAACACCACAGCGTAGATATTGGATTCGATAGATAACGCGTCCAGTTTGCCACACAAAGCTGCTATCATATGCTCATCAAAAGCGTTATGGGTATCAGGACGGTTCAGCGTGATCGTTGCCACACCTGCCTCGCTCTGCATCAAGATAATATCATCGGTCATGGTCGCCCCTCTCACCCAACAAGCGCTTTACCTTCTTTAACAAATCTTCAAAAGCAAAAGGCTTAGACATATAATCACTCGCACCAAGCTCAATACTTTTGACAACCTCTTCTTTGCGGGCATCGCCTGTGAGCATCAGTACAGGAACACTTAACAGACCTTGTAAATTTCTGATGGCTGATAAAAATTGATGACCATCAAACCGTCCCAAATGCCGATCAAGAATAATTAAATTTGGTTTGAGCGAAGAAATGATACCCAATTCATGACCATCCAGTTTGATCGAATGCACCTCATAACCATTCTTTTTCAGGTACCCACTAACAATAGACACCATCGCCGCATCATCATCGATAATAACAATTCTTTGGGGGGGCGTATAACTCATAGGGATCCCTACATTCGGAAGACGCCGTAGCGTGTTTCTTCAATCGGTGCATTCAAACTGGCTGAAATAGCCAAACCCAACACGCGGCGGGTATCGACCGGATCAATCACGCCATCGTCCCACAACCGTGCCGAGGCATAATAGGGATGGCCCTCGGTTTCATATTGCTCAAGTATTGGCGCTTTGAAATCAGCCTCTTCTGCCTCCGACCACACCTTGCCTTCACGCTCCAGTCCGGCGCGCTTGACGGTAGCCAACACATTAGCGGCTTGTAATCCACCCATTACCGAAATTCTTGCATTCGGCCACATCCATAAGAAACGCGGATTAAAAGCACGACCACACATACCGTAATTTCCAGCCCCGAACGAACCGCCGATAATGACGGTAAATTTCGGCACACGGGCGCAAGAAACAGCGGTTACCATTTTGGCTCCATCCCGGGCAATGCCGCCATTTTCGTATTTCTGCCCAACCATGAAACCTGTAATGTTTTGCAAGAATACCAGCGGAATGCCGCGCTGGCTGCACAGCTCAATGAAATGGGTGCCCTTCAGGGCGCTTTCCGAGAACAAAACGCCGTTATTGGCAATAATCCCGACCGGGATACCGTAGATATGCGCAAACCCGCAAACCAATGTTGTGCCATAACGTTTTTTGAATTCATCAAATTCACTGCCGTCGACCAGCCGGGCAATGATCTCGCGGACATCAACCGGCGTCTTGAGATCAGCGGGCACCACCCCGTGTAACTCTGATGGATCATAGACTGGATCGCACGTTTCGATACAAGCTAGTGAATGATTTTTAGTACGGTTCAAGTTGGCAATCGCCCGGCGCGCCAGTTCCAGCGCATGCTGGTCATTCTCCGCAAGATGATCGGCTACCCCTGAAATACGGGTATGAACATCACCCCCGCCCAAATCTTCGGCGCTGACTTCCTCCCCGGTAGCGGCCTTGACCAAAGGCGGTCCCGCCAGAAAAATCGTGCCCTGTTCCTTGACAATAATGCTTTCGTCACTCATCGCCGGGATATAGGCGCCACCCGCCGTACAAGAACCCATGACCACCGCAATCTGGGCAATGCCCTGCGCCGACATATTTGCCTGATTATAAAAGATCCGTCCAAAATGATCACGATCAGGAAAAACTTCATCCTGATTGGGCAAATTGGCCCCGCCACTATCAACCAGATAGATGCAAGGCAGATTATTCTGGGCGGCAACTTCCTGCGCACGCAGATGCTTCTTCACGGTCAGCGGATAATAAGTACCTCCCTTGACTGTGGCATCATTGCAGACGATCACACATTCCTGACCAGAGACCCGGCCAATGCCGGTGATAATTCCTGCTGCCGGAACATCATCGCTATACACACCCTGCGCCGCCAGTTGGGAGAACTCAAGAAATGCCGTGCCTGAATCAAGCAGATGATTAATCCGGTCACGCGGCAACAATTTGCCACGTGCCGTATGGCGTTCCCGGGCCTTGTCGCCGCCTCCCAGTTCGATTTTGCCCACCTTCTCGCGCAGGTCAGACACCAAAGCCCGCATTCGGGTTCGATTGGCTTCGAATTCAGGGCTGGTTACATCAATCGCACTGGTGAGACGGGTCATGGCAAATTCCCTAAAAAATCAATTACGACAGCAGTTTAGAGCAAAAAAAAGCGCCCGGCAATCGCCCGGCGCCCCTTTATGGACAGGTTTTAGTCCCGAACTAGAGCGGATGATCCAGATTCGGGAACATAGTCTGCTGCGGCCGCGTAACTGCCACAGCGCTAGCTTCGCGCCCAATCATACGCTGCAGCTCCTCATCACGCTCTGTCCGGATTTTTTTTAGACGCTCCATATCCTTGTAAACCATCAGGCACTCGATATCCTCTTTCTCCAGAGTTTCATACATCATCGCTGCCTCAGTCAGAAGGTCGAGCTCCACCCTATGTTCATTAATCAGCTGCTGTGCCGTTTGGTCGGCCTCGCTGAGGATTTTTCCAATTTCCTCATCAACACGCCGCGCCGTTTCTTCCGACATAGTCGGGCTTAAACCTGTTCCAGTTTGCTGCGGGACGAAGTTACGTGGCGGCAAATTATCTGACATGCCAAAGCGTGTCACCATATCACGGGCCTTTTGTGTGGCGCTCTCGATATCCTGCGACCCACCGGTGGTCATTTGCCCCTGACAAATGATTTCAGCGGCACGCCCTCCCAGAGAGAAAACAATCAGACCCTTCAACTGTTCACGATTATAGCTCAGTATATCCTTGTCATTGACAATATGGACCAGCCCCAAAGATTTGGAACGCGGCATCACTGTCAGCTTGTTCACCTTCAGCTGCAGTAAATTGCGCATCAAGTAAGCACATAGCGCATGCCCGGCTTCATGCTCGGCAGTTTCACGTCGCTCTTGCTGGGTCATGATGAGATTTTTGCGTTCAGTGCCAAACATGATTTTGTCCATAGCCTTGTTCATATCGCTCATCTGGATCATGCGGGCATTACGACGGGTGGCAAAAAGCGCTGCTTCATTCAGCAAGTTACCAAGATCTGCTCCAGAAAAATGGGGTGTGGCCCGCGCGGTATGCAGCAAGTCGATCTTCATGTCCATCGGCTTGTTACGGGCATGTACTTTCAAAATCTTGAATCGCGCCATCACATCAGGCAGCGGGATGTGTACCTGCCGGTCAAACCGACCCGGCCGCATAATTGCCGGGTCTAAAATATCCGGACGGTTGGTGGCCGCCATCAAGACAATACCCGGATTATTTTCAAATCCGTCCATTTCGGCCAGCATCTGAATCAGGGTATTCTCCTGTTCGCTGTTAGAATTGAAATTGCCACGAGCGCGACCCATCGCATCAATCTCATCAATAAAAATGATGCAGGGTGAATTTTTTCGTGCCTCTTCAAACATCGAGCGCACCCGTGCCGGCCCCACCCCGACAAACATCTCGGTAAAATCAGAACCGGAAATGGTATAAAATGGCACCCCTGCCTCACCCGCCACGGCCTTGGCCAGCAAAGTTTTACCGTTACCGGGTGGCCCCGACAACAACACCCCCCGTGGAATGCGCGCACCCATGGCCGCATATTTTTCTGGTTTTTTAAGGAAATCGACTACTTCCTTCACTTCATCCAGTGCCTGTTCAATGCCCGCAACGTCTTTAAATTTTGTCTTGTTATCTTCAGGATTCAACAATTTTGCCTTGGACGCTATATGTTTAGAACCGCGATCTGTACCAGCACCCGCAGTTATCCCAGCCATCATCTCTTCCTGCCGCTTTTCCTGACGACGCTGCATATAAACCATGGCCCCAATCAGCAGCGCCACCGGCAGGAACATCAAGGCAAATCCACCCCATTGACTGGGGGGAGCGACCCGAGCGGCACGGGCTGATCCGCCAGCCGCCTCAATTGCACTGACCAATTCCTTGTTCTTTACATCATGGGTAATAACTCTGAGCTTACTCGCATGATTTTCCCCCAGATAACTGGTCTGCCCTGTGGTGGGATCGGTTACCTCATTGAAAGAGGTGATAACTTTGTTCTCGATCAGACTTTTAAACTGGGTGTAAGTGACCTCAGAGGGGGGCGGCAATTCATTACGGGAAGCCCAGTAAAAGGCTCCCGCCAGCCCGGCTGCGGCCAGCACACCGCCGATGACCCATTTTTTCTTAGCAGACATCCCCGGCTTGGTCTGAGACGGGGGATTCGCAACTGGATTTTGTTCTGGCGCATTATCCGACATTTGAGGCCCTCCCTGCGGGCTTGTTTATTTTTTATTTGACGCTAATCTACATACAGACATTTCATTACGTCAAATAAATTCTGATGTGATACCTCAAAGGCCTACACCGTCTAACAAAAGAAAAATTAATGCAAATCAATTGGTTATCAAAAGCCCCTGTACGCCTCTTCACCGCTATCTTGCTCACCTTAATTACCTTGTGGTTGCTAACTGAGGCCCTGCACCCGACTCAGTCATCAAAAGCTCTCCTTCAGAATAAACCTGACCCGGTGTTGACCAGACAGGGCGCGAAGCATCTGCTCTATGGCGACACCCGTGGTGGTGGCCACCTTCATGGATCTAACCGTCCGTGCAAATCTGAATTTCCGGCTGACTGGGATGCGCAGGAGGTCATTACTACGGTAAAACAGGTCGCTGCCAACGATAACCTGAATTGGAAACAGCAGGATAATGGTTATCACGTATCAGAAAGCATGGTCGAAAACATCCGGGTGCGGGTAGTTCTCAATCAAGACCAGACAAAAATTATCACAGCCTATCCTACCAATGTACCACGCAATCCCTGCCCGGAACGTCAAGACGCGGCGAACGACAACTAGCCCTTAATATTGGCCCTCATCTCTTCAAGCTCGAGCCAACGCGTTTCCGCCTCTTCCAATTCATCCCGCGCTACACCCAACCGTCGCGAGGTATTCTGGAAGGTGACAGGGTCACGACTATACAGCGCAGCATCACTAAGCTGATCTTCGAGTAAATTAATCTCAACCTCTAGGCTAGAGATTTTCTGTGGCAGGTGATCCAATTCAAATTGTAGCTTGTAAGACAATTTTTTAAGGGGGGCAGCTACTTTTACTACGACTTCCGGAAGAGCGATCTTCTCTGCCTTGACTGCACCGGCTGCTACGTCTGGTTTTGGCTTGCGCGCCGCCAGATAATCGGAATAACCGCCAATATAACCTTCAACTTGTCCGTTGCCCTCAAACGCCAAAATTTTTGTCACTGTCTGATCAAGGAAATCACGGTCATGACTGACGATAATCAACGTACCTTCATATTCCGCCAAGATTTCCTCAAGCATATCGAGTGTCTCCATGTCGAGATCGTTGGTCGGCTCATCAAGGATCAGGAAATTTTTCGGGTGTGCGAGAATTTTCGCCAGCATTAAACGGTTTTTCTGCCCACCCGACAAAGTTTTTACCGGCTGATGTGCCATATCGGCATCGAACAGGAAGTCCTTGAGATAACCTATAACATGACGGTTTTTGCCACGCACATCGATATGATCACCATCCGGACACAGATTGCGCCACAATGAAAATTCAGGCTCGAGATCCTGCCGTTTCTGATCAAAATAGGAAAATTCAACCGCCGGAGAAATCTTGACCTTACCGCTATCGGGTTGCAATTCCCCCACCAGCAGACGCAAGAAAGACGTCTTACCTGAGCCGTTCAGGCCCAATACGCCGATACGATCACCACGCATGATCCGCAGATTGAATTTATCAAGAATAATACGTTCTGTGCCGTGATCATTGAACACCTTCCCGACCTTGAAAAACTCTGCGACGATCTTGGAAGATAATTCCTCATATTCCGCAGGCGGCATTTCAATCTTGGCCATCATACGGTTAAAAGAATTACGATCACGTTTGAGCTTCGCCCGTTCATCCTCCATCCGGTCGAGGCGACTAACATTACGCTTTAGTCGCGCTTTGACGCCCCGGCTGGCCCATGCAACCTCTTGCTCGAGTTTTTTCTCACGCGCCAGCAATTCCTTTTCCTCAATCTCAAGGATTTGCAGTGACCATTCATCAAAATATTTAAACCCACGCGGGCAAACGCGTAGTTTTCCACGATCAAGCCAGAACACGCGATCAGACACATTCGAAAGGAATGTTTTATCGTGGCTAATAATAATCAGGGTGCCGCGCCATGACTTTAAATAATCTTCCAGCCATTCAATAATATCAAGATCAAGGTGGTTGGTCGGTTCATCCATCAGCAAGATATCCGGATCTTCTACCACCGCCCGTGCAATCGCCGCCCGCCGCACTTGCCCACCGGATAGTCTATCCATCCGGTCATCAATACTCAAACCGAGCGGCTGCACCACCATATCCACTTTATAGGACTGAGATTCGCGCTCTTCACCGCTTAACTGGGCAAAAACAAAATCAAAAACAGATTGCCCCGGAACAACGGTTACTTCCTGCTGTAAATAGCCAATCGTTGTGCCCTCAAGTTGCCAGCGTATACCATCATCCAGTTCGGTATAGCCCTGAATTATGTTCATCAGGGTGGTTTTGCCAGTGCCATTCTTGCCGACAAGGCAAATCTTGTCCCCTTCGGTGATATTGAAGGAGAGCCCCTGGAATAAAGGCTTGCTACCAAAAGCGATATAAGCGTCCTGAACGCTGAGGAGGAGTCTGCCGGGCATAGGGCAGTCTTTTACTTGGTTCCGAAGATCCTGTCACCTGCATCTCCGATGCCGGGCAGAATATATCCATGTTCATTCAGTTCCCGGTCAATCGAAGCCGTATAAACCGGCACATCCGGATGGGCATCCTGAAATACCTGCAAACCTTCAGGTGAAGCCAAAAGGCACAGAAATTTCACATCGGTGACATCCATATCTTTGACCCGGTCAAGGGCCGCCACGGCTGTATGCCCTGTTGCCAGCATCGGATCGACCACGATCACGCTACGGCTGCCCATGTCCTCGGGGAATTTAAGATAATATTCAACCGGGATAAGTGTATCGGGATCACGGTACAATCCTATATGCCCCACACAGGCCGTGGGGGCCAACTGCAACAAACCATCAAGAAATCCGTTACCAGCCCGCAAAATCGAGACAATGCACATTTTCTTGCCCGCAAGGACTTGAGATTTCATCGTCTCAAGTGGTGTTTCAATTTCAACTTCTTCAGTAGACAGATCACGCATGACCTCATACCCCATGAGCATCGATACCTCGCGCATCAAGTCACGAAACTCCTTGGTTGAGGTTCTTTTATCACGCAGTAGCGTTAATTTATGTTTGATCAGCGGATGATCAATAACGTGAATGTTGTTATTCATTCTGCTTTCCTTTTATTCCTCAAGCGTACGACCTTTGACTGTTTCAAGGCCCTTCTCATCCATGACCTGATCCGGATCAGGTACAAAATAGCCCGCTGCCTTTTTGGCTTCCATTTCCACAGACGCATCATCCGGGATCAATTCCGGCGGAATCGGCACACGTTCAATCACCTTGATGCCGTGCTTGGCCAGCGCATCATGCTTCATGTTGCTCATAGAGGCAAAGCGATCAATTTTGGTGATGCCAAGCCAATGAAATATGTCCGGCATGAGTTCCTGAAAGCGCATATCCTGCACCCCGGCTACGCATTCGGTGCGTTCAAAATATTTGGCGGCACTATCGCCCCCCTCCTGACGCTTACGCGCATTATAAACCAGAAACTTGGTAACCTCGCCAAGGGCCCGACCTTCCTTGCGGTTATATATAATCAAACCGTTACCACCCTTTTGTGCCATATCGATGCACAATTCAATGCCGTGGCACAAATAAGGACGACAGGTGCAAATGTCCGAGCCAAACACATCAGAGCCATTGCATTCATCATGCAAACGGCAAGCCAACGGCACGTTGGGGTCATGAATAGTTTCAACATCGCCCATGAAATAAAGCGTATGCCCACCAATCGGCGGCAAGAAGACCTTCAAATCAGGGCGCGTTACCAGTTCAGGAAACATGCCACCCGAATTCTCAAACAATGAACGACGCAGCTCGTTCTCATCGACATTCATGCGCTTCGCAATACCAGGTAGATACCATACCGGATCAATCGCTGCCTTGGTCACACGGACATCGCCATTCTCTTTCAGGATTTTTCCATCTGGTTTCAGGCGGCCTGCCCGCATCGCATCATGAATTTCCGGGATATTAATATGAGCCTTGGTGACGGCTATCGTCGGGCGCACGTCCATCCCTTTTTCCCGGTAGGCAGCAAACACATCACCCGCCACATGCCCCCATGGATCAAGACTGACAATTCTGTCAGGGTCTGCCCATTGCGGGTGCGGACCGATTTTTTGGGCCGGAGACGTATTGTGCAAGTCTGGCACATGCAACGGATCCAGCACGCCTATAGCTACCGCCATCGCACGATAGACCGAATAGGCCCCGGCATACGCCCCAATCACATTGGATGATTCATGATCTGCCATGCTGGCGATCAACGGCCCGCGCTCTTCTGCAGTTGCAGCCCCCCATTTCACCTTGGGGACAGCACTGTCTTTACGTGGGTGCGAGGTCAGAACAATATGAGAATGACTTCCAGGACGATTTTTTTTCATGATGATCAAAATTACGGGATGTAGAGGGCAGACTCTGGCCAGCCCCGAGGTTATTAAAGACATAACATAGAATGAAATTCTCTACGCCTCAAGGGAAAGGCGCTTAAATGCTGCATTGCAGAATTTTAAATCATCCCATACCGGGCATCATCATACCGGGGCCAGATAAACCAACACCCATCTTCTTCATCGGAGAGTTCGGGGACATCCCCTCACCCATATCAAACTCAGGGATAGGCGCCCCAGGAGTAAAATTGGCCGTCAGACCCGGGCCCTTGAGTTGAATATCCTTATCATTTCCCGGACCCATTATATCAAATGCACCGCGGGCCATTGCCAGCAGCCCGCCACCATTATTACTGGCAACCATCAGCGGATTATTCAGGGAATTGACCGAACCAGACATAGCCTTGCCCGCAGCATCCAGTGCCGACGGGGCCAACCCCAAAGTCAGGCCAAAACCCATCAACCCGGCCATACCGCCAAGAATACCTCGGTTGGCGGCCTCCTCTTGCGGACGCCGCTCTGCTGCCAGCTTATCCTCCATCGCCTTTTTTTCATGAAATTTTTCATCCAGCCGCTGCTGTTCCAAACGACGTTCCTCAGCAAAGCGCTGCTCTTCCAGTCTTTTATTGTCGTCGAATTCCCTCTGTTGACGCTGCTTGTCTTCAAAACTCTGATCATTAGAAGATCCAGCCTTATGATCCTCAATAATCTCTACCCCTTTAAGGCTAAAATTTTGAATGGCATTCGGATCAGGATCAAAATAAAACTCGCGCATACGCTCGCCAACATCTCCCGGCGTACAACCCATGGCCTGCAAGGCCTGCCACGTCATCTGGCGCCCGTCCGGCATTTTCCACGGCTCACAATTTTCATTCTTCTTCACGCTCATTTACCCCCCTCCTCTTTATTATGCACAACCAGAGGCAGC
>JAMPXY010000138.1 GCA_023700945.1 Alphaproteobacteria bacterium | reverse complement strand
TATACCGACAAGGAAAAACGTGTGCTACAGCAAGCAATTTTTACGGCTGAGTCCGCTGCCCTCGAGGCCGCAGAGAAAGTAAAAAAAGGCACCTCACTCAAAGAAGCTGCCAAAGATTCCTACATCGGCGAAGAATCATTTGAAGAAGCTGGTTTGGTTGGCAATATTGCCTCCGCTGCCTTTGCCCTCGGCAAAGGTGAAACCAGCGACCCGGTGCAAACATCTCTCGGCTGGCATGTAATCACCCTTAAAGACATTATCCCTCCACAAACCAAGGATTTTGAGAGCGTCAAGGAGGCCATCCGTAAGGAGTTGATAGAGGATCGTACCGATACCCTATTGGTCGAAACTGCCAACATGCTTGATGATGCGCTCGCAGGCGGTGAGACTCTTAAAGAAGCAGCCGAAAATTTTCACATTGACCTCAAAAAAATCGGCCCGGTGCGGCAAGACGGATCAACCCCTGATAACAAAGAAGGACTCAAAGAATACGAGCGCGTGCGCGCTGGCATTCTGGAGGTAGCCTTCTCGCTTGAAAGCGGTGAAACCTCTGCTGTACAAGAACTTTCCGATGGCAGCTATGCCGTGGTTACGGTCGATAGTGTTACACCAAAATCCTACAAACCTTTTGATGATATCAAAGCTGATCTCGCCAAGACCTGGATCGCCGATCAGGAAGATGTCTTGAATCGTCGTCGTGCAACTGAGGCCTTGCAGGCCCTCAACGCCAAAACAGCAACCCTTGAGGATATAGCCAAGCAATATGGTGTGGGCATCAAGACCGTAACCCTGAATAATGCGCACCCCGTAGAGGAACCCGTCACCGAGCCACTAAAAAAATTGCTGTTTGGCAATGATAAAAACACCTTCCAGCTCTCACCCAGCAAAGATTCCTATATTCTGGCGATTGTGACAGAGATTAAAATTCCTGACTCAGCCAAGGCCAAGAAAGAAGATATCGATGCCCTGAAAGCCACCGCACAAAAAGGCACGCAGGATGAGATTTTTCTGGTTTATTTTAATGAATTGCGGAAAAAACACGGCGTTAAGATTGATCGTAAGCTTCTGGATATGACCTATGCCAGTAGCGAAGAGGCCCAATTTTAATTATGAGTCAGCCATCAACCCATCAGGACCTTTTTAAGGATAATTTTGAGAAGGGGCTAACACAACTCGTCTGGCGCTGGGTCCCCGCTGATCTCGAAACCCCTTTGTCAACCTATCTCAAGCTGGCCCAGAACGAACCGTACGCATTGCTGCTGGAATCAGTCGAAGGTGGGACTGTACTCGGGCGTTATTCCGCAATTGGCCTACAACCAGATCTGTTCTGGCGCTGTAATAACGGCATCCCAGAAATCAGCACTGACAGTACCAGCTGGGACCGCATATCTGAAAATGCCATTGAACATTTCAAACAACTCATTGAAGGATCACGGCTTGATATCAGTGGTGATGTCCCACCTATGGCTGCATCAGGCCTGTTTGGCTATTTTGGCTATGACATGGTTCGTCTGAGTGAGGATATACCGAATAAAAACCCTGACCCTCTCGACATTCCTCAAGCCGTCATGATGCGACCAACCATGATGGTCATATTCGACAACGTCAAACAAATGGCGTGTATTTCTACCCCTGTGCGCATTACAGCCGATAATACCTCTATCCCTGCGGAAGAAATTTATCAGGAGGCTTTATCACGGATTGAAGATACTCTGCAGACGCTGCGCCAGCCTTTACAAGATGCCTCTGTCAAAAGCCGATTGAGCGTTCCTCTTGAGGTTTCATCCAACACCACCCCGGCTCGCTTTCAGCAGGCGGTAGAGAAGGCCAAGGAATATATTCGAGCTGGCGATATCTTTCAGGTCGTCCCCTCGCAACGTTTTTCGATGCCGTTTGATATTCCCTCTATTGAGCTCTACCGCGCCTTGCGGCGACTCAACCCCTCACCTTTCCTATTTCATATTCAAACGCCTGATTTCTCGCTGGTGGGATCAAGCCCCGAGATTCTGGTGCGCGTCCGTAATGGTGAGGTAACCATTCGCCCGATTGCTGGCACCCGCAAGCGTGGTAAAAACCTTGCTGAAGATCAGGTACTGGCAGACGAACTACTCAACGACCCCAAGGAACGCGCCGAACATTTAATGCTACTCGACTTAGGTCGCAATGACGTTGGCCGTGTGGCGGAAATTGGCAGCGTCAAAGTCACCGAGCAGTTCATTGTCGAATATTATTCGCATGTCATGCACATTGTCTCTAATGTCACCGGCACGTTACGCCGTGATACTCATTCGCTCGATGCTCTGTTTGCCGGCTTTCCCGCAGGCACCGTTACCGGCGCCCCGAAGATCCGGGCCATGGAAATAATTGACGAACTGGAGACGGAAAAACGATCCTTCTACGGCGGCTGTGTCGGCTATTTTGACGGAGACGGCAATGTTGACACCTGCATAACCCTACGGACAGGCTTGATTAAAGATGGCACACTTTACGTACAAGCGGGGGCCGGAGTTGTAGCTGACAGCGACGCCCGCAGCGAGTATCAGGAAACTGTCAATAAGGCGCAGGCCCTGATACAGGCGGCCGAAGAGGCCCTACAAAATCATAATCAATAGACTGAGTTGTCTGGTCTTGATTATTGACTTGCGCCAACGCTCCGGCGGCAGGCTCATAGGCTCTCACCAACGCACTTACCGGTACCAGTTGCAGGCCCTTATCGGCCAGTGTCGGCAGCCATTCCCGCAAAGCGTTCATAGTATTATCCTTGGGATGGCCGATCGCAATCGCATAACCCTTGCGGTGCGCGACCTCTTCCAGAGCGGCCAAGGCCTCCACAACGCTGGCCCTGTCTTCATAATGATCTAAAAACACATCCCGCGCCGCATGGGGCAGACCTAAGGCGGCTGCGGTATCCGCCGCAACAGAGTCAGGTGCCGTCCGTGAGTCAACAAACAAAAGCCCGCGTTGCCGGGCCTCCTGCATCACAGTAATCATCGCTACCGGATTGCGCGTCAGCTTACTGCCCATATGGTTATTAAATCCAACATAACCCTCAAATGCTGAAAAATTTTTATCGAGCATGGCTGTCAGTTCAGTGGAGGTCATAGTGGATCTTAAGGCACTAGGCCCGGGATCGATGGTCAGGCTGTCCGGCTCCATTGGCATATGCACCAGCATCTCATGCCCTGCCGCGCGCCCTTCATCCACTAGTCCCTGAATTTTTGGTGCATATGGCAGCCAGGCAAATGTCACCGGCGCAGGCAACGTCAACGCAACTTGCGTTCGGCGGCGATCCATCCCCATATCGTCAATAATGATGGCCACTTTGGCCACAGAACCTCTGGCCTCCGGGACAACCTTGGCCGCATTTTCACGCCACGCCATCCGCTTCGCCGGAGGCAAAACTGACGCAGAGATTGCCGGAGGCAGATCCTCGGCAACATCCGGCAAAGAGAGCGGTTTGGGCTGGGTATACAAGCCTTCGGGCACCTCCGGCAAGGGTGGCAAGGCCACCTGCCCCATACGCACAGCCGGAGCTGGCGTGACACGCCCTTCATAGTAAGCCCGACTTTCCTGCAAACGCGCCATGTCAACCGAAACCGCAGGCGATTCACTTTCTACCTGTTCCGCAGCACGAAAAGCCAGCGCACAAATAAACAAAGCCGCCAGCAAAAACAGGCCCAATACTGCCGGGCGCAGAACTATAGGGGTTTTATTATTTTTCATGCAGACAGAATAAACCTTTACCATAGTTCAGGTAAATGACCCTTGCCTTGTTATCCCCACTCGTTCATATAAGGGGCATGTTGGTTCTGATTGACAATTATGACAGCTTTACCTTCAACCTCGTCCAGTATCTGGGCAATCTCGGGGCGGATACGGACGTTCATCGTAACGATGCCCTGACCGTGGATGAAGTTCTTAAGCTAAACCCCTCTGGTATCGTTATTTCCCCCGGCCCCAGCGACCCGGATCATGCTGGTATATGCTTGCGCCTGATCGAGGCTGCCGCCCAGCACGATATTCCCTTGCTTGGCGTCTGCCTTGGCCATCAGGCTATCGGACAGGCCTTTGGTGGCCGGGTTATTCGTGCACCCCACCCCATGCACGGCAAGGTTTCTACAATTTCGCATACTGACGAAAGCGTATTTGCCGGACTGCCAAAATCCTAC
>JAMPXY010000137.1 GCA_023700945.1 Alphaproteobacteria bacterium | reverse complement strand
GTCTTCTATGACGAGGACAGATTTTTGCACGGCTGTTTTTCTAGTGATAATCATTAACTCTCTCCTGATAGAGGCAGGCTGATAAGAAACTCGGTGCCCTTTCCGGCATCGCTGTTAACTTCAAGACGCCCTTGATAAAGGGCTACCAGATCCTTGACCAGACTTAAACCAATTCCTGTGCCTGGGATGCCGGTTGCGGTACTGGCGCGAAAGTAACGTTCAAAAATCCGTGGTAATTCGTCATACGGAATGCCAATTCCGTTATCCTTGATCTGAATATTTAGCCAATTATCGGCCACAGCCAGCTTGACCAGAATATGGGGATTGTCTTGGGTGTATTTGATGGCGTTCGATAGCAGATTGGTCAGGATCAGGCTGAATATTTTTTTATCAATGTTAACCTTGGCAGGGAGAGAAGCGCACTCTAGTTCGATCCTGTGATCTTTGGCGAGCTCGGCATGATCCTCACAGAGGTCTGTTGCAAACTGCCTGACATCAAGGAGTTCCGGAATAATTTCCAGCTTACCGGTGTTGAGCATATTTGACGACAAAACCCCTTCCATCATACTGATCAGGCGTGAGACAGCACTACGAATGGTTTTTGTGCGTTTGCGGATGTCTTCAGCAGTGATGTCTTCGGCTTTGCGATACAAAATTTGTGCATGCCCATCAATAATGGTCAGTGGCGTGCGAAATTCGTGACTGACCATATTTACGAATTGCTTTTGCAGGGCGCTAGCCTCCTGCTCACTGGCCAGAGCATTTTCCAGTTCTTGCGTAGCTTCCTGCAACTCCTGTTGTTGGGTCAGATAATGGGTGATGTCCGTGGTGGTCACGATAGTACCTTGATTGCCATCCAGTTTGGCGGCCTTCATGCGCCAGACACGGCCATTACCAATATCAAATTCTTGTGTGCCTTCCAGACGTTCCCAAAAACGGCGCATTGGACCGTAGCGAGGATCATCGGTTGTAACCCCCTGCTCCTCGCAGGCCAATTCAAAGGCTTCCATAACCGGCATGCCCCGCACCATGCGTGCTGCGGAACGGGGATAGGCTCGACGGTAATGGTGACTGACGAAGAACAGTTGGTTATTTTCATCGAGAACAATAAATGCATCCGGACTGGCTGCAAGGGAAGCGCGAAAGCGGCTATATTCCTCCTCCAGTACTCTGGTTTCAATCCTGAGTCGGCCCCTCTCAATCTTCTGGAGTAAAACCTTGCGAAACTCCGGTACTTTCATAAAATCACTGTTGAAAGCGTAGTCAAACCCATGCGCCAAAAACTTGATTCGCTCCTCAACCACAGCATTGGGGGCAAATGCTATGAGATCGGCGGTTACGCGCGTGTTGGTTGCTAGGCTCTGCGCGATTAGGCAGTTATCATCGCCGGGGTTAGCGGTTGACATGACGATCAAAGCGGCCTGATCGGCCTCCTTTATTAGGTCTTCTTGATTCTTGGCCCAGACAAACCGTATGTCGTGCCCGGCGATAATCGACCACATGGCTTTGCTCAGGGCGGCTTCCGGCGATACGTCATAAACCACGAGAGCAGGCTTGGTGGTTGATTTTACAGTATTTTCCAAGTTCTGGGCCGCCTTAAGAAAATGGGAACAGGAGTAATCATTTCCTTGACAGAATAGACCATTTCAGTATATTTCGCATCTCTGTTTACAGCGGATTTTTCCACAGTATTCGGATTGCGGGTTGCCGTGAGGTGACTTAACGCTTTGATTTTAATATATAAACTTACGGTTTTTGCCATGTTCGCTATCATTCGCTCCGGCGGGAAACAATACAGAGTCGCACAAAACGACACCCTTCTCGTTGAAAAACTGGACGCCAAAGAGGGCGATACAGTGAAATTTGACGATGTTCTCTTTGCCGAAGGTGGCAAAAAGGTTTCCGTTATCGGTAAAGTTCTTGCTCATCTGCGCGACGACAAGATCATGATCGTGAAAAAGCGCCGCCGCAAGCACTATAAGCGCACGATTGGCCACCGCCAGCCGCACACCAAGATCGAAATCACCGAAGTTAAATCGGCTTAATAGACAGCTATTCTTAGGAGTTTGAATTATGGCACACAAAAAAGCAGGCGGTAGCTCCCGTAACGGACGTGACTCAGCCGGTCAGCGCCTTGGCGTTAAAATTTACGGCGGTCAGGAAGTTCTGGCTGGCAACATTATCGTGCGTCAGCGCGGTACAGAGTTTCACCCCGGCAAAAACGTCGGTATGGGCAAGGATCACACCTTGTTCGCGCTTATTAATGGTGAAGTAAAATTCACCATGGGTAATCGTGATCGCCAGTATGTGAATATTTTGCCGGCAAATGACGCGGCGAAAGCTGCCGAGTAGGCCCTCTGGCAAGGACATTTAAAGGGGGGAAAGGCCAGCCTTTCCCCTTTTTGTTTGAGATAAGAAGATGAAATTCCTCGACGAAGCAAAAATCTATCTGGAAAGCGGCCACGGCGGTGCCGGATGCGTAGCTTTTCGGCGCGAGAAATTTATTGATATGGGCGGCCCCAATGGTGGCAATGGCGGAAAGGGCGGCGATGTTATCATTGAGGTGGTTGATACACTGAACACATTGATCGATTTTCGCTATACCCAGCATTTCAAAGCGCAAAAAGGACACTACGGCATGGGCAAGGATCGCTCGGGTCTCGGCGGTGAGGATATTGTAGTGCGGGTTCCTGCAGGGACCCAGATTCTTGATGAAGATAAAGAGACCATTTTGCTCGATCTCACCGAGCCGGGCCAACGTATTGTATTTTTGAAGGGCGGTGATGGTGGTTTCGGTAATGCGCACTACAAAACAGCGACTAATCAAGCTCCGCGTAAATCTACCCCGGGTTGGCCAGGTCAGCAAGCGGCTGTATGGTTACGTTTGAAATTGATTGCCGATGCGGGATTGGTGGGTTTGCCAAATGCAGGTAAATCCACATTTCTTGCTGCCTGTACACGTGCTCGCCCCAAAATCGCCGATTATCCCTTTACCACTTTGCATCCCAATCTGGGCGTAGCTTATGTGGGCGAGCAGGAGTTTATCATTGCCGATATACCCGGTTTGATCGAAGGTGCCAGCGAGGGTATGGGATTGGGCACACGCTTTTTGGGGCACATCGAACGCACGGCAATCCTGCTGCATCTGATTGATAGTACGCAGGATAATATAGTCGAAGCATACAATACTATTCGTGGTGAACTGGAAGCTTACGGCGAAGGTCTGGACGACAAACCCGAGCTGGTGGCTTTGAATAAATGCGATGCTCTTGGGCCTGAACTGGCGGCTGATCAGGCCAAAATACTTGAAGACGCCATCGGTAAAAAAGTTTATCAGATTTCAGCCATTTCCGGTCAAGGCGTTAAGGATGTTCTCTATCCCATGTGGGATGAGGTCAAGATCATGCGTGCCCGGCGTGCCGAAGAAACGGCCAACCGCAAAAAGACGCAGAATTATGCCGATATTCCGGCGGATGAGCCTGACGAAGATCTTGAAGAATCTGCCGGTTAAGGCATGATAGTGCGCATGATGCGCACAGACACCCCCATAGCTCCGAAAACGGTATATCTCAAAGATTACCAGTCCCCCCGTTACTTGATTGAGGACGTTTATCTCACGTTCAAAATTTTTGAAGAAAAGACAATTGTCCTTTCCAAAATCAGATTTAGAAAAAATCATGAAGGAAATGAGCCCCTCATCCTGAATGGGGAACATTTGTTCTTAAAGGCGGTGGCGATTGATGGTAACCCTGTCAGTCATTACCAGCTTGATGATAAATCTTTGACGATTCCCGCGCCAGGCGATCAGTTTGTCCTGGAAACGGAAGTTGAAATTGATCCGGCAGCCAATACCGCGCTTGAGGGGCTTTATAAATCTGGCGGCAACTGGTGCACTCAGTGTGAAGCCGAAGGATTCCGCAAGATCACCTATTTTCCTGACCGTCCGGATGTGATGACGATCTTCACAACACAGATAGAGGCTGACAAGAAAATCTGCCCAGTGTTACTTTCGAACGGTAATTTAACCAAAGAAGGTGAATTGCCCGATGGTCGCCATTATACGGTATGGCATGACCCCTTCCCCAAACCCTGTTACCTGTTTGCGCTGGTAGCGGGTGATCTGGTTTATATTCAGGATCATTTCAGAACCATGACAGGCCGCAATGTCGATCTGCGTATTTATGTGCGCAGCGGCGATGAAGGCCAGT
>JAMPXY010000034.1 GCA_023700945.1 Alphaproteobacteria bacterium | reverse complement strand
TAGGCGGGGGCTTCGGTTAGCACCAGTTGCCTGTCGCGTTCATTCTTGCGTCCGGTTAGCAAGGTGTGTAAGGGGCCATAGTCCAGGGTACGGTCTGCATCGACGGGCGCATCATGCACCTGTCCATCTGTCAAAAAGATTACACCGGCCCTGCGGGTTAACGGGACATCAGCGTAGGCTTGATCCACGGCTTCAAACAGGCGCGTTTCCCGGGCCGTATCCGGTTCTTGTAGAGGGGCGTCAATGACTCTGAGATCGAGACCGCTTTGCCCTTCGAGCCTATTTCTCAAATAAGCCAGAGCTTTATCGGTGCGTTGTAGTCTCTCGCCGGTTTTTTGTGAGGGTGAGCGGTCGACGACAATCACTGCGACATCATTAACCGGCTCACGTTGTTCTTCGACCAGCGAGGGATTAAGCAAAATCAGCATAAATCCGGCAACGCAGAGACTGCGTGTAATGATACCGGCACGAAATAAGGCTGCCGACAGCAACAGCAATGACAACGTCAGTATTCCTGTCAGCCAGAGGACCGTGTCGGGTAGCAGGGGAGCAAAATGAATGGTCAGGGCGGCGCTATTCATCACTGACCCAGCCTTTCCAGTATATGCGGTATATGGACCTGATCGGCCTTATAGTTGCCTGTCAAGGCGTACATCATGACATTAATACCAAAGCGCAGGGACATTTCCTGTTGGCGTGTGGATGAAGCCTGGGAGGCCGCCCAAGAGGATATCCAGTCATTGCTGCCGATAATCAGAGAAGAGACACCGTCACGGCCATTAGTGCTGGTTTCTTCAATCCACAAAGTGGCACTGTTATAACGCCCGGGGAAACTATCGAGCAGATAAAAAGATTTGGTCAGGACATGATCGCTAGGGATTTGCATCAGCGGGGGCACATTGAGGTTGCCTAGCAGACGGCGCAGATGTGTTGCGTTAGCACCGTTACCACCAGAGCCCAAGCTAGATACTGATGAGCCTTGATCGCGTGTATCAATCAAGATTGTGCCACCATGATCGAGATAAGTTTGAATTTTTTGCAGGGCTTTACCGCTGAGGCTGGTTTGACCCGGTGTAATAGCCCAATAAATTAGTGGGAAGAAGGAAAGGTCGTCGCTTTCGGGGTTTAGCGCGACAATTCCAGCGGGTTCGGCGGAGGTGCGCTGTGAGAGGGCTTGACTAAGGCCGTCCAGCCCCCTGTGGGTCAGGCTATCAACCTCTGTAACACCCGTATGAATGTAAGCAAGATAAAGATCTCCCGCATAACGAACCCGGTCTTCAGGGGTTTCAGCGTAGGCGGTGTTGATATTGCACAAAAATACCAGCAATAAAACCGTTGATGCCCATTGACCTCGTAGATTGAGTAGTCGCCATCCAGCTTGCAAGAAAATCATGGCAAGCCAGTCAATCATGAATAACGCCAGCGCACACATCAGGATAAACGGCATCAGATCATGCTCGTTGACTTTTTGGTAGTTAAGGCGTTCTACGCTGATGGGTAAATCAGTGAATGTTCGTAAGACCGGCAGGCGGGCACCGAGGTTAAATGATTTTTGATACCCTGCACGGCCATATATGCCAGGTGGGTGGCGGCTATCAGGAATCATCTCATCAAATAAAGTCACGGGGATCGGCTCTGACGTGGCGTCAGGGCGCAGGGAGTTGCCATAGCCATCTAGGATACTGAGGGGTTGTAGCGTTCCACCAGCCTTCAAATCATCAGCCGTGGGGTTACGAACACCCGCGAGCTGGATGGTGCGTTCCATCACTTTTACAAATAGCCCGGATAGAGCGAGGTTAGACCAATCCGGCGTGGCGGTTGTGTGAATGAGAACGATCATTCCATTATCAAGCTGGTCGGCAGTGATGAGCGGGGTACCATCTTCAAGCGCGGCCCATGTCTTTCGTTCCAGTTCCGGCTCCGGTTCGGCTAGCAGTTGGCGTTGAATGGTCAGGTCATCGGGGATCTCGAGGCCGTAATAGGGGCTGACTGCGGCGAATGGGGCCAACTTGGCGGGTTTGTCCCATGATAGGGCCCCCTCAATGCTGCGATCACCGCGGCGTAAAACAACCGGGATAAGAAAATTATCCCCTTGGGTCATGTTGGGGCCGCCAAAACGCAATAACAAACCGCCTTCCCGTACCCATCCCTCAAGTTGATCAAGGTCTTCAGGCGGCATGGCGCCGACATCGGGCAGAATAATAGTCGATACCTCTTTGCCGATCAGTTCAACGATCGTGCCATAGCTGATGTCGGCAAAGGGCTCCATAGCTTTGGCTAGATAGTGAGCGGCGCTGGTGAGGGGTGCTTTTTCGTTCTGGGACAACCCGGTTATGCCAACATTGCGGCGCAGGGAACTGCTGTCGATCACAAGCGTTGATCCGGCGCTCTGTCGCCCGGCCAGTTGCAGACGACTGACCTGAGATTGCAGGGATGCGGGCAGTTTCAGTCCTACTCTAAAGGCAATCTTGCTGCCGTCTGTTACGATGTCTTGCGCGTCGATCAGACGGCCATCTTTGGCCATCGCCTGCAAGGTTAGAGGCAGCCCGGCAGGAGTTCCCGCCGGCACTTCGATCAGGGCGGCTGTCTCGCCCGGGCTGGCTTTTTCAGGACGCAGCAGTAAAGGTCTTTGTGACTTGCCCGGTTCATAGAATGATAGCCCGCCTTGCCCTTGCAAAATCCGGATCAGGCGATCAGGTTTATCGTGGGCGATCCCTGAGGATAGCCAGTAGCTGTGAGTGCCTGAGATCTTGTTATCCTCGGCAAGCAAGCTGGCCGTGGCTTCATAATCGGCAGGCCAAGGTTGGGGCTTGAGGCCGCGTATAACGCCTTCGGCATCGCCAGTGGTCAGCGGGCCTGCCTGAAACGGGGTGGATTTGCCGGGTTCAGGTGCGGTGGTTGTAATATAGACTGGCCGTCTTTCACGTCCGGCCCGGGCAATCAGGTCGTTGGCTTGGGCCATCTGCATTTTCCATGTTTGGGCGCTGGACCAGCCATTATCAAACAGAATCCGCACTGGACCGCTGCCGGAAATGGTTTCCCCAGGATTAAGGACAGGTCGGGCGAGGGCCAGAATAATCAAGGCGGCCACCAGTATGCGCAGCAATAGAATGGGCCAAGGTGTTTTGCTAGGAACCTGTTTGCGCGCTTCGAGTCCCATCATGAATCGGGCGGCGGGGAAAACAATCAAGCGTGGGGCCGGGGGCGTTACCCGCAGCAAAAACCACAACAGGGGCAAGAGGGCGAGCCCAGCCAGCACCCATGGATTAAGAAAGGCCAGCGTGCCAAAATGGGTGTCGATCATGACAGGCCGCCCCCTTTACGGTTTTTGGCCATTACCTGCCACAAGGCTTGCAGAGTGGCGGCAGGCGGAGTGTCGGTTGTGTGTTGCAAATAATGCCAGCCATTATGGTGGCAGAGGGTCTTCAGGCCTTCAATATGAGTTGTAATTTTTTCACGGTAATCATCGCGGATGGTATCGACGTTGATGATGTGATGGCGGCTGCCGGATTGTGGAGATTCAAAAATGACACGTCCGCGGAAAGGTAAGTTGAGTTCTGCCGGGTCGAGAATTTGCAATAACAATATATTGACCGTTCGCCCAGCCAGTGCATGAATTGATTTTTCAATCTCAGCCAGTGGCAATAAAAAATCACCCGCCAGAATAATTGTGGCATGGCGGGCTGGTTCCCGCATCAAATGGTGAGGTAGAGGCGAGGAATCATCTTCGAGCAGTTTTTCGCCCAAGGCTTGCAAGGCTGCCTCGCCCTTGGTGGGACGCAAACTGCCGTCCAGCATACCGGTCATTTCTCCGGCGCGCGTCACCAGCAGAGTGCTGGCCAGCAGCAGAGTTGCAGCGGCTTCGTGTTTGGTGGGCAGAATACTGCGTGAGGCATAATGCATGTTATGATCGCGTTGGCACCATAGCAGGACGGTCTGAGTGGTTTGCCACTCCTTTTGCTTGACATAGATGCGGTCACTGCGTCCGGATTGTCGCCAGTCAATATCCTGAGGGCGGTCGCCGACTTGGTATTCACGGAACTGCCAAAATTTTTCACCACTGCCCGCACGCTTTTGTGTGTGATCTCCTGTCCGTGCCGAGGTAGCTGCTTTTTCGGCTGCGACCAGTAATTCGGGCAGGCGGGCTGCAGCCGTCTCTGCAGCCGTGCGCAGCCCGAGTGCGTTCAGGGCGCTGCGCGTCAATCCATGGATGCGTGTTTGTGCGGACATAAGCTAAATAACGGACGGCGGTAAGGGTTTTACAAATCCTTGGTCATATCGGTGATCACATCATGCAGGCTGATACCATCAGCACGAGCCTGATAGTTGAGCGCCATGCGATGTTTCAGGATCGGCTCTGCCAGATCAAGGACGTCATCAATTGAAGGTGCCGGGCGTCCCTCGAGCAAGGCCTTGGCACGGCACGCCAGCATCAGGGCTTGCGAGGCGCGCGGACCGGGTGCCCAGGTGACATAGTCATTGACCATCTTTGTTGCTTCCGGACCGGGTCGTCCCCGCCGGACAATTTTCAAAATAGCATCGACCACACTTTCGCCCACAGGGGTATCACGTACCAGCGACTGGATATCGAGAAGATCAGAGCCAGAAAAAACGGCTTTGAGGTCATCTTCCCGGTTGGTTGTGGTTACCAGCATTACCTGACGTTCGGCATCGGCATCAGGATAGTCGATATCTACCTGCATCAAAAAGCGGTCGAGTTGGGCTTCAGGCAGCGGGTATGTCCCTTCCTGCTCGATTGGGTTCTGTGTCGCCATAACGTGGAAAGGCTTGGGCAGGTTATGGGGTTTGCCCGCCACAGTGACGGAGCCTTCTTGCATGGCCTGTAGCAAGGCTGATTGCGTGCGCGGACTGGCGCGGTTGATTTCATCGGCCATCAGGAACTGGGTGAAGACTGGCCCTTCAATAAAACGAAAGGCGCGTTTGCCTTTTTCATCTTCCTCCAAAACTTCGGAGCCCAAAATATCAGCAGGCATCAGATCAGGTGTACACTGGATGCGTGAAGATGATATCCCCATGACCTTGGCCACGGTATCTACCATCAGAGTCTTGGCCAGACCCGGCACCCCGATCAGCAGGACATGACCGCCCGACATCAGGGTAATAAAAAGTCGGTCAATCGCCTTGTCCTGACCAAAGATCACCTTGCCGACTTCAGCACGCGCCTTTTTCAGGTCGGCGGCAGCCTTTTCCATACGTTTTTCAGTGTTGACCGGGTTAGCGGACGTGGACATAGGACTGCTCACGGTAGGGCTCCTGCGCTAGAATAAAAAAGAATCTGTTAAGTGGTTTCTATATTAATGTGCTTTACAGGTTTGCACAGGGGAAACAGGGTTTATGCACGATCTCTTCTACAGGGAAGATGTGTTTCAGGATTATGACCACGAGGCCAAACGCCTCCGGGGGATCGATTTTACTATCGATTATCAGGGACGCTGGTATTTTCATGGCCCACAAAGCCCCGGCCCGATCAAAAGGAAGGCCTTGGCCGCTTTATTTGGCGGGGCAGGCGCAGGGTTTATGGCGGGTAAGGGGCTGCAGGCGGATCAGGCTGGACGCTACTGGCTGGTTTCACCAGAGGGGCGCTATGAGGTTGAGGTCGAGGATGTGCCCTTTATCATTACAGTCTGTAATATCCATAATGATAATATTGACCTGCTCACAAACTTTGACGAAACATTGCCGCTGGGGCCGGGGCAGAGGGTGATCCTGCGGGCGGAACCCCGCCATGGCATCAAGGTTTTTTATGCCGAAGTCAGGCAGGGATTATGGGCACGGTTTGCAACGCCGGTCTATAATCAGTTTGTAAACGAGATCATTTCACAGGGGCCGGGAGGATACGAATTTTCCAGCCGGGGCCAAACCTACAGGTTTTCGATTGATGCAGAGTGCTAGGACTATAGATCCGCCTCCATGGATAGGCACCGTGCAGGCGCGGACGGTCTTTGCCGCCTTGAATGACGGGGACACCAGGCAGACCCTTTATGTCGGGGGTTGTGTGCGCAATCATCTGCTAGGCTTGCCGGTCAGCGATATGGATCTGGCGACAATTCATCCCCCGGCTGAGGTCATCCGCCGGTTGCAGAATGCGGGGCTTGGCTTTGCACCCACTGGGATTGATCATGGTACGGTCACTGCGATTAGCGATGGGATGGTCTTTGAGGTTACCACTCTGCGCCGTGATGTCAGCACTGATGGCCGCCGGGCGGTGGTGGCCTATACTGATGACTGGCGCAAAGATGCAGAACGCCGGGATTTTACCTTCAATACCTTGCTGATGGATCCGCAAGGCCATGTCTATGATCCGCTTGGCTTGGGGTTGGCTGATCTGTCAGCGCGGCGGGTGATGTTTGTGGGCAACCCTGCTGACCGGATAAGGGAAGATTATTTGCGTATTTTGCGCTTTTTTCGTTTCCACGGCTGCTATGGAGAAGGGCCTCCTGATCAGGCGGCGCTGGCGGCCTGTAGCGCTGCGGCTGCAGGCTTGCAGACCTTGTCACGTGAGCGGATTACGCAAGAAATTCTAAAAATTCTAGGTTTGGAGCGGGCTGCGGAGACGTTGGCGCTGATGGATGACGCTCAGGTGCTTACCAAATTCTACAAGGCGGATGTGTCGCGAGACGTGGTGAAGAGCTACTTTAATTTGCAAACCCGTTACAGGGCCGTGGATGTGGTGGCACGACTGGCGGCGGTAGCAGCGCTTGATGGCGAACTGATTGAAATGAATTTTTCCTTGAGCAAGGCGCAGATTCATTTTATCGGCCATTTGTCTGCGGCGATGAAACAAACGCAATCTCTGCCATGGAATGAATTTCATGTCCGGCAGCTTGTCTATTCCTTTGGCAATGATGTCACGGTGCAAGTGCTATTGTTGCAAGCAGCTCAGATTGTAGGAAGGGCGGAAGCTCTTTTATCTCTTTTGCCACAGGCTAAAAATTGGCATCCGCCAGTGTTGCCATTGACGGGTGCGGATATTCTGGCGGCGGGCATTAAACCTGGGCCTGTCGTGGGCCGGATTCTCGGGCAGGCCGAATCCTGGTGGCGCGCGGCTGACTTTGAACCGGATCGGCAGGCTTGTCTGCTGTGGTTGCGGCAGCAACTGCCGGGGTCTGTTGTGTAGTGCAGACAAAAACCTGACGCAGGCGCCCCTGCCAATCCTGCAAATAAAGGGGGGAGGAGTTTTTATCATTGGCAAAGGCGAGGCTCATGCCATCGGCCTCCAGCTCTTTAACGGTTTCTGCCGCCAGAACGACATTATCGTGCTCGATCACACTGCCTGCTGCCAGGCGGGCGGTTACTTCACGGATATTATGTTCCATAGCCATTTTTTGGCGGGCAGCCTGTTTTGTCATATTTTCCTCTATTATAATTTTATTGCTCAAATTAAATTAAAGAGCTTTGTTTATGTCTTGATTTGGTAGTTTTAGCACAGCTTATGTCCTGTGGCCTATACAAAATTAGTGAACGAGCCATGCTTTTTTTGCAATGCGATATAGATAATATTAGTCATAACGCAATATTTTATTTGCATAATATCTGTTAATTTTGTACAACCCTTTTTGTGGCATTTTTGTGAAGGCTTTGTTAAAAGTCTGCCTTAGATGACAGTTGGGCTCCCGATCTTAAATAGGACCAGTGGATGCAGAGTAAATCTAAACTAGCCTTTAATGGCGCTGCTTCTGACGCAATACTAATGCCATCAGAAGGCCTGACGTTTCTTATTCGCACAGATGCCCGTTTTGCCACAGACGGGTTCAGGAAGAATCTGTTGGCGACCATTCAGCAAAATTCAAGCGCGGCAGCCTTTAATCCGCGCGCGGCGGGGCTGATCAACGGTTCGGATGTCGAGTGCGCCATAAAGCAATCTGTACATGAGGCTTATGAGGAATGGGGGCATACGGTTCTCGACTCGATTTCGCGTCATGTGAATTATGATTTATACGGTATTGATGAAACTGTTCGCCGCCTTAATGTCAATTTTCACAACGCCTATGTTCTGGCCGAAAAAATTGCAGATAATGCAGATACCTTCCTTAAGCAGCAGCCGGGCTATAATCCAAATGCGCCCGTGATTTATGTATCGCTTGATGAAATGTTTCATCAGTGCCGGAGTACGTGGGGTGAGATTGCTTTCTCCCGCCTGTTCTCTTTGAAAGGGGACCAGCAATTCGGTTATACGGCGCGTCCGGGTAAGCCGCCTATAGAAGATCAGGTAGAGGCCTTTGCCCAGCAGGTGAGAGATCTGCGTGATCTGACAGGGCAGGATGTAAAGATCATTGTCCTTGAGGATAATGTGCGCCATGCCAAGATGCTGAACTGGGTGATTGATCTGATGGACAAGCACAATGTCTTTGATCATGGCCAACTGGCTTGCATTTCAACCTGTTTCTGCAGCGCCTCCCAACAGGAACGTGAGGCCATTGTCCACCAAGAGCAGAGTATTCCTTTAGTGGCAGCTGTTGAATTCCAGTCCAAGAATTTTGAAGTCTCAACCCCGCGCGACCTACTTTTTGATGGTTATGTTGTCGAAGTTGACGGCGAAACCACCCGCTTGCCGGGTTTGTTCATGGATGTTGAAAAGCTGTTTAAGGTTTGTCCTGAGAAGGTTGAAAGCTTTAGCGAGGAAATTCGCGGCGCTAGTCTTCGTTTCTGCGAACGGATTGAGGCTGAGTGGGGCGTAGCGGTGCCGTTGTCGTGGTTTAGTGGGGCCAAGGCAATTGCCTCTGTTACGGGCAAACAACTGGATACACGGATGACGGATGTGCTGAGCGATCTTGACCTGCAACTGAACAAAGTGCCGGGCGTGGTCATGCAGCAAAACGATCTCAAAAACAAACCGGCATAAGCCGTTGACTGATTCCCTTTGATGAATAAAAACCCTGTCATCATAGACTGCGATACCGGGCGCGATGATGCCTTATCGATCTGGCTGGCGCTGGCGCTGGGACTGGATGTGCGTGCTGTTGTGGCCTCGTATGGCAATACGATTCTTGACAATGTATGTGAAAATTCGGCACGGGTGCTGGCGCTGGCCGGACGTGAGGATGTTGCCTTATGGCGGGGGCAAGACGAGCCTTCACGGCACCATAGCGGGATAGAGGCTGTTTTATTGCCCAAGCAAAGGGGCGCAGGAAACGGTTTATGCAATCTGGAATTGCCGCGATCAGGCCGTGAGGCAGAAACCCTGACGGAGGCCGAGCGTGCATCGCGCTTGCTTAGTCTCGCACAGGAGCGCGGCCCGGTTGATTATGTGATTTTAGGCCCGGCTACAAATTTTTCTACGATGTGTAAGGCGCTGGGCGCGCAGGCAGAGGGCGTCATTGCCCGAGTTACCATGATGGGGGGCAAATTCAGTCCGTTATGGGAGGCGATGCCAGGGGCTGATTTTAATGTCGTGTGCGATCCTTGGGCGGTGCAGGAACTTTTGCAGCAAGGTCAGTCTCATGGATTCCCGGTACGGTTTGTTCCGATGAATGTGACCTGGCCGATCGTGCTGGACATGAACGAATTGACAGCGCTGCGGGCATCAACAGCGATGGCCCAGACCGCTACAGATCTGATGATTGCCCATGCTCGCCATTTTGCGCCTGAGCCTGTTTTCCGTTTTCATGACCCCTGCGTTATCTTATCGTTACTGCATAACGATTATTTTAGAACCGCTTCGCTTAAGGTTATCTGTGAAGATTCTGCACAGGACTTTGGTAGGTTGTGGGAAGATGATGGTGGATTACCTGCCGATATCTTCGAAGTTAGCGACGTTCTAAGAGCAAACTTGCTCAATGATATTTTGCTTCATCTCGGGATTAAGCGGTCCTAGGGCCATTTAGCCTCGGGCGGCAGCGACATCAGAATCGCTTCGACATTCCCCCCGGTTTTGAGGCCGAACTGTGTGCCGCGATCATAAATCAGGTTGAATTCGGCATAGCGACCACGGCGCAGCAGCTGGTGTTCGCGTTGGTCGGCGCTCCAGCTCTGGTTCATATGGCGGCGGATGAGGCGCGGATAAATATCAAGGAAGGTGCTGCCTACATCTTGGGTGAAGGAAAAATCAGCATCCTGATTTCCGCTATCAAGGTAATCATAAAATATGCCGCCAACGCCCCGGGCTTCGTTACGGTGCGGGATAAAGAAGTAGCGGTCACACCATTCTTTATATTCCTGATAAGACACGGGCGGGTGGCGGTCACAGCAGGCTTTGAGCGCAGTATGGAAATCTGCAGTGTCTTGGTCATCGGGGATCATCGGGTTGAGGTCGGTGCCGCCGCCAAACCAGCTTTTGGCGGTGACGATCATCCGGGTGTTCATATGAATGGCCGGCACCAGCGGGGATTGCATGTGCGCCACCAGTGAAATGCCGCTCGCCCAAAACGCCCCGTTATTATCGATGGCACCGGGAATTTGCTTGCGGAAATCTTCGCTAAAGTGGCCGTAGACCGTCGAAATATTGACGCCGACTTTCTCGAACACCCGCCCTTTCATCAAGGACATTTCACCGCCGCCGCCCGGTTGACCGGAATCATCGCGTTCCCAGCTTTTACGGGTAAAGCGTCCGGGAGCCTGATTTTGGAAGGGGGTACCGGTTAATTCGTCTTCAAGACGCTCGAATTCGTTGCAGATGAGGTCGCGGAGCTCCCTGAACCACAGACTGGCTGTGGTTTGCATCGTCTCGATCGAGGTGGCCGGGTGCGGTTTCATGGCCGCAGCATCGGGGAAACGGCCCCCCAAGTCAATATTAATTTGACATAATAATTTTGACCCAAAGGCTTGTTCATGATGTAGGGGGATCGGCCAGTGGGGACTTGCATCGCCCAGCAATTCCAAGTACATGACTGTGTTATCCCTTCGCAGGGATTCTTTGTATTGCTACATGTTCTGACTAATTCTGAGGCTTTCTTATGAGTGCTCACACAGCTAATCACAGTTCTGAAGAGGGCCAGACCCGCCGGGATTTCCTTTTACTGACGGCCGGAGCCTTTGGCGCGGTGGGGGCGGGCTGCTTTGCCTGGCCCTTTATCGACTCCCTGAATCCGGCAGCTGATACGCTGGCGATGTCAACGATTGAGGTCGATCTGGCACCAATTCAGGAAGGGCAGGCGATCACAGTCAAGTGGCGCGGCAAGCCGGTGTTCGTGCGTCACCGTACGGCGGCTGAAATCGAACAGGCGCGCGCCGTCAATGTGGCTGAGTTGCGTGACAAGCAGAGCGATACTGACCGGGTTAAAAAGGATCAGTGGCTGATTATGGTGGGTGTGTGTACCCATCTGGGCTGTGTACCGCTTGGTCAGAAAGATACGGATGCCAAGGGCGATTTTGGCGGTTGGTTCTGTCCGTGCCATGGTTCGCATTACGACACATCGGGGCGCATTCGCAAAGGTCCGGCACCGAAAAACCTGTCTGTCCCCGAATATAGTTTTGTCAGCGATACGCTTGTAAAGATTGGCTGATCGTCGAACATCTTCAGATTACGGAGTTATCTAAATGGGTAGTGGTCAACGCGCAGAGTTCAAAAATCCGGTTGTAAGCTGGATTGATGAGCGCCTCCCGGTTTTCTCTTTGATGCAAAAAGAATATGGCGTTTTCCCGACGCCGCGCAATTTCAACTATTTTTGGAATTTTGGCGCGATTGCCATGGTCATGCTGATTACCATGATCGTCTCCGGTATCGTGCTGGCGATGCATTATACGCCTCATGCCGATTATGCGTTTAGTTCTGTTGAACGGATTATGCGTGATGTTAATTGGGGATGGATGCTGCGTTATATTCATATGAACGGTGCCTCCTTCTTCTTTATCGCTGTTTATATTCATATCTTCCGTGGCATGTATTACGGTTCGTATAAAAAACCGCGTGAATTGCTGTGGATTTTGGGCGTGATCATTTATCTGCTGATGATGGCCACAGCCTTTATGGGTTATACCCTGCCTTGGAGCCAGATGGGCGGCTGGGCGGCGACGGTTATTTCCGGTTTCTTTACGGCTATTCCGGTCGTGGGCGATATGATCCAGACCTTGTTACTGGGGGGGTTCTCAGTTGACAACCCGACCTTGAACCGGTTCTTCTCGCTCCACTATCTGTTACCGTTTGTGATTTTTGCAGTGGTGTTCTTGCATGTATGGGCTTTGCATGTCTCGGGCTCAAATAATCCGCTCGGTATTGATGTTAAAAGCTCGCAAGATACCTTGCCGTTCCATCCTTACTATACGATGAAGGATACGTTTGGTCTGGGCGTGTTCTTGCTGCTTTACGTGATTGTGACCTTCTTCTTCCCGAACATTTTTGCTCACCCGGATCACTTTGTGGAATACAACCCGATGGTGACACCGCCGCATATCGTGCCAGAGTGGTACTTCCTGCCATTCTACGCGATCTTGCGTGGTCTGACGTTCGGCATTAATCCGTATATTGGCTTGTCGTTGGTGGCCATGGTTGTGGTGATGGCACCAATTTATGGCGGGCCTGATAAGAAGACCGGGTTGTGCGGGTTGTTGTGCGCACTGGGGCGGCAGTTTGCGTTGCCGCTCTTGGTGGTGGCTGGCATCTTCTTTGCTTTGGGTTATTTATCGCAGGTGGAAAAGGCTTCTGGCGGGGCGTTGCTTTCGTTGCCGTTGTCCGATCTGGTTTTCATTAATGCCAAGCTTGCTGGTGTTCTGGCGATGTTTGGTTCGGTGATCCTGCTGGTATTTATCCCGTGGTTGGATACTCATCCGGTGCGCAGTGCCCGTTTCCGCCCGCTGTTCAAGTGGGCCACGCTGGTGTTGGCGATTGATTTTGTGGTGCTGGGATATGTCGGGATGGAAGCTGCCGATGCCGCCCTGTTTGGGGTGATCCCGCTATTGTGGATTGGTCAGCTGGGGACGGGCTATTATTTTGCCTATTTCCTGATGATTTTGCCATGGCTGTCGCGTAACGAGAAGGCACTGCCGCTTCCGGTCAGCATTAACGAAGCGGTCCTCAAGGCATAAGAGATACGGAGTAATTATTATGACGATCAAAAAACTGGCTCTTGTGACCTGTGTCGCGTTATCGGTGTTGTCACCGTTATCAGCTCGCGCCGCTGAAGGCGGGCATTTGCCCAAGCTCTCGTGGTCTTTTGAGGGTTTTGCCGGGACGTACGACCGTCCGTCTTTGCAACGCGGTTTCAAGGTATACCGTGAGGTTTGCGCCGCTTGCCATTCGATGGATAAGGTGTACTACCGTGATTTAACGGCGCTGGGTTACAATGAAGAGCAGATTAAAGCGGTGGCAGGGGAATACACCTTCATCGATGGCCCGAATGACGAGGGCGATATGTTTGAGCGCTCTGGTCGCCCGAGTGATCCTTTCAAGGCGCCCTATGCCAACCGTGAACAGGCCATGTATGCCAATAATGGTGCTTATCCGCCTGATATGTCCTTGCTGGTCAAGGCCCGCCACGGCGGCGCTAATTACATTTATGGAATTTTGACAGGGTATGGACATGCCCCGGAAGGGCATGAAGTCCCTGAGGGTAAGCACTGGAATGCGATCATGCCGGGGCATATTATTGCCATGGCTCCGCCGCTGCAGGACGGACAAATTACATATGACGATAACGCCCCGCAAACGGTCGATCAATATGCAAAAGATGTGGCGACTTTCCTGACCTGGGCTTCTGAGCCACATATGGAAGAACGCAAGCGAATTGGTATAACCGCGTTCCTTTTCCTTCTGGTCTTTACCGGTGTCATGTATACTGTAAAGAAGAAGCTCTGGGCTAAACTCCACTAGTTCGGATATCCAGACAGGATAGATAGAGTATGGCCGGTAAACCGCCGGCAGCGATTGCCCAGGGCAAGCCTCTTCAGGAAGATGTGCGCCTCAAGGCCCGTGCGCTGCTTATGAAAGCAAAACTTTATAGATTGATGGCACTTGTTTTTGCCTTCACCGGTTTGGCTGTCTTTACGGTTTTATATATTCGCAATATTGAGGGGCAATTTTTTGAAGCTTTGCAGCATCCGGTGACTGTGACCATTATTCTGGTGCCGTTTTTGCCTGCGATTGTCCTGTCGATTTTGGGGCAGCGGGCCGAGAAGGCTTTCTGGGCCTTAATCCAGTCTGCAGAAACTCCCCCACCAGAGAAAAAATAGAGCCTTAAACTTATGCGTGACAGCAAGCATGAGGTTTTGCATTTCTGGTTTGAAGAAGTCCAGCCTTCACAGTGGTTCCAGAAAAATGAAAGTTTCGACGACCTGATCCGTGACCGTTTTATGGGGACTTACCGGTTGGCTGCCGATGGGGTGTGCGATTTATGGCGCGATGAGGCGGAGGGCGCGTTGGCCTTGTGTGTGGTGTTGGATCAGTTTCCTCGTAATATGTTCCGGGGCGCTGCCACTGCCTTTGCCAGTGATGTCGCCGCCTTACGCGTGGCCAAGCAGGCGATTGTCAGGGGTTTTGATCAGATGATGACACCCACGCGCCGTCGCTTTCTTTATTTGCCGTTCGAGCATAGCGAAGCATTGGCGGATCAGGAGACATCCCTAAAGCTGTTTGGTGCCATGCGAGAGGACGATCCGCTGGGCTATGATTATGCTGCGCGGCACTACGAAATTATCCAGCGTTTTGGACGCTTCCCTCACAGAAATGCCATATTGGGCCGCCAGAATACGCCGGATGAGGAAGAGTATCTTGCTCATCCCGGAGCCGGGTTCTAGTATAGTGTTACGGGCAATCATCTGAACCAATTGATTCTAAAAGGATTTTTGGGTGCGGTGCAGCAGGACAGGCTGAAGGGTTGTCGGGGATGTTTTTGTATTTAACGAGAATGCGCACGCTTTGATTATTGCTACACCATCCATGGTTCTTTTGAATGTCATTAGCGGCGTGTGCGTACTGCTGTGGGGGTTGCGCGGCGTCAAGCTTGGTATGACCAAGGCGTTTGGTCAGGGGCTGCACCGAGCGATTTCCTGGGGTACCCGAAACCGCATCAGTGCCTTTTTCTCCGGGATCGGGGTGACCACACTGCTGCAAAGTTCGACTGCTACCGCGATGATTGTCGCATCCTTCACCGGGCGGCGGATGATGACGGGTGCTGCGGCACTGGCGGTCATGCTGGGGGCTGATGTCGGGACAACGCTGGTCGCACAAATTCTGACATTCGATTTGAGCTGGATGATGCCCTCAATGCTGATTTCAGGTTTTCTTATTTACACAGTTTTTGAAAACAGGCCGGGGCGCCTGTCGCATTTTGGCAAAATGCTTATTGGTCTAGGGACGATGCTGCTGGCCTTGTCGCTGATCAAGCAGGGGGCCGCGCCGCTGCGCGAGTCTGATGTATTGCCAGTGGTTCTTGAATCTCTCGATCAGGACCCTGTCTTGCTGGTCATGATTGCGGCCCTGTTGACATGGATGTGTCATTCTTCGCTGGCTGTTGTTTTGTTGCTGGGGTCACTGGCTGCCGCGCAAATTGTCCCGTTGCATGTGGCGATGGCAATGGTCTTGGGTGCCAACCTTGGGGGTGTCATCGCACCGCTGATTGCCACCATGAAAGATGGACCCGAAGCTACACGCGTGCCGGTGGGTAATCTGCTGATGCGGCTGATGGGTGTTATTATCATTCTGCCGCTGCTAGAACCGGTGCAAACGATTATTCAGGCCATCTCCGATGATCCGGCCCGTGTCGTGGTCAATATGCATATGTGCTTTAATATTATGTTGGCTGCTTTGTTTCTCCCTTTCACGGGCAGCCTTTACCAGCTGACCTTGCGGATGATTCCTGATCGTCCCGATGCGGATGATCCGGGCCGGGCACGTTATCTCGATGAAAACCAGCTGGATATTCCGGCGATTGCCTTGTCCTCTGCCGGACGTGAGGCCTTGCGTATGGCAGATCTGGTGCAAAGCATGATGGAAGATACTATCGTTGCCTTGCGGACTAACGACGAAACCATCGTCTATCGCATCCGGGCCCGTGATGACGTCTTGGATAAGCTGAATAAGGCGGTCAAGCTCTACATGGCTAAAATGGCTCGTGAATCACTTGATCCTGAAGATACACAGCAATATGTGCGAACGTTGACTTTTGCCACCAATCTTGAAAATGTTGGTGACACTATCGATAAAAGCCTGATGGAAATGGCGCTCAAGAAAATTCGTGAGCATAAGCGTTTTTCTGATCGGGGCTGGCAGGAAATTCAGGAAATTCATAATGCCGTACTCGAAACAGTGCGTCTGGCGCAAAGTGTGTTTGTCAGTAACGATGCCAAGCTGGCGCGCCGGATGATCGAGGCCAAGGAACAACTGCGCAAGGCCGAGCAGCAGGCGACCCAAAATCATATGGAACGTATCCGTGAGGGCGTCCCGGAAACCATCGCCACCAGCGGGTTGCATCTCGATATCATTCGCGATTATCGCCGGATCAACAGCTATATGTGCTCGGTAGCCTATCCAATTTTGGAAGAAGCGGGACTGCTGTATGGTACCGCACTCAAACCGGACAAAGGTGATGAAATTCCTGCCGAGCAGACCATGGTTTCATCCTTGAGCGAGTCCTGATATTTTCCGTATCATAGTGGTGGCGCGGGGCTTTAGCTCCTAGGCTAACTGTGGCAAAATGGCCACGCTTTTATAGAAAAATCAATGTAAGAACAGGAGAGATCCCATGCCCATGTCTGTTTCCGCGAAAGTGAGTCCGATGATGAATGAAAGCCAGAATATCCTGAAGAATCTGGGCCTCTGTGGGTCTGATTTTGCGGCCGGGGACTTGATTGTGCGTTCACCGATTGACGGCGAACAGCTGGCGACTTTGCGTCAGCACAAAGTCGCTGATGTTGCCGATTGTGTGGCTCGTGCGCATGCAGCCTTTGCCGAATGGCGGGCAGTGCCGGCCCCTGTGCGTGGCGAGTTGGTGCGTTTGATTGGTGAGGAACTGCGTGCCAGTAAGGAAGATCTGGGCAAGCTGGTGACGCTTGAGTGCGGTAAAATTCTCTCTGAAGGTCTGGGCGAAGTACAGGAGATGATTGATATCTGCGACTTTGCCGTAGGGCTTTCCCGTCAGCTTTATGGTTTGACCATTGCCTCCGAACGCCCCGGTCATCATATGAGAGAAGTCTGGCAGCCGTTGGGGACGGTTGGTGTCATTACTGCTTTTAATTTTCCGGTGGCGGTCTGGGCCTGGAATGCGATGTTAGCTTATGTCTGCGGCAACCCGGTGATCTGGAAGCCGTCGGAGAAAACCCCCCTGACCGCGTTGGCTTGCCAAGTTATCTATGAACGGGCGGCGGTGCGCTTTCGTAAGGCTGGCCACAAGCTGCCTGAGGGTATGATGGAAATTCTGATCGGGGGCCGCGATATTGGCGAAGCCTTGGTTGATCATCATGATGTACCTTTGATTAGCGCCACTGGCAGTGTCCCGATGGGTCGGGCTGTTGCCCAGAAGGTGGCGGGCCGCATGGGTCGTAGCCTGCTTGAGCTGGGTGGTAATAACGCGATGATTGTCTCGAAAGAGGCTGATCTGGATATGGCTGTGCGCGCGATCCTGTTTGGGGCAGTAGGCACTTCAGGGCAGCGTTGTACCACGCTGCGCCGTTTGATTGTCCACGCTGAGGTTTATGCCAAGCTGATTGCAGCACTGGAAAAGGCTTACGGGGCTATTCGTATTGGCAATCCGCTCGAAGCAGGAACTTTGAATGGCCCGCTGATTGACAAGGCTTCGTTTGATGCCTTTGAAAAAGCCTTGCAGCAGGCACAGGCCGAGGGTGGCAAGATTTTAACCGGTGGCCAGCGCGTTACTGACGGTAAACTCGCGGCAGGTTACTACGTCAAGCCAGCTTTGGTCGAGATGTCAGGCCAGAGCGCTGTGGTCAAGGCTGAAACTTTTGCCCCGATTCTTTATGTGATGAAGTACAAGGATTTGGCCGAGGCCATCGCCCTGCAGAATGATGTGCCGCAAGGTTTGTCATCGTGCATCTTTACCTTGAATGTACGCGAGGCCGAGTTGTTCCTTTCGGCGACGGGCAGTGATTGCGGTATTGCCAACGTCAATATTGGCCCAAGCGGTGCTGAAATTGGCGGGGCTTTTGGCGGTGAAAAAGAAACCGGCGGTGGTCGCGAAAGTGGCTCGGATTCATGGAAAACTTATATGCGCCGCCAAACCCAGACGGTTAATTACTCAGCAGCCCTGCCGTTGGCGCAAGGTGTAGTCTTTGATTTGTAAAAAATTTTCTCCGCGTTTAATAATTTAGATACAATTTTAGACAATATTTAACAGGGGTTAACAGTTAACAGGTTAAGATGTGAGTATAGGAATGTTGTTCCTCCTCACACGCAACACCTACTCAGCCACCCGTCAAACGGTGGCTGATTTTTTTGTGTATTGTGTGTACTGCAGTATGAATTAACGTTTCGTTAACTATGCTCGTGACATCCTGATCTTATGGGTAGCGGTTAGAGTCTTTTGTATATTCTTCGTGGGTCTGCACAAACGGATCCGCCGCTGCTTGTCGCATGTTTCAAAAAGAACAAAGGAGACAATCAAGATGCCAACCAAGCGTGGAAACGTGAGAGGGAGATTGCAATCACTGAGGAACCGTCATGCAGAATTGTCGGCCCAGTTGGAGAATGAATTAAAACATCCGCGCCCCAGTGAGATGGCGATGAAGCGGCTGAAGCTTGAGAAATTACGTATCAAGGAAGAGATAGAGATGGAGGCCAGTAGCGGCTGACGTCATTAGATAGGTTCCAATCCTAGGGAAAAAAACGCGGCCTTGCGGGGCCGCGTTTTGCTATTGTGTTTGGTATGATCCCAACTTTAGTTGCTGGATGTTTTCAGGAAATTGCTGAAATCAAAGCCGGTTGAGGGTTTGCTCGGTTCTTCTTCGGGCAATTGCTGGCTCTGTAGAATTTTTTCCTTATGGGCGTTTATTTCTTCCGGAGTCTTGCCTTGTGCCTTCAGGCCCTTGCGCGAGGCAACGTCAAGATCGGCATAGGTGCAAAGTCCGCAATCCACCGGGTGACGGGCTTTAATGTTGGGCATATTCGGATGTTCGCGGTCACGAATGGCCTGAATCGTTGGTTTGGTGGTACCAATCAGCTTGCAGATCTGGGCATCGGAAATTTCCGGATTATGCTTGAGGATATAAGCAATCGCATCTGGTTTATCCTGACGCTTGGTAACAGGGGTATAACGTGGCCCTTTGGCGCGAACCTTGACCGATGGCAGATCGCTGCGAGCCATTTTCATTCGATAGCTGGCATCGCCGTTCATGGCGGAGTCAATCGCTTTATCCAGTTCATCTTGTGTAAGTTCACTATGTTCGACCGGGTTACGGCCAACGATGCCACGGCCCACTTCCTCATCGGCCAGCGCTTGCACTTCAATCGGATGCAGGCCGGTAAAATCGGCGATTTGTTCAAAGGTCATCGGGGTGTTTTCCACCAGCCAGACAGCGGTGGCTTTGGGCATCAGCAGCCCGGCAACAGGAATTTTGGTAGCCATATTTAAAACTCTCCTTGAGTGTTTATTCCAACAGATAATACTTTCTTGCGCCCGACCCGCTGTTTCAGAGGTCATCTCACGACGTATTGTAATGTCGAGGATAGCAGGAATATAAGGGCGGGACGGCAAAACTGCCAGCTTTAATTTATTTACATAATTATTGAATTGTCAGGACAATCTTACCGATGTGATCACCTTGCTCGAGTGCGGCATGGGCGCGGGCGGCTTCGGTGAGAGGGAACGTTCTATAGATCACAGGCTTGATCATGCCGGCTTCAATCCACGGCCAAACAGTTTCCCGGATATTCTTTGCCAGTTCTGTTTTTTCTGATACGGAACGGTTACGCAGGGTGGACCCGGTGAGGATCAGGCGCTTTTGCATGATGAGGCGTATATCGATTTCGGCTTTGGCACCCTCCATTGTGGCGATACTGACATGACGCCCTCCATCGCCGAGTACTTTTAGATTTTTGCCGACATAATCGCTGCCGACCATATCCAGTACCACATCAATCTCAGAGAGAAGGGCAGAGAAGTCTTGTTCTTTGTAATTGATGGCTTGATCAGCGCCGAGTTTAACGCAGGCGGCACATTTATCCGCTGACCCGGCGGTAACGATCACGGTGGCGCCGTGAGCCTTGGCCATCTGGATGGCGGTGGTGCCAATGCCGGAGGACCCGCCATGCACCAGCAGAGTTTCTCCGGGCTTCAAATTGCCGCGTATAAAGACATTATTCCAGACCGTAAAGACGGCTTCTGGGAGGGCGGCGGCTTCGATCAGGGATAGATTATCGGGTACGGGCAGGTATTGCCCCTTGGGG
>JAMPXY010000033.1 GCA_023700945.1 Alphaproteobacteria bacterium | reverse complement strand
GTTTTTACTGGTGGAACTTGCCGGGTGACGCCGCCCTATTTTGGGGTATAATGAAAACAGAGGCACAAACTTCATGCAAAATTCTTATCATCCCGAACGTGGCAGCGCGTTAATATACATTTTGATTGCGATTGCGCTGTTGGCGGCTTTGACAGTCGCGTTCATGGAGCCATCAAGTCAGCAGGGGCAAAACCAGAACACATTCCGGACGGTCTCCGAAATTGCTTCACAGGTTGAATTTATCCGCTCGGCAGCACAGGAATGCGTGCTGACCTACCCGGCTGGGGATGATAGTATCTCGGTCACCGCAGATGAGCCCAATGCCAACGAAGCCTACCCGATTAACCCGAACTCCACACATTATGCTACCGCCACTATAGGCCCCAGCGGCAATCGCAATGTGTCTGGAATTCGCTGTCCCGGTAACCCCGGTAATAATGATGAAAACCATATACAAATTTTCTCGGCAGCCTCGGGTAAATTTTTGCCGCCGCCGCCGCCACTGTTTTCGCCCTGGCAATGGTACAATAATACGGATGGGGTGTTCTTCTGGATTGCGACAGACAAGACCGACGCCTTTTTGCGCACGGCGCTCGAGAAGCTGGATGAGCAATATGCCGAATGTGAGGCTGATTTTGTCGACGCCACAGCGGGTGATGTTTCATTAGTGTCTGATGATGCAACGATTACCTGTCCGAATGGGTCTGTGTGCTTCCGGGTCAGGCTGATTGCCCGCGGCACCGCCACCTATCTGGGTGATAGTAATGGCGATGAAACTGCGGCTGGGTGCTGATCAGTCTTCGGGCTGCAGCTCTTTGATGGCTATACAGGCCCGCGCAAATTCTGTTTCGATTTGTGCGATGAGTTGCGGGGCGCTGCGTTGTTCTTCGGCGGCGGTTTGCAAGGCGGCAGCCATATCACCCAATACATTGCAGCAGGCAGACCGCGATGATCCTTTGAGGCTGTGGGCCAGCTCCTTAAGGCGGTTATAATCCAGATGGATCTGTGCCTCCGTGAGTTCTGCGATTTGCGGGGCGGTCATCTCGATAAACAAACCCAGCATTTCAATCGTTCCTTGATCCAGCGCGCCCATTTGCTCGCGGATAGCGATTTTATCAATCGCGGGTGGCAGATTGTCAGCGGAGTCGAGGAGAGTTTCTGGTTGCGGGTTTATTTCCTCTGGTTCATCGCTGTGTTCGAGTAGACCCCAGCGGATGAGTAGACGCCGGAATTGTCCGAGCGATACAGGTTTCAAGAGACATTCATCAAAACCATGACTTAGGTAAACCTGACGTTGTGACATTTGTACATCGGCAGTAAGGACAATCACCGGCAGATGGGTGGTGCTGAGACCTTGTCCCATGGCCTTACGTCCGGCTTCTTCGCTGCGAATGGTGGAAACCAGATCATACCCATCCATATCCGGCATATGCAGATCAGTAATGATAATCCCGTACTGACCGCTGTGGTAAGCTGAAATGGCTTTGCGGCCATTCTCGACGAAATCGGCCTCGATATTGAGCTTTTCCAGCTGGCGTCGCAAAACATCCCGGACACTGGCTGTATCCTCGGCGATCAGCAGGCGTGTGGGGCCGTTGGTGGCTACACGGGCGGTTTTGAGGGCTGCATCTTTGACCGCGCTGCCCAGGCCAATGCGGCTAGCGGGTTTGGCCAGATAGGTAACCCCCAGACTTTGCAAGGTGTGTTGCATGCCGATATCATCGCGCACGGTATACATGATCAGGCCCATATAGGGGCGGATATTCATTACCTCACGAATCAGATCAAGACCTAAACCATCAGGCAACCCCTGATCGATCACCGCTACATCAAACGGACGGCGTTTGACCAGTTCTAGCCCCTCCTGATAGGTCGGGCAGCTCTCGACTTTTGCCCCCATCGACATAAGCGAGCGTACGATTTCCTTGGCACCTTGCGGATGATCTTCAACTGATAAAACCGAAATCCCCTCAAGCGAGGGTAAATCAGCGGACATGATACTGGTGTCAACTTCGGTGGTGGGGATTTCAAACCAGAAGGTTGAGCCTTTGCCGGGGCGGCTGGTTACGCCGATATCGCCCCCCATTAGGTCAACCAGACGGCGGCAGATAGACAGGCCGAGGCCGGTCCCGCCATATTTGCGCGAGGTTGAATTGTCGGCCTGAGAAAAAGGCTGAAACAGACGGGCGCAGACGTCTTCACTCATGCCGATGCCGGTATCGCTGATTTCAAAACGCAGGCGCAAGGCCGCTGAACTTTTTTTACTTTTCCCGGCCCGCTTGACATGAACGGTTACGCTACCTTTATCGGTAAATTTAAGGGCGTTGCCGGTGAGGTTCATAATAATCTGGCGCAGACGTTTGGGATCGCCGGTCACGACAAACGGCACATCAGCAGCAATGTCATCAATTAGGGCAACATCTTTACCGTGGACCTTGACCGAGAGTGCTTCGAGTGTGCCGCGTACCAGTGTGCGCACCGGCACTTCAAACAGATCGAGTTCCATTTTATTGGCATCGATCTTAGCCATATCCAGAATATCATCGAGAATTTCCAGCAAGCCGCTGGCCGATGTTTTGGCGATATCGACCATGCTGCGGATTTTCTGTTCGGGCTTTTCCTCGCCGATCAACTCAAGCAGGCCATACACCGCCTGCATCGGGGTGCGGATTTCATGGCTCATCGTTGCCAGAAAATTGGCCTTCATTTCAGCGGCAGCATCGGCTTTTTGTACCTGCTGGAGTAGTTTGCTTTCGGCAATTTTGCTCGAGGAAATATCATTGATCCAGAGGATCAGGCAATTCTGTCCCTCAAAACGTGATGTTGTGACGGCGATGCGCGCCCAGCGTTCTGTTTTGCTGCCTGCTTTTCTAAATACCAGATTGAAATCACGCGGAATGGCTTCTCCGGTTAGTTTTTTAATCAGCAAACGGGCATCCGTACCCGGCCACAAGGTTTCTATGCCTTGGCCGCAGATGTTGCCGGTCTTTTTGCCTGTTAATCTCAGCAGGGCCGGATTGGCATAAATGACCTTTAGCTTGCCGCGTTCCCGGCGAATCGCGGCAATTCCTACCGGCGCCTTTTCGTAAAAATCGCGGAGATTATCTTTTTTAGGCGGGTTTCGGGTAGCAGGCTTTGACATGGGGGCTATCCTACCATAGAAAGTGGGGTCAGTAAGAGGTGTTCTATGGCATATAAAGTTGCAGTTGTTGGGGCTACGGGAAATGTCGGGCGGGAAATGCTCCAGACTTTGGCTGAACGTCAGTTTCCGGCTAGTGAAGTGGTAGCGCTGGCGTCATCCCGTTCCAAGGGACTGGAAGTCTCTTTCGGCGATCAAGACCTGAAAATTAAGGATCTCGCAACTTATGACTTTAAGGGGGTGGATATTGTGCTGTCGTCCCCCGGGGCCAAAGTGTCAGCAGAATTTGCACCAAAGGCGGCCCGCGCCGGGGCGGTTATAATTGACAATACCAGCCATTTCCGCATGGACCCGGATGTGCCGCTGATTGTGCCGGAAGTGAATCCTGAGGCGATTGTTGATTTCAAGAAAAAGAACATTATCGCTAACCCGAATTGTTCAACTATCCAGATGGTGGTGGCATTGAAGCCGCTGCATGATGCTGCCCGGATTAAGCGTGTGGTGGTGTCGACCTATCAGTCCGTGTCCGGTGCGGGCAAGGATGCGATGGATGAGCTGTTCAATCAAACCAAATCTATTTTTACCAACAGCCAGATGGCACCCGAGCAATTTACCAAGCAGATTGCTTTTAATGTCATTCCGCAAATTGATGTTTTCCTTGATGACAATATGACCAAGGAAGAATGGAAGATGATGGTTGAGACCAAGAAAATCCTCGACCCGAAAATCAAGGTCTGTGCCAACTGTGTGCGGGTACCGGTATTTATTGGTCACGCGATGATGGTGAATGTTGAGTTGGAAGATGAGTTGAGTGCAGATGAGGCCAAGAAATTATTCACCCGAGCCAAAGGCCTCACGCTCATTGATGTTGAAAGCGACCTTGGTTACGTGACGCCAACCGAAATTCAGGGAGAGGATGATGTTTATGTTAGCCGCGTCCGTGAGGATGCCACGGTTGATAACGGCCTTAATTTCTGGTGCGTGGCCGATAATTTGCGCAAGGGGGCGGCCTTGAATGCTGTCCAAATCGCCGAATTATTACGTTCTAAATCGTTGATTTAAATTAATAAAATCATTTCTTGAAAAAACGAGAGCCGGGGCGTACCGTACCGTCTTTCGTGCTGACGGCCCCCGCCATGAGAAGGGCTGCAGCGAACAGGGATAAGAAGATCATGCTCGAAGATGTACGCTCTGTTTTTTTGCTGGTGTCCAATCATCGCGAAGGAACGTCTGTTCCGGATTATTCCAATATGCATTTTCTCGTGAGCGGCAGCCTTTATGCCATGCATGCGCATTTATATCGCGAATCCCGCACCATGATCGATCAGCTTGAGCGCGTCTTGAATGACGGCGAACACCGTCAGGTGATTGAAGAGGGGCGGACACTGCGTATGCGGATGCCTGATACCGAATCGTTCCGCCTGCGGATTGAGGCTTTCCGCGCGCATCTTGACAGTTATGATCCGCGTCAGGTCGTGCGGTTGCCGGGGGACCGGGTTCAAATTCCGCTTTCGATTGCGCGCAACATGCACACCACCAACTTGCTGGCGACGTCCTTTGTTTATGACTTCTTTTCCGAGATTCAGCGTACGGACTATCTCAAATATTTGCGGCAACTGCGTACGCAGGGCTTTATGTATGCCGGGCCGGTGTGCGTGCAGGAGGTGTTTAACCCCTATCTGACGCTGCATTATCTGGCGGCCTTCCTCAAGCAGGAGGCAGCACCGGAAAAACTCCCGGTGAACTGGATGCGGCGGGCCACGACTGCCCGGACATCTCCTGATAACCTGCCGCCAGGACCTTGATTTAGCGCGGCGGGCGCTTATTTTAGTTCGATGATCACGCGGCGTCTTTTTATGCAGTTCGGCCTGCTGGCAATCTTTATGGGAACCGTTTCAGGGGCGGGGGCAATGGGTATATTCGGCAAAAAAGAAGACGGTGAGATCGACCGTAACGCCTTTCCTTTCAAGCTGTCTCAGGCTGAATGGGAGGCCAAACTCGATAAAATGCAATACCATGTCTTGCGCAAGGCGGGCACCGAGCGTGCTTTTAGTTCCCCCCTTTATAACGAGCACCGTCAGGGTGTGTTTCATTGCGCCGGGTGTGATCAGGCTTTGTTCTCGTCAGAACATAAGTTCGACAGCGGGACGGGCTGGCCCTCATTCTGGCAACCGATAAGCAAAGAGGCGGTGGGTGAGGATGTTGATCACAAGCTGGGTTACGCCCGCACCGAAACCCACTGCAGCAACTGCGGTGGCCATCTCGGGCATATTTTTCAGGATGGGCCCCAACCCACCGGGCTGCGCTATTGCATCAACGGCGTGGCGCTCATTTTTCAACCGACGGTCTGATGCCTAACCACCTGTTTTCGATTGCCTTTTCCCCGTTGCAATCTGTGGCGAGGGGCTTATGATAGGGCCGTTAACCTAGGCAGGTACTTTAAATATTATGACTCCTGAAAAACCACTCTCCCCCCATATCCAGATTTACCGCTGGGAAATCACCATGCTGGCCTCAATTCTGCACCGTGCCGCCGGAATCGCGCTGGCGGCGGGTACAGTGCTGCTGGTGTGGCTGTTGCTGGCGCTTGCCAGCGGCCCGGTGGCTTATGAGTGCTTTCATAAATTTATCACCAGCCCGGTGGGAACGGTGTTGTTGCTGGGATGGACCGGGGCGTTATTTTTTCATATGGGGAACGGTTTTCGCCATCTGGTCATGGATACAGGACGGGGTTATTCGGTTGTCGCTGCCAAGCGCAGTGCGTTTGCGGTATTTGTATTTGCTGTGTTGATGACCCTCTTGGTCTGGTTCGTCGCTTGCCCATGGCAATAAGGGCAACAAAGGAAAGCTGATATGTCGAATTCACCACAACGAATTTTATCGCCTCTCGCCCGGGCTCGTGGCGCCGGGTCTGCTCATCATGGTGCCGGGCACTGGTTGCATCAACGCATCACCGCGCTGGCCAATATCCCTTTGATGCTCTGGCTGGTGTGGTCGGTTGTCCACATGCAGGACTGGAATTATGCCGCGGTCAGTTTATGGCTGGCGCAGCCAATCAATGCGATTTTAATGATCCTCGCAGTGCTATCGACCTTTTATCATGCGGCGCTTGGCGCACAGGTCGTGGTTGAGGACTATATCCACCATCCTGGGTTTAAAATGGTCAAGTTGATTGGTCTGCGCCTGTTTTTTATCGCTGCAGCAGTTGCATCTGTGTTCTCTATTTTGAAGGTGGCTTTTGCCGGGTAGTATCATGACAAATTCTTATCAGGTTACCGATCATTACTATGACGTTATTGTGGTGGGCGCCGGGGGCGCGGGTTTACGCGCCGGTTTTGGTTGCGCCGAGAAGGGCCTGAAAACAGCGCTGATCTCCAAGGTCTTCCCGACCCGTTCGCATACGGTCGCGGCACAGGGCGGTATCTCCGCGGCACTCGCCAACATGGGCGAGGATGACTGGCGCTTCCATTTCTACGACACCATCAAGGGTTCGGATTGGCTCGGCGACCAAGACGCGATCGAATATATGTGCAAGGAAGCCATTCCTGCCGTGATCGAGCTCGAACATTACGGCGTGCCGTTTTCGCGCACCGCCGAAGGTAAAATTTATCAACGTGCCTTTGGCGGCATGACCACCAATTACGGCAAGGGCACCGCCCAGCGCACTTGCGCCGCTGCCGACCGTACCGGTCATGCGATCCTGCACACGCTCTACCAGCAGGCCTTGAAACACCGCGCCGAATTCTTCATCGAATATTTTGCCCTCGACCTGATCATGAGCGATGAAGGTGAATGCCTCGGTGTCATGGCGTGGAACCTTCTGGACGGTACGCTGCACCGTTTCCGTGCGCACCAGACCATTCTGGCGACAGGCGGATATGGCCGCGCCTATTTCTCTTGCACTTCGGCCCACACCTGCACGGGTGATGGTGGCGGTATGGTTTTGCGCGCGGGCCTGCCGCTGCAGGATATGGAATTTGTTCAGTTCCACCCCACTGGCATTTATGGTGCTGGCTGCCTGATTACCGAAGGCGTGCGCGGTGAGGGCGGTTACCTGACCAATTCTGAAGGTGAACGCTTTATGGAGCGTTATGCCCCGAGCGCTAAAGACCTCGCCTCGCGCGATGTCGTTTCGCGTTCGATGACGATCGAAATTCGTGAAGGTCGCGGGGTGGGGCCGGAGAAAGACCATATCCATCTGCATCTCGAACATCTTGACCCCGACATCATTCATTCCCGCCTGCCGGGCATTGCTGAATCCTCGCGCATTTTTGCCGGGGTTGATGTCACCAAGGAACCAATCCCGGTATTGCCGACCGTGCATTACAATATGGGCGGTATCCCGACCAACGTCAGAACCGAAGTGGTTTTCCCGACCGCTAGCGACCCGCATCGCGTGGTGCCGGGCCTGATGGCGATTGGCGAGGCGGCTTGTGTGTCCGTTCACGGTGCCAACCGCCTCGGCTCCAATTCGTTGCTTGATCTGGTTGTATTTGGCCGCGCCGCGGCGATCCGTGCGGCAGAAACCGTAATGCCGAACGCGTCGCATAAGCCGTTGGCGGGCGATATCGCGAATAGGTCGCTGGATCGCTTCGATCATTTCCGCCATGCCAAGGGGGGCACCCCCACCGCGAAGCTGCGCCTTGACATGCAAAAAACCATGCAGAACCACGCGGCGGTGTTCCGCAGCGGCGATACGCTGCAAGAAGGGTGCGTTAAAATCAGTCAGTGTTATGCCCGGATGAGTGATATTGGGATTCAGGATCGCTCGCTGATCTTCAATACCGATCTCGTTGAAACATTGGAGCTTGATAACCTGATGGGGCAAGCCGTGGCGACTATGTATTCCGCCGTCAACCGTCAGGAATCACGCGGTGCGCACGCCCGCGAAGACTTCAAGGAGCGTGACGACGTTAACTGGCTGAAACACACCGTGACATGGGTAGATCCGCAGGGGCAGGCCAGCATCGGTTATCGCCCTGTGACACTGACCACACTTACCAATGAAGTTGAAGCCGTGCCACCGAAGGCACGAGTTTATTAGGATGCTTCATATAAGGCGCGTTGATAAAATTTTCATCGCCGGTTTGGTTGTGGTGATTGCCCTAAATTTTGGCTATCGTCATTATCTTCACAACGATATGGTGTCGCCTCAGCCTTACAAAGTTTCTCCGGTGGGACAGGGCATGATCGATAACCTCATACAAGAAGATATTGTTCGCATCATTTCGATCGATGAAAACGGTGATTACGAATTATATCTATCCAGAATCATTCCCGATCTGTCTCCAGCCCACAGGGATATGATTGTGGATGATTTGAATAAGCAAGGCTGGCTCGATGGCAAGACGTCGGTCAGGGCGAACCCTCCCAAAAAGATTAAAATTCTGAAACACGCCTACTCTGAAAACAAATGGACATGGATGGCGGAGGTGCCGGTGGAGATCAATATCTCTCGTGGCGATCAGGATAAAACCGTCCAGTACTATACCTACCCCTATTATACGCTTTCAGATGGCAGCCGGGAGGTGCGGCCGCGGCTTATAGCTATCCGACTGAACACAGAACCGTTCAAGCCGGTTCGCTTTAACAGGCTGAAATTCTAAAAATTTTGTCTGAATCAGATGTGCAGTGGCCATGCTGAACATTGCCATGTTTACCGCACGCCAGCCACACACTGATCTCCTTCGTGCGACCTTTGCGTCTTGCGGTGAAAACATCCCGCGCCCGTACGATTTTGATAAAACAGGAATTTTGTCATATAACATTCTCGGGGGCCGTCATTAAGGATAAGAATCATGCATGCTTGGACAGCCAATATGCACGAACTCCGCTGACTTCTGCGCCTTCAGGCTCGCGATCTTGCTGTGGTCTGCCGGGGGATCCTGATGCTCGCCATAAAAAGCCTATAGAACGGACTATTATGAACCCTGTGCGCGCTGAGGAGGGAATGGCCATTTTCCTTAGCCTGGAAGACCGCCTTGCCTAGATTGAACGCGAAAATCATGTCCGGGGCGATCCTATCTTTCCCACGTTCTTTATTGTATGAGTAATTCATTATGAAAGCGCCGCTGAAAAGTTATATCGATATTGAAAAAATTCCTGATAATCCGGTGATCCCGGACCGTCTGGGTGCGCTGTTCTGGCATTTTATCGTGCAGGTCAAGGGGCCGCTTTTATGGCTGGTTGTTCTGAATGCCGTGTGTGCCTTGCTCAATGCGTTGATGGCTTACTATGTCGGGGCGATCGTTGATGGCCTTTCCAGCGGCGGCACGCCCCCCGAGATTATGGCGGAGATTTTCTGGCCGATCGTGGGCTTTGTCGGCTGGTGTCTGGTGATGACGCCGGTAGCGGGGATCGCCGCCCAGTATGTCCACAGTATTGTTGTGGTACCGTTTCTGGGCAATATGATCCGCCGTCAATCGCACTGGTATGTACTGCGTCATTCCCTTTCTTACTTTCAGAATGATTTTGCCGGACGGATTGCCAACAAGGTCCAGCAGATGGGCCCGGCCATCCGCGATGTCCTGACGCAGTTCATCGGTTCGGTTATGTATGTGATGGTCTTTGTCCTGACCACCATCGCCTTGCTGATGGCGGTGCATTGGTTGCTGTTGCTGCCGATGTTGTTGTGGATTGGCCTTTATCTGGGGATCCTGTTGATTTTTATTCCGCGGGTGCAGAAAAAATCGCTGCGCCTCTCGGAATCGCAGAGCCATATGGTTGGCCGCATTGTTGATAGCTACACCAATATCATGACGGTTAAATTGTTTGCGCGTAAACAGCACGAAGACGATTTCGTCTTGAGCTCGCTGCAGCGCCATTCAGGCAGGATTGTCGATAAAAATCTGCAGATTTATTTCATGGTGGCGGCTTTAAGTATCGTCAACAGCCTGATGATCGGGCTGATCGGTGGTTTGTCGCTGTGGCTGTGGTATACGGGCGCGGTCACGCCGGGGCAAATCGCGATGATCATGCCCCTCGCCATTCAGGTCAACCACCAGATGCACTGGATCATGTGGGAGCTCACGGCCATCTTTGAATGGGTTGGTACCGCAGAAGAGAGTATGCAAGCCATCTCCAAACCGCACCGCGTTACCGATAATGACCGCGCTATCCCCCTGCAGGTGCCGCGTGGTGAGATTGTGTTTGATCATGTGGTTTTCCATTACGGCAAAACCCGGGGCGTGATTGATGATTTCAATTTGACCATCGAAGGGGGGCAGAAAATCGGGCTGGTTGGGCACAGCGGTGCCGGAAAAAGCACGATTGCCAATTTGCTGCTGCGTTTCTACGATCTTGAAGGCGGGCGCATTATTATTGATGGGCAGGATATTGCGGGCTGTACTCAAGATTCCCTGCGCGCCAATATCTCGATGGTCACGCAGGATACCTCGCTCCTGCACCGTTCGATCATCGAGAACATTCGTTATGGCCGCCCGCATTCGACCCGGGAAGAGGTGATTGAAGCTGCCCGCAAGGCGCAGGCGCATGAATTTATTCTAGATTTAGAAGACGAAAAAGGCCGCAAAGGCTATGACGCCCATGTTGGCGAACGCGGCGTCAAACTCTCCGGCGGTCAGCGTCAGCGGATTGCGATTGCGCGGATCATACTGAAAGACGCGCCGATCCTGATTCTGGACGAAGCGACTTCGGCGCTGGATAGCGAGGTTGAAACCTATATTCAGGAGCAACTCGCGACCTTGATGCAGGGAAAAACCGTGATCGCGATTGCCCACCGCCTTTCCACTATCGCCCGTATGGATCGCCTGATCGTGATGGATCATGGCCGGATCATTGAGGATGGCAGCCATGCCGCGCTGGTCAAAAAAGGCGGACACTATGCCCGCTTGTGGTCATTGCAGTCCGGTGGTTTTTTGCCGGAATAATCCTGATTACAATTCACGGATGAAAAAAACTTCGCCAACATTTTCATCGGGGTTGGCCTTCAGCGTGCCGATTTCCTTGAGTCCCATGGCACGCATGGTCTCGATCATTTGTGGCCGGTCTGTCTGGGTTGATAGTAAAACCCTCTTGTACTGCCGTGATTTTAGATTGTGAAAACAAAAATCTACCAAAGCAGCCGCCACACCGTAGGTCCGCCAGGCGGGAGCGACATAGACCCATGACAGTAAAGGCAACATCATCGGCCAGAGGCGATCAATCGCGACGTAGCCTATCGGACTGCCTTCCGGGGTGACGGCGAGGAATATTTCCTGCGAGTCGATGCGGGCCCTAATCAGATCGACCTTTTCCTGATCACGCCGTGAATCGGTGGGATCTGTGCAATCAAAGGCAACGCAGATATCAAGGTCACCCGGCTCCGCCAGACGGGTTGTGAACGCGGGGATCTCTCGTGGCTGTGCTGCGTCCATACTATTTTTGTTCATCTGATTTCAGAACGCCTGCCGTCGCATAATCATGCTTGGCCATGTCATGCATGATAATCTTGACGTGTTCGGGGGTGACGTTGACGGTTTCGCACACGGCTTGTGTGACTTTTTCGACCATGGCGCGTTTTTGCTCGATGCTGCGGCCTTCGATCAGGTGGACATGGATAATCGGCATCAGGAACTCCTCGTTTAAGCGGCTTTGTCCCATTGTGGCGACCAGTCAGGATTGATCAGGCGGCCATCCGGGCGGGCGAGGGCAAATATAGCATTCATCTCCTCGTCTGTCAGGGCGAAGTCGAAAATATTGATATTGTCGCGGATGTGATCAGGGTGCGCGGCCTTGGGGATGGCGGCTACGCCTTCCTGCTGGATCAGCCAGCGCAAGGCAATCTGGCCTTCGTTTTTGCCGTAACGACGGGCAATCTGCTGTAACAAAGGATGATCGGCAACCTTGCCCCGGGCGAGCGGACTATAGCCCGTGATAAACATGCCGTGGGCGCGCGCGTAATCCAGCACCGGTTTTTGAGAGAGGAAGGGGTGATATTCAATCTGATTATTGGCAAGCGCCACGCCATAATCCTCGCAGGCGGCGCGCATGAGCGCGACCGGGTAGTTGGATACGCCGATCAGACAGGCATGGCCCGCCTGCTGTACAGTTTGCAGGGCTTCAAGTTGTTTCTGGAGTGGGACGTCATCGACCGGCCAGTGCAGCAGCAACAAATCAACATAATCAGTCTGCAGTCGTTTGAGACTGTCTTCCACCGAGCGCGGGAGCTTGCCGGGGCCGACATGATCCATCCAGATTTTGGTGGTCAGGAAAATTTCGCCGCGTGCTATTCCTGAGTGGCGCAGTACGGTGCCGATCTCGGCTTCATTTTCGTAGATTTGCGCCGTATCGATATGGCGATAGCCTGCGAGCAGGGCCAGCTCGGTGGCCTTGATGCACTCAGGGCCGAATAATTTCCAGGTACCAAAGCCCAGAACCGGGATTTGGCTGTTTGCAATCTTCAGGTGTTCCATGGCGCTTTTCCTATAGTTTAGGGCTGAATTTGACGCTCAGCGGACAATCAGATACCCTCAGAGGTGTAAAAACAAGGAGAGACTCGACTTTTTACGAGTCCAGGTGATTATGTCACAAGAACAGCAGGGATCTGATCGTACCGCTTTTTGGGTCCGGTTACGGGAAAATGCCCGTTCCATCGTTGAGCGCGAGAAGACTGATTTGCAAAAGCAAACTGTTGATCCGGAATATTGCCTGTTGCAGGAAGACCGAGACATTATGGCGGGGCGTCAGGATATGCTCAATGACATGGAAAAGGATCTGCGGCGTCTGCAAAGTGATACTTGCCGCAGCCGGGCTTTGGCTCTGTATACCGTGTTGACCAGTCGTCCGACTTTGTTGTTCAAATAGTCAACGATTCCAACAATTTGCAGGTTTTATTGGAATTTTAGGACTTTCCCGCTATAAATAAAGACAGAAGATTACAAGAGGCAGGGCTGATTTTGTTCGATTTTCCGCAATTGAAACACGCCTTCAGCAATTCAGGTTCCAAGGGCCCGCAGCCCGAGGGAGATGAACCGCGTGGATTGGTTGAATTGTTCAAGGCCAAGGTAGTGGCACACCGTGGCCCGCAGGTTTGCCAGCAGCTGGCCCAGACCTTGACCAGCCTGAAATCCCAGCACAGTGAGGACGGCACCCCCGAGGGGCGTGCGCGTGATGTGCGGGCGTACATCGCGCTGGAGGCGATTGGGAAACGGGTCGATACTTTGCGCGAAACCATCCAGCAGGGCGGGACACAGGGCTACGATAAAATGAAAGAAGCCCGTGGTTATCTGATGCGCCTGCAGCGGTTTGGGCTGGAAGCCTGATCTTTTCCCTTCGATTTTGCGGTTTACGGCTTCACAGCGCACAGCTAAGGCCTTATTCTGTAAGCTTGTTTTTCTTGACCGTTCGATGTGACTGATCATGGTACAGCTTAGATTGCCGCAAAAATCACGGGTCAAACCCGGTAAGACCGTTAACGTAGCTCAGGGGGCCAAAACAGCCCGCACCCTGAAGGTCTATCGTTATGATCCTGATAAAGATGAGAATCCGCGAACGGATGAGTACACGATTGATCTATCCAAATGCGGCCCGATGGTGCTGGATGCGCTGATCCACATTAAAAACGACATTGATCCGGGTCTGACATTCCGCCGCTCCTGCCGCGAAGGTATCTGTGGCTCTTGCTCGATGAATATTGATGGCAAGAACACGCTGGCCTGTACCAAGGCCATTGATGACGTCAAGGGTGATATCCATATTTCTCCGTTGCCGCATATGCCGGTCTTAAAAGATCTGGTGCCGGATCTGACACATGTATACGCGCAATATGCTTCGATTGAACCGTGGATGAAAACCGATTCACCGGCCCCGAGCCGTGAACGCCTGCAAAGTGCTAATGATGCCGAACTCATGAATGGTCATGATGGCCATGGCGCCGCGGCTTGTATCCTGTGTTTCAGTTGTTCAACGGCCTGCCCCAGTTATTGGTGGAATGGCGATAAATTTCTGGGGCCCGCGATTTTACTGCAGGCCTACCGCTGGTTGATTGATAGCCGTGATGAAGCTAAAGGTGAACGGCTGGATCAGCTCGAAGATCCCTTTAAATTATATCGCTGTCATACTATCATGAATTGTACCAATACTTGTCCCAAGGGCTTAAACCCGGCGCAGGCGATTGGCGAGATCAAAAAGATGATGGTTGAACGCGGCTAGGCCTGAAAATCATAAGGGGAGATTTCCATGAACGTCATTGAAGCGGTAGATTTTCCGTATACGGCAACGCTAGCATCTGCGATCGGGGCGTTTGCATTGGGGTTGTTATGGTATCACCCCAAGGTGATGGGGCGGCGCTGGATGGAATTGCGCGGCCTGACGGCTGACGATATCAAGGTTAAGCCTTTGCAATACGTTTCAACCCTGCTGCTGTGGTTTCTGGCAGCGGCTTTTTTCTCTTTCTTTGTTGATATGCTCAACATCAGCAAAGTCCATGAATTCATCAGTCTGGCGTGTTTGCTCTGGGTCGCGTTTTCCATGCCGCCTACGGTGATGGGGTCGCTTTATACCGGCGTGTCGTTTGAGGCGATTGCGATTGATATGGCCTATCAGCTGGGCGGATTCTACGTCTTTGCGATGGTGCATATTGCCACCGCCTATATCCCCATATTGCTGGGATCGGCGGCAAACGCGCTATAGAGGTTTCAGAAGCTTTCGGCCACAGTGATATTGGTGGTGCAATTTCCCCCAGATACCTTCATCGTGGCATTGCGCAGAGCCACTTTCTGCTCACAATAGGACATGCCCGTAACCGGAACGGTATACTCAGTTCCCTGATCGGCGACGGGCATACGTCCTTTATCAATACTGGTATAGATCACCGAAGCGGTGCGGCCGTCTTCATTGATTTTGACGTACTCGATATTCAGGTGCGATTCGCGTTCCTGCACACCTTTTATCTCCTGCAGGATATGACTGATATAATTCATGCGGTTCATCTCCAGCGTTTGCTGGTTTTCATCGCCATTGGCTTGTGCGATATTGACGGTAGCGGTGAACAGGCTGTTATCATCTATGTGATCCATGAACCAGGTGGTGATGCCATATTGATCAAGACCTTCTTTCTTGCCGTGGGCGACTTCAGCCATTTCCTGAATGAAAGCCGAGACACTTTCCTCGCTCAGGCGCGAGGGCTTGTTGCCCCCCCCTTGGTTGAGGAAGGTTACGGTCAAAACCATGCCGAGGAAGACATTGAAAGAGGCCATCCCCATCAGTTCCAGGCTTCGTCCCATCATCAAAGCACACAATCCTTCAAGGCGATGTCCGGGATCGCCTTTTCCCCCGTACGCAAGTGCCGGTTCATCTGTACCCAGCTTATATTATGGCGGGCTAATGGTAAATTTTATGGAAAAATAAAAAGATTACCCACACCCGCGAAAAGGGGCAGGAATGGTTATAAACCAAGGAAAACTGCGGCACGACAGGGTATGTCGCGCTGTTCAACGCCGTTGACGTTCTTTTTCTCGCTCTTTTTGCATGAGCTTTTTGGCCTCAACGCGGCGGTGGGTTTGGCCATAGGTTTCGCGGTACTTATCATAGTAATTCTGGTGATAGTCCTCGGCGATCCAGAAGGGCCCGGCTGGGGCCAATTCGGTAACAATTGGTTTTTTAAAGTATTTTTCGGTGCTCAGGCGATCAATCACAGCATGCGCCTGCTGCTTTTGTTTTTCATTGTGATAAAAAATGGCCGAGCGATACTGTGTCCCCTTATCCACCCATTGCTGGTTCAGCTCGGTCGGATCATGGGCGCGGGTCAGGAAATGCTCGACCAGCGCCGTATAGGTAGTTTTTTCAGGGTCAAAATAGACCTCAAGTGCTTCGGCATGGCCGGTTTGCCCGGTTGAAATATCGTCATAAGTCGGGCTTTCCATCTGGCCGCCGGTGTAACCGACAATCGTAAACAGCACCCCAGGCAGAGGGCGAAACTCGCTCTCCGTGCACCAAAAACAGCCCCCGGCAAAGGTGGCAATCGGCATGTTATCGGGTTTTTCTGTCCTGTAATCAGGTCCGCTTTCGGCGCGAGCCGGGGTAATAAATGAAAACATGGCATACACCGTGGCTGCGAGAACTAGGCTTTTCATGCAGTCGTCCTTTCTATAGGAATAATTTAGTATAGTTTGCGGACAGCGTAAGGGGTATCCATGAACAAAAAATCGGTCTTTTCATGGTGCCTGTTTGACTGGGGAAATTCTGCTTTCTCCACGGTCATCGTCACATTTGTCTTCAGTGTTTATTTTGCCCGTGGGATTGTCGGTGATGAAACGGCCGGGGCGGCGCAATGGGGTTATGCGTTGGCCCTCTCCGGCATTTTGATTGCGCTCTTAAGTCCGCCTTTGGGGGCGATTGCCGATGATTATGGGGCACGCAAAAAATTTATCACCTTCTTTTCTTTGCTCTGCATCATCCCGACAGGTCTGCTCTGGTTTGCGATGCCGGACCCTGCGGCAGCGAACATCTTGATGGTGCTTACATTGGTGGTGATTGCCAATATTGGTTTTGAGCTGACGCTGATTTTTTCGAATGCCATGCTCACGCATATCGCGCCCATACACATGATCGGGCGTATTTCGGGGTGGGCGTGGGGTATGGGCTATCTGGGCGGTTTGTTTTGTCTGGTGCTGGCCTTGACCGGGTTGCTGGGGGTCGGCGAGATGAAGCCGTTTATGCCGCTACCACAAGAACATTCTGAACATATCCGCGCCACAGGCCCGCTGACGGCATTGTGGTATTTTGTCTTTATGCTGCCGCTGCTGTTTTTTTGTCATGATGTGGCGCGCACAGGGTTGTCGCTGCGGGCGGCTGCACGTAAAGGTATTGCTGACTTATTTTATACGGTTCGTCATGTCCGCGCACATAAAAATCTGGCAACATTTCTCTTGTCCAGCATGATCTATCGCGATGGTCTGAATACGTTGTTTGCCGTCGGTGGACTGTATGCCGCCGGGACACTGGGTATGAGTTTCGAAGAAATCCTGATGTTTGCGATTGGCCTCAACGTCACGGCGGGATTAGGGGCTGCCGGTTTTGCGTGGCTTGATGACGGGATTGGTTCAAAACGTACGATTCTCATTGCTTTGACCGGGTTGATCGTCACCGGGCTTGCGGTTGTTATGGTTACGGATAAACAGGTTTTTATTGGGTTGGCGCTGGCGTTGGGGATTTTTCTGGGGCCTGTGCAATCAGCCAGCCGCACACTCGCGGCCCGTTTGTCACCCCCCGATATAATCAACCAGACTTATGGCTTTTACGGTCTGACCGGCAAGGCTATTTCCTTCCTCGGCCCGCTGGCTTTTGCCATAGCGACGCAGGCTTTTGATAGCCAGCGTGCGGGTATTGCTACCATTCTTGTCTTCTGGTTGGTGGGCATGATATTGCTGTTGAAGGTAAAGGAACCGCGATGACCCTGTCTATCGTACGCAAAAATTCAACCCATCACGAACCACGCAAGACCGGGGTACAACCGACGTTTCTGATTATCCATTTTACCGAAAGCAGGGATGCTGCGGACCCTGATGGTTATTTTATGGCCACGCGTCAGCGTTCTGATGGCGCACGCGTCAGCGCCCACTACCTGATCGACATTGATGGTGCAATAACGCAATATGTTGATGAACAAAATCGTGCCTGGCATGCAGGTCTTTCGGAATGGGGTGGTGTATCAGATATCAATACGCATTCTATCGGTATTGAGTTGGTCAATGGGGGCCCGACTTACGGTTACACCGATTTTGCCGATGCGCAGATTGATGCCCTGATTGCTCTCTCAAAAGACATTCTTACCCGTCACAACATTCCCGCACATCACGTTTTGGCACACTCCGATATTGCCCCGGGGCGCAAGATAGATCCGGATTACAAGTTCCCATGGCGAACACTGGCCGCAGCCGGTGTTGGCTCCTGGCCGCAGCCGGTTCAGGCGGATTTTAACGAGGCAGCAATGCTGTTACGGGATGAAGCTAAGCTAAAGCAGGCGCTGGTAACCTACGGCTATAATCCTGGACTGGATTTGCCGGTGTTGGTCAAGGAATTCCAGCGCCATTTCCAGCCTGAGGCCTTCACCGCCCAGCCGTCTTATGCCGGGAGGGCGAATGATGAAACCGCCTTGCGGCTTTCGGCCTTGCTGCGGCAGAAACTTGCCATGACCCCGTAAGCCATGTAAGAGTGCCCGCGCCAGAAGAACGGATGGCCGCTCTTAACTTGTTTAAGGGAGGAAAGTCCGGGCTTCACGCAGATACGGTGCCGGCTAACGGCCGGGCAGGGCGACCTGACGGATTAGTGCAACAGAAAACAAACCGCCGATGGCTGTCGCAAGGCAGATCAGGCAAGGGCGAAACGGTGGGGTAAGAGCCCACCACGGGACTGGTAACAGGACTGGTACGGCAAACCCCACCGGAAGCAAGACCAAATAGGGGCCGCGCATAGGGCTGTCTGCGCCTTGTGGCCCGGGTTGGTTGCTTGAGGTGTTTGGTAACAAACATCCCAGAGGAATGGTCATCACGTGGGTTACCACGTACAGAACCCGGCTTACAGGACTTCTGGCCTTTTTTTGCGTAATGATGAAAAGCCGCCCGGGATCACCGGACGGCTTTTCTTACGCAGTTTTTTACGCAGTAAATTTATAGTCGTAGGCACGTATTTGCTGCGTTCCTCCTCAGAAGGACAGCGGCAAAGACCATAGTTTTTCTGCAAATGTAATGGTCTGATCCAAACGGGCAGCCTTCCAAGCCGAGTACGCAATTGTACCCGCGAATAAGCCGCCATGGATGGCCAGAACCATCAGGACGATAGTTGAAAGCATGATGTTTTCTCCCCACACAAAACATTGATAGTCATCATGTTGGATCAATGAATTACCATAAGTTTTCGTTAAGGATCAAGTTTGTTTTCATAATTTTGAGCAGTTTTACATATCCTTATAGTTGTGCTGCGGCCTCTGAAGCGCGCAATTCTGCGCTTTGTAGGGGGAGTAAAATAGACATAATATTTCGTGACCCTATCACTTCCTTGTTCCCTATTTGATAAAGTTCGGGATGAAAATGGGGATAAGAGGGCAGATTGCAGGGGTAAGATTGGGGACAAGTGGATATCTCTCTGGGGGCAAAAAATCGAGTACTCTGATATAATCTTTTTTATCAAGGAGTTGGGGTGCCTCTCTGATGTGGGATAGAAAGTTGTGAGCTAAACTGGCTGTGCGTAAGAGCTTCAATTGACGGCCCATGAAGGCCCATGATAACCCATATATAACCATGTTCTTCCTGCTGCGAGGGGCGTGATTCTTTCCTGTACAGGGTCGGGAAACCTAAATTTCCGGCTTTGTCTCACATTTTTTTCCGGGGGTCGGTCAATCAGCTTATGGTGCTGTTTCTCTCGACATATGCCAACAAGGTAGACCGCAAAGGGCGCGTCTCCGTTCCGGCGCCGTTTCGTACGGCGCTGGTGGCGCAGCCTTTTGCCGGAATCGTGCTGTTTCGCTCCGGTACTCATGCCTGTCTTGAGGGTTTTCCCTATGCTGCGATGGAGGAATTGGCCACGCGGCTGGATCACTATGATTTATTTTCAGCGGCACAGGATGATCTCGCCACAACGATTTTTGCAGAAGCCGTACAGGTTCCGTTTGACCCTGAGGGCCGCGTGGTGATTGCAGAGCAGTTGCTACGGCATGCGGCGATTGATGATCAGGCCTTGTTCGTCGGGATGGGTCGCAAGTTTCAGATTTGGAATCCGGCGGCTTATGAAATGCGTTGTGATCAGGCCCGTCGTCAGGTTAGGGATCAGGGTTTGACCCTGCCGCGTAGGGCAGGAGAGGCTGCATGATGTCTTTGCGCGCAGATGCAAACAATAAACCGCATGTTTCAGTCATGCTCGATGAAGTCCTGGCGGCTCTGCGTCCGGCATCGGGGGAAGTCTATGCTGATGGCACTTTTGGTGCGGGTGGGTATAGCAAAGCCATTCTTGACCACGCGACTTGTACGGTGATCGGGATTGATCGCGATAAATCCGCTTTATGGCTCGGGGAGGACCTTAAGAAAATCTATGGTGATCGACTGATTTTAAAGCATGGGCGATTCAGCGAGGTGAGGCGCTTGGCAGAAGAGGCGGGTTATCCGCAACTTGACGGGTTTGTACTGGATCTGGGTGTATCCTCAATGCAGCTGGATCAGGCTGAACGTGGATTTTCGTTCCGTT
>JAMPXY010000136.1 GCA_023700945.1 Alphaproteobacteria bacterium | reverse complement strand
GATCAGGGTACCAAGCTGGTGGTCAGCGCCGATGCCCCGCCCGATCAGTTATACCGCGGCCATGATCATGAATTTGAATTTCAGCGGACGATCAGCCGCCTGCTCGAGATGCAAAGTCCTGCCTATCTTGAGAAAAATATAGATAAATCAAATAGTTGATTGTTAAATATTTGGTGGGTTTCTCCTGTTATCATGAATAACTATGTTTGATTTTTTAGCCCGATTCAAAACAGGCGCGGCGCGGCTACCTCCTACGGTGGAGCGCGATCCGCTGCGCTATGAGAAAGAAAAAGTGATTGCGCAATCCGCCAATGTACGCAAGCGGCTGGCGTTGGCCAAGGACCCACGCACTCATCAGGAGATTTTGTTTTATCTGGCCAAGGAAGATACTGACCCGGCAGTGCGGCTGGCCGTGGCGCGTAACATGTCGACACCGGTGCAGGCCAGTCCTTTGCTGGCAGGGGATGACAGCGAGGATGTACGCATGGCGCTGGCGCGGCGTCTGGTGATTTTGCTGCCGGAACTCAGCAAGGAAACCCATTCCCAGTTATATGCCTTTGCCGTGCAGGCTTTTGCCACGTTGGCGCTGGATGAGGTTTTAAAAATCCGGGCGGCGCTCTCCAGTGCGTTGCGTGATCATGTGGCGGCCCCGCCTGCGGTGGTTGGGCAACTGGCCAAGGATGTGGAGCGCGAAGTTTCGGAACCGATTTTACGCTATTGTGTGGTGCTGTCGGATGACATTCTGCTGGATATTTTGAGTACCCATCCGGCCAGCTGGGCGATACAGGCGATTGCCGGACGGGCACATGTCAGCGGCCCTGTGTCACAAGCCGTGATCAATGCCGATGATGTATCGGCTGGTAAAATTCTACTGAAAAACGCCGGGGCCGAGCTGGGCGAGGGGCTTTTGCAGGAAATTGTTGAAAAAGCCCGGGTCTATTCAGAATGGCAAGGTCCGATCGCCATGCGCAAAAGCCTGCCTACGTCCGTAGCCCGGGCTTTGGCTGAGTTTGCCGATGCCTCTGTCCGTGATGTCTTGCTGGAGCGCGATGATTTTGACCAGCAGACAATTGATGAGATCGCCGGTATGGTCAAGCGACGACTGGCGTTTGCACAGGATATCGTCCCTAGCGAAGGTGCTGCTGAGCGGGTGCTGCGTCTGGATAAAAAGAAACAACTGAATGAAGAAATTGTCGCGGATGCGTTGGGGATGCGCGATAAGGAATTTGTGGTGCAGGCTTTGGCCCGGTTGGCCCGTGCCCAGCCCGATACGGTGGAAGGCGTCTTCCGTATGCGCAAGGCACGGCCCGTGGTGGCACTATGTTGGCGGGCGGGTTTTTCGATGCGCTTTGCCTTGCGCCTGCAGCAGGAAATGGCTCTGGTGCCGCCGCAGGAACTGTTATATCCGCGTGAGGGCACAGATTATCCGCTGACCGACGATGAATTACGCTGGCAGCTCGAATTTCTCGGGTTCAAAGCCGCGTAAAACGCTGTTTTGTCGGCGGCTGTTGAGTTTTTCACGAACGCCACGCCAAGACCGGTAGCAAGCCGGTTGAAAGTGGCGCGTAAATTCATAGTATCCCTGTTTATTCTTTTTTATTTTTGATCGTCTATTTGGCCTTATATGCAGGCTTATGTTTTTGCATAACATGATTTGCCGGGAAGGCCAACCATTTTCAATGCTCCATACTTGCTTGCGCGGCGCAAAAAAGCTATGTCTGAGACAGATTTTTCCTCAAGGATTTCAAAGGAGTTTCACGATGTCGCGTAAAAAAATTGCCCTCGTAGGTGCTGGTCAGATCGGGGGCACGCTGGCCCTGCTCGCCGGGTTAAAGGAACTGGGCGATATCGTTCTGGTGGATGTGGCCGAAGGCATCCCGCAGGGCAAGGCGCTGGATCTGGCTGAAACTGCCCCGGTTGAGGGGTTTGACGGGGCGTTCATCGGCAGCAATGATTACGCCGCGATCAAGGATGCCGATGTGGTGATTGTTACTGCCGGTATTCCGCGCAAGCCGGGGATGAGCCGTGATGATCTGATTGGTATCAATAGCGGCATCATCCAGACCGTTGGTGAGAACATTAAAAAATATGCGCCGAAGGCCTTTGTTATTGTCATCACCAATCCGCTTGATGTGATGGTGGAAGTGATGCAGCGTGTCACCGGTCTGCCGTCGAACATGGTGGTGGGGATGGCAGGCGTCCTCGACTCGGCGCGTTTCCGTTTCTTCCTGTCGGAAGAATTTGGGGTTTCGGTTGAAGATGTGTCAGCCTTTGTGCTGGGCGGTCATGGCGATACCATGGTGCCGTTGGTGCGTTATTCGACCGTGGGTGGCGTGCCGCTGCCGGATCTGGTGAAAATGGGCTGGAGTACCCAGGCCAAAATCGACCAGATTGTCCAGCGTACCCGTGATGGCGGCGCTGAGATTGTCAATCTGCTGAAAACCGGATCGGCGTTCTATGCCCCGGCGGCGAGCGCCATTGCGATGGCGGAAAGCTTCCTGAAAGACAAGAAGCGGATTCTACCGTGCGCGGCCAAGCTCAATGGTGAATACGGTGTCAAGGACCTGTATATCGGTGTGCCGGTCGTGATTGGCGCCAAAGGGGTCGAGAAGATTGTCGAGATCGAACTCAACGCCGAAGAGAAGAAAATGTTTGATCATTCCGTGAGCGCGGTTAAGGGCCTGATGGACGTGATCAACAAAGCTGCATAATGCAGGGGAATCCCAGACCAATAAAAAAGGGCCGTCAGATGATGGCCCTTTTGTTTGGTGGTAATTTGTATCCGTGCCTAGTTGAGCTTGGGCTTGGGGGTCACCACTGTTTCAGTCGCGATATTGTTAGGGAGCGGTTTTTTGGCTAACAAGTTTGTGTACCACTTATAGTTTTGGTAGGGTCCTTCACCGATAGCCAGCACACAGACTTTGTCATCACTTTTGGGGGCTCGTTTGTCTTTGGCCAAGATGACCCAGCTTTTGTTTCCTTTGTTTTCATAGAGCTCCAGAGACCACTTATCTGTTTCTGCCTTCAAGCCGGAAGGGGATCTGCCTTTGACCGCAACAAAATAGTCTTCGGCGTCCGTTGTATCCATGCACGTGGGGTTTGAACGCAGACCATAGGCATCATGCTCGTACTGTGCGGCTTGCGCAGAAAAGGCAACAGTGCTCAGGGCAAAGATCGATGTCAGAATGGTCCGTTGCATGGTTTTCATGGTCGATGCCATTTCAAGCTCCTTGTTACTTTATTGCGACGAGTGTCTGAGGATATTTGGCAAAAATATTGTTTAAAGTCAAATATTTAAGGATGAATCATAAAAACTCGCAGATTTCTGCGGCTTGAGAAGAAGCAAAAGCCCCTCTTACAGGGGCTCTTGAAAAAACAATTCTGAACTTTCGTGGCTCAGCTCAGCGCGGGAGCGGGCGTCACGGTGGGACGGGGGCGTTCCGCAGCGGCCGCGGTGGCCACAGTAGTTGGCGGAGCGCTGGTGCGGGCCGTTTCAAATACGTTTGACAGGGCCTGATCACGCTCGGCGGCCACCAGCACGGTGCCGACCTTGGCACTGGCGCGGTTGGTGCCCACCCCGTCATGAACCCCACGACCAGAAGCGTCCTTGGGCAACGAGGCCCATTCACTGGAAAGACCTGTCAGGAATTTTCTTTCCGACATGCGACCTTCAAGGTAATCACTGTAGCCGCGCTTTTGCAGCAGATGCATACCGATACGGTCTTGCATCCGTTCATCAAACTTCTCGTCACCGCGCAGGCCCAGCTCTTTCATCGATTGGCGCAATGTGCCGGAGATGACCTGATATTTACCGGCAGCCGAAGAACGGTTGTCGGCGGAGTAGCCTTGGGCCTTTTGCTGATTAACGTAGGCAGACTGCCATTCCAGCACTTCATTCAAGGTCATATTGGTGAGGTCAACGCGCTTGACGCCTTTATGGGCGAACACGCGGTTATAATCGCCGGCGGATTCATGCTTGCCGATCAATTCCAGCATCTGGCTGCCGTAAGCGTTTTTGGCGAGGAGCGGCTGGCCTTCGCGGGCGGCCGCCAGAGCGGCTGAACGATCAAAACGGCTGAAATCCATGCCATCACGGACAGACTCGCGACCGCGGGTGCGCACATCATCGCGCAAATTGCGGAATTGTGTGTGGTTGGCATCGTCTTCAAAACCAAAGGCCTTGGAGATCATGCCAATCAGGCCATTATTATTCTTGT
>JAMPXY010000135.1 GCA_023700945.1 Alphaproteobacteria bacterium | reverse complement strand
CGGGGCCACCCTCGGCGGTAAAGGACAGGGGCCCAAATGCGGCAAGCGCCATCCTGATCTGGGCAATAAGGTTATGATAGGAGCCGGGGCGCAGGTCTTGGGGCCTATTACTGTGGGAGACGGTGCTTCGGTTGGTGCTAACTCTGTTGTGACGCATGATGTACCGCCTGGCGTCACCATGGTAGGGATACCAGCCACGCCTGTCTCGGCCAAAGATCCGCATTATTACTATTACGGCTTACCCGATACATGGGATTGCGACAAATAACCCGTTTGTGGGTAACCTTGCCCCCCGTATTGCCGCCTTCTTGTTCCCTGCCTATCCTGAAGGATCAACCAAACAGGGGACAGGAATCAGACTATGTCAATCGACCAGCAAATTGATGCGATGTTCAAGACTCTCGCGGATGTCAGCGAGGCCGTCCTTTTCTATGGTTTGAAATTCAATGTGCCAGATGCAACAGGGGTAATGGTCGAAAAGTCATTCCCACTCATCCTGCTGTGGTTGATGGTGGCTGGTTTCTTTTTCACCTTTTATTTGTGGTTTCCCAATCTGCGGTATTTCCGGCACTCGTTCAATATTGTGCGCGGCAAGCATGATGAACCCGAAGCCGATGGGCAGATCAACAATTTTCAGGCCCTGATGGCCTCTTTGGCAGGCACTGTTGGGCTTGGCAATATAGCCGGTGTGGCTGTAGCGGTTTCTGTCGGCGGTCCCGGTGCCGTTGTCTGGATGATTGTGATGGCATTTGTCGGCATGTCGACTAAATTTGCCGAAGTCACGGCGGGGGTTAAATATCGTCGCTGTTTTATCAATGCCAAAGGCGAAAAGGATATATCAGGCGGGCCGATGTACTATTTGCAGGATATTTTTACTAACAGAGGCAAGCCAAAATTAGGGAAATTTTTGGCAATTGTTTTTGCTCTTTGCTGTATTGGTGGCGCAATTGGCGGCGGTAATATGTTTCAGGCCAATCAGACATATACGCAGTTTTTGAACGCGTCTGGCGGTGATGCCAGCTGGCTCGCGGGGAAGGGCTGGATGTTTGGAGTCGTCTTGGCGTTCCTGACGGGCATGGTGATTATTGGTGGCATTAAATCAATTGCTAATGTGTCGTCAAAACTCGTGCCGATTATGGCCATTCTCTATCTGCTGGCCGGTTTCTTTGTCATTATCATGAACCTTGGTCAGGTTCCCGAAGCCTTGGGCGTCATTTTGAAGGAGGCCTTCACGCCGACAGCTGGATTGGCTGGATTGGCTGGAGCTATGTTGACCGGAATCCAGCGGGCTTCATTCTCGAATGAAGCCGGATTGGGTTCTGCCGCTATTGTCCAGAGTTGCGCTCGGACGGCAGAACCGGTGCGGCAGGGGATAGCGGCGATGATGGGTCCCTTCATTGATACCGTTATCATTTGCCTGATGACTGCCTTGGTCATTGTGATAACCGGGGTTTACCAGTCAGGGCAGGGTATGGCAGGAGTTGAGCTGACCTCAAATGCGTTTGCTAGTGAAATTCCTTGGGCGCCATGGTTGTTGGCATTTACCGTATTTATGTTTGCCTATTCCACCTTGATTGGCTGGGCCTATTACGGGGTTAAGGCTTCGACCTTTATCTTCGGTGAGCGTCAGGCTGTCGAATTAACTTTCAAGATAGTCTTTTGTCTGTTTGTCATAGTTGGCTGTGCCGCTGATCTGACAAATGTAATCCGCTTCACCGATGCAATGATCCTGTCGATGGCCTTTCCGAACCTGATTGGGCTTTATGTCATGGCACCGGAGCTGAAACGCGATCTTCAGGCCTATGTAGCTAAACATCTCAGGCGTGACTTAAAGCAAGAGTTATAACTTCTTGTAATTATTATTATACAGCTGCATTTCTAAGATTTGTGTTATGCCTAATTCGGCTGTGTTTCGACTGGCACATCCTTACAAAATTTTTATCCACAAGTGAGTGGGGCAGGAACTGTTTTTCTCCAACCCTGTGACTTGCCTTGTTTTTTGGAGATACTTTCAAGGATGGTCTCTAAGTCTCTGTTTTTAGGGGCTTGCACCATCTTCGGGAGAAGGTTAAAAAATTTCACTTCAAGAAAAATAGTCCAACTCATTTGCATGCGGGAGCATAGTGACATGACTCACAATTCGGCCATCCGTGAAGACGTTTCGGTGACAGCCAATGATACCGAACTCTCGGCAGATGAGCGCAGCATTCTGAAAACTCAAGCTCGCAATGCTCTGGAAATTACCGCGCGTAAACTGGAAACGGTGCAAACACAATCTATGCGCAGTGGTTTGAAATCTTTGCGGATTCAGGAAATCAAGCAAGAGCCTGCAGAACAATCTGTAGCTGTTGATGAATTGCGCGCTGAACCGCGCACAACACCAGAAGCGTCATCCTATGACAATGAAAGTGAGCCCGTGCTCATGCTCTCCCCGCTGGTAAACCGCTCTGAATTTAAACGGCCCCTTTGGCACAGAGCTTTAAGCTGGGTCGGGGCAGGCGTGACGTTTTCATGGATCATTTATTGTGTTCTTTATGCCGTGGCGGCCTACGGAGTGGCGGGATTGATCAGCGCTGGGCCGATCCAGTTGGGGGGGCTGCTGGCCGCCATGCTGGCGCCGATCGCACTGTTCTGGATGATGCTGAGCCATTTTCAACGCGGGGCTGATATTAACCGTTATGCGGCTGAACTGCGTCATGAGTTACAGGCCATTATTTTCCCTTCGGAAGAGCGTGCCCAGCGCGTGAACCGTGATATTGAACAATTATGCCGACAGGCGGCTGAACTTTCGGCGTCGTCGCGCACGGTTATTCGTTCGATCACACGTGCCCGTCAAGGTTTGCGGGCCGAGATCCGCGATTTTGTAGGTGTTTCCAAGAAAGCTGAATTTCATATTGACCGTCTTTCCGACAATCTCAATGAACGTGCCGCCAAGCTTTTGGCTCTGACCGAAGAAATGGAACAACGCACGACGACTATTGACGTGAAAACCAAGGAAGGCGCTGAGGCGTGGGATAAAGCCACCAGCGCTGTGCTAGAACGGGCTACCGAAATGGAAACCGCACTGGTCAAAGGGGCTGACAAGATTCTGGAGGCTGCCGAAAAAGCGGGCGAGCGTACCAAGGGTATCGAAGATAATTTGACCAGCAGCTATGACGGTCTCAATGGTGCGGTTGATCGTGTCACTGAACGCCTAAAAACCGTCAGTGGCGAATTTGACCAGCACACACAAGGACTTTCGGCTGCGGTTGGCCGCGTTTCAGAGGAAACAACCCGCCTTGCCAGCAGTATTGAAGAGCAAATCAAAGGGCTGGAAGGGGTCACCGAAAAAACACTAGAGGCGATGACCCAGTCAAGCAAAACCATCGCTGATCACCGGCAGGCTCTGGATCTGGGCGCGCAAAGTGTGGCACTGCAGGCTGAAAAAATCGCTGAAACCATTAATAATTCCCTCAGTAATTTGGGTGAGGCCGCCAACCAAATTCTCGAGCGCACTGACTCGGTAGAAAGTCGTCTGGTGGCGCAGGGTGAAAAACTCCGTGACTCCGCCTCAATGCTGGGCAAGCAAGCTGAAATTATTGAGAATGCGGGCACCTCAACAGCTAACAAGCTTACTGAATCAATGAGCGTCGCCCTCAGTGGTGCCGAAACCATCAGCGGCGCTGTACGCCGTGCTATTGAGCAGTTGGAAAAGGCTACTCTGTCTGCGCGTGAACAGGCAGAATCTTTGATCAGTTCCACCCGTGAGAATATTGAACAGCTCAATAGTGCCGGGGAAGGCAATGTCGAGCATATCCGCTCCATTGTTGAAATGCTGGAGAAAAGTCGCGAGCAAATCGAAAAGGCATCACAGCTGGCGGATGAACAGGTTGCACGCCTGTCACAATCAGTTGAAAATCAGTCTGAAAAGATCAATTTGTCCACCACCACCATTGTCGAACGGATTGAATCTGTGCAGACAGCTCTGGCGCAGCCACTTAAAGAAATGGCAAGTGCCGTGGCCGAAGCTGACAGCAAACACCTGCAGATTGAAGAGACGCTGCGTCGTCGCGTAGGTGAATTAAATGAAGCCAGCGACAAGGCAAAAGATTCTGCCGATCATATCCGTACGATTTTGCGCGGCCAGGCTCAGGAAATCTCAACGATGGCCGGACAGATTGCCGGACATTCGCGTACGATTAACGATCAACTGCTGCTGCAAAAAAATAGTCTGCAGTCGGAAGTTATGACCACACTCGCTAATCTGG
>JAMPXY010000032.1 GCA_023700945.1 Alphaproteobacteria bacterium | reverse complement strand
TCCAGCAGGCTGCCGTAGAGGGCTGGTAACGTAATACGGCAAAATTTATCGCGTTGAGAGGGGTGAATGTTCAAAAGAGCGCGGTTGATGTCACGCACGGTGGATCGACCAATCCAGGGGCGGCGCTCACGAAAAAACTTTCCCAGCGCTTTAAGTCCCTGCGGACTCTGGTAGAGTGATTCAACGCAGCGTGAGTGCAGCTTGACGCCTTCATGATGCAGTAGCGACCAGAGCTCGTGCTGGTTAAGCGGTATTTTACGATGGTCGCGGTAATAGGATGATACCAGCATATGCAGCCTTGTGTGTATTTCATCTTCGGCACAGTAGTACTTTCCGTCTTTTGACGTATTGTCTTTGAGCATCCCCTTGACGCCGTGGCGTAAAAAACGACCGAACAGATCGGAGATGCCTTGCTGGATCATATATTTTTGCAGGATATGAATGTTTTCATGAGAGATGGAGTCGGCTCTGGTTTTGCTGTAGCGGCAGAAGATTGTTGACAGGCTGGCCAGACGATTGAGGTGAATGGTGAATTCACGTTCGGAGTTGTCAACGTGTGCCGCAGCATCTGTAAAGGGCGTGCTGTGCGAATTAAAAGTAATCGTGATGGCGGGAGAATTATTGATAGCCAAATCTGTGAGGGGCCAATTACCAGCAAAATCCGCCTTCAGGATGTCAGTGCTTTGGCCTGTTCCTGTATGGTACATGTCATTAATGACACGCACCCGGCTTGGGGGTGTTGTTGCGGCGCTCACGTGATTTATCCCTGTTTCGGCTTCTTCTTCAAAGGCGAGAAGCTTAATTTTTTTTATGGTCATTTATTGGTAGAGCGCGCTGTGGAGACTGTCAAACCCGCAGTAGCACTTGGGATATTTCCGGGTTATTCCGTGAATTCGGCCAAATCCGGTACGCGGGAGAATGCAATCTTGGTGCCGAGGTAACCGGCCTGCGTTTGTGGTGATATGCCGAGTCGCAATGTTTCGGCCCCGAATTTCTCATTAATGCGATCCATCAGCAGAGATAGAGATTGTTGACGTTTATCTTGAATTGTTTCGACGTGAAACAAATCGAGTGTCAGTTCTTCAGGTTTTCGCAGGCCGTGCAAAGTTACCGAAATTTTTTTGATTTTGGCGGGATGTTCTTCAGAGCGCATAATCTCCCACATCTCATCGAGTGCATGAAGGAATGTGAAATTGTCCTGGGCCGGGTGCATATGCATTTCACCACTCCAGCGCGGACCATCGGCAATTCTGACCGAGAGATGAAGGCGTGTGGCGTAAAAGCTTTTGCGGCGCAGGCGGGTGCCAGCTTTTAAGATCAGGCGCCGGGCGACTTGCCGGGCTTTTTCGGGTACTCTTAATTCAGGGTCAAGGATGCGGCTGTGGCCGATCATGCCGGGATTGGTGGATGTATCCGGAATGTCGTAGCCATGCAGATTATACCAAAAACGTTCGCCACTGACGCTGCCCCAGATCAGCCGGGCATGTTTGGGTGAAATATGCCAAAGCTGTTCAACTGTTGTCACACCCGCCCGGCGCAGCCGCTCATGCATATTGGTGTTGATCCCCGGCAAATCCATCAAATCAAGAGCAAAAAGGCGGTGATGCATGTCTTCCGGTTGCAGGATCACCAGTCCGTTGGGTTTTTGCATATCAGTGGCAATCTTGGCTAGAAATGAGTTGGGGGCGATGCCGATGGAACAGTTGATTGCTTCTCCCACATTTTTCCAGATACCTTCACGAAGGCGAATGGCCAGTGCGCGGACGGTTTCAGGGGTGCGTTTGTTCGGAGGTAGATGGCTTGACATTTCATCGACCGACCAGACTTTGTTTAAGGGGGTATGGCGGGTGAATTCATCGACGATTTTGTGGTGGTATTCGACGTAATGGTTGTGCCGCGCCAAGACACAGCGCAGTTGCGGGCAGAGTTGTTTGGCTTCAGCGATACTGGTGCCGGTTTTAATGCCATACGCCTTAGCCTCGTAGGAGGCGGCAATCGCACAGGTGTAATCGGTCATCATCGGTACGACCGCGACAGGTTTGCCGCGTAGGGCCGGGTTCATTTGTTGTTCGACGCTGGCGAAGTAACTGTTGAGGTCAAGAAAGAGCCACGACAGGGCGGCACCGGGCTTCATCCGAGGACTCCTGAGTGTTCATTTAATGTTTTTATATTATCCACAATTAAGAACAAATCAAGAACAAAAATGCCTTTATGGGGCTGGGGCAGGCTGTGCTAAATAACGCCAATGAATTATCGCCACATCTATCATGCCGGGAATTTTGCTGATGTGTTCAAGCACATTATCCTGATGCGCCTGCTGGACTACCTGAAACAAAAGGAAAAACCCTTTTTCTTGCTGGATACCCACGCCGGGATTGGTCTTTATAATTTGGATTCGGATCAGGCGAAAAAAACCGGTGAGGCCGCAGACGGGATTGGCCGCCTGCAAAAGCGCCGGGCACGGGCCGGGGCGATACAGGATTATCTCGATCTGGTTGCTGCGTTTGCAGGCGAATACCCTGGATCTCCCAAGATCATGCAGCGGCTGATGCGCAGCTCTGACCGGCTGGTGGTCAATGAATTGCACCCGGATGACCGCGAAACCCTGCGGGATGTAATGGGGCGGGATCACTGTGTCAGGGTTGAGGGCATGGATGGTTATATAACCATGAAGGCCTTGTTGCCGCCGCCGGAAAAGCGCGGGCTGGTGCTGGTCGACCCGCCTTTTGAGGTCACGGATGAGTTTGAGCGTATGGTTAAGGGTTTGCAAAATGCCTGTGAGCGTTGGTCTACGGGCATGTATGCATTCTGGTATCCGATCAAGGGGCGGCAGGCCGTGCTGGCCTATCACGAGGCCTTACGCGCCACAGGGATTAGGAAAATAGTAGCCGCTGATTTTTATCTGCGCCAGCCGACTGATTCTGAAATATTAAATGGTTGTGGCATGGTTCTGGTAAACCCACCGTGGACGCTGGCGGCAGAATTGAATACAATCATGGGCGAACTGGTGCCGCTGCTGGCGGAGAAAACCGGTTCTTATCACTGGACGCAGATCGCGGGAGAATAACTATGACATCTATGGCCGATAGCCGCTTTCATATGTGGCGTGCGGTATTTGCATTGGCCCATGCCGATGGTCAGGTGAGCGACAAGGAACGTCAGTTCATGCAGATTTATCTCTCGCGCCTGACTGTTTCGCCTGAGCAAAAAGATATTCTGAAGGCAGATATCGAGAATAGTCAGGAAGTGTCCCTGATGTTCTCTAAGATCACGCAGGAAAAGGATGTCGAGGATTTTTTTAATTTTGCCCGTTTGTTGGTGTGGTGTGATGGTGATTTTGCCGAGCAAGAGCGTCAGATTTTAGAACTGCTTCGTCAGCGCCATGATACGCCGCTGGGGACGGAGCGGATGCTATATAAGCTCAAGTCCAGCGGTGAAAAAAAATCAAGCTGGCTGCGGGCAATGCGCGCAAAAGTCTGGGGATTGAAGGATGTTCTCGATATTTTTGCCAGTGACGCAATTATTGATGATGCCAAGGGCAAAAAAGGTGAGGGACTGGAGCGTAGTCAGTTTTATATGTGGCGTGCGGTGTTTGCCATGGCTCATGCCGACAATGTCGTAACAGAAGAAGAAAAGAAATATCTGAATAATATTTTGGCGAAGGAGGCGTTCAGTGCTGAACAAAGAAATATCCTTATAAAGGATATGGATCAGCCTCAGGATATTGCCGAGATGTTTGTCAATATCGAAGATCAAAATGATCGGAGTCAATTCTTTTACCATGCGCGGATGCTGGTATGGAGCGATGGCGATTTCGGCGAGCAGGAACAAAAAATTATGATGCGTCTTAAACAGACACACGTGCGGACGGTTGATTTTGATCAGGTCATGAAAAACCTGAATCTCACTATTGATGATGATCAAAGGCAGCGTTTGATAGAGGATCGTAACCGCGTCATAGAATCAGATCCGCCGCATGGGTTTTTTAGGCGCCTGCTGCGTAGCGTTTCAGGGCGCTAGGTCACACGCTCGTGAAAATCAGGGAAATATCTTTACGCCCCCAACATCCAGCATATTCACGCTTACTACCGGAGCAGAGGCAGGTTGTGCGGGATAGGTGCGTCCATTAAATTGCAGGGCCACATTTCGGGCATCAAGACTTTGATATCCCGATACATGAACGATCAGATCACGCCAGCCGGAGGTGCGGTTTTCGGCAACCACCAGCGGACCGCGTACCGGCGATATTTCCGAGAGATAGCTAAATCCTTCATCATGGGCGCGGAACAAAAACAGCGTGCAGCCATATTCCATGCACCAAGATTGGTGAGGGCTTTGCATTAGCACCAACCCTTCCCGGCGGCCATCACCATCAAGGTCGATGCGGGTGAATTCATATTGGGTATTAGCGGGAGCCTTATTTTTTTCAAGCCATCCTGATAAGACATCCATAAACAATCCATCATCAGGGTCGTTCACGGGAGATTCTCCCGGCAAGGGCAGTAAGGGGCCCCCGGCGGCAGGTGTGATCGTCGCAGACGTCTTTGCAATGCGGTCTTCAGGTGATGAGGCACAGCTGGTAAGAAGAAACGTCGCCACAAAAGTCAGCAACAGACAATATATTTGTTTCATCAGGCTATTATGGCGATTTGTGTTCATCGCGCAATTTCAAAACCATAGGGGCGAGAGCCTGTCCCCCGGAAAAACAGTGGATCAGGCGGCCATGTTACGGACGGCTTCCATGTGGCGCTCGAAGGTACGGCAACTTTCGCGGAACAAGCCATCGAGGATATCAAGCTCTGACAATTCCATTCCCCTATGCTTGGCCACGCCTTGATCCATCAGGTGCTGGGTAAACAAGGACAGCTTTTTCATACCAAGATTACCACTGGTGGAGGACATGTTATGCAAAGTTGAACGAACCATTTCAAAATCTTCCATTGCGGTACGGATGATCAGTAGACGGGCCGCATTATCATTGACAAAGTCATCATAAGCTTCAAGCAAGCGGTCGTTGCCGACAAAGCTGACAAAACTTCGTAATTCAGCCTCGGCCAGCAAGGGAACATTTTCGTAGGTGCTGCCCTCGCGTTGCTGGATATCCCAGCCATCTGTACCGCCGCCAATCCATTCTTCAACTTTACTTGCAAGCTCAATGAACTCTACCGGTTTGGTTAGAAAATCATCCATCCCGGCTTCAAAGCATTTGGCAATTTCTTCGGGCAGGGCATGGGCTGTTAAAGCCACAATTGGTGTTTGATCTGAATCAATACCGCATTCTTCACGAATTTGGCGGGCAGCATCGTAGCCATTCAGGATGGGCATTTGCAGATCCATAAGGATCAGATCGAAATGTTGCTTCTTGACTCGTTCAACGGCCTCTGCCCCGTTGTGAGCTGTTGAGCTTTGATAGCCGAGCTTGCCTAGCATAGCGACAACAATGTCCCGATTCATGGCGATGTCTTCCACAATCAAAATGCTTTTGTCCTGAGCCTCGGGATTCAGGGCCATTTTCGTACCCTCTTCGTCCTTGGTCAGGACGGCGTTGGTACGCTTAAATGGAAGAGTCAGCTTGAAGGTCGATCCCTGCGCGGGTTGACTTTCAACACTAATATGGCCGCCCATGCGGTGGGCGAGTTGCTCGGCAATTGAAAGTCCTAATCCAGAGCCGCTGGTTTCCCGTGTCAGTGAGACATCGGCCAGCTCAAATGCATGGAAAATATCGTCCTGACGGTTTTTAGGAATGCCAATGCCTGTGTCGATAACATAGAACGACACCGTGCAGCTATCCTGATCTTCTTCAATTGTTGCTTTTAGTTTGATATAGCCTGATGTGGTAAATTTAATCGCGTTATTCAGTAAATTAAGTAATATTTGACGAATGCGTAATTCATCACCCTCTACCCATTCCGGGCAACGCGGGTCTATCTCTATAAAGAGTTCAAGCCCTTTATCATGAGCCTGTGGGTCGACCAGAGCACCACAGCCTTCAATCATTTTGACTAAATTAAGCGGGGCAAGGTTAAGCTTTACGGTGCCAACTTCCATGCGTGAAAAATCAAGAATATCCAATATCAGATCGGTCATGGTACGGCCTGACGTTTTGATCTGGTCAAGAAAATAGCGCTGTTCGTCATTAATGTGGGTTGAGCGCAACAGATCAGTAAATCCGACAATACTGTTCATGGGAGTGCGAAGTTCATGGCTCATTCGTGCCATAAAGTTAGATTTAGCTTTTGCAGCTTCTTCGGCCTTTTGCTTTAAGGTGTCGAGTTCCAGCATCAGCAGACGTCGGTTACGATCCTGACTAAGCAGATAGCCCAGCAACAACGCGCCCGCAACATTGATGCCAATAAGGAAGGGGCCTGAATCAATCAGTAGAGACTTGGCGATAGCGGGGGGCAGTAAGGCAATCGGCAGAAAGCACATCGGGCCAATCAAAACGGCGTAGTAAAAAATCCACCGGAACGGGATGATCCCCTTATTGTGCTTTTTTATGTAGTAACCTAGACCACCGCTAGCAACCATAGCGATTATCATCGATAACACACCCACCAGAGATCCAATCCCTCCAATTTGAAGACGCATAACAATCGGGGGGGTACCTGCAGCTACCACACCCAGCGGGCCTGTCACCAGCCCAGCCATGGAAATGATAGGAATCCGGCTGTCGACGATAACCCCTTCGGTCACTTGAACGGGGGCCAGCATGCTCAGGCAGGCAAATCCGCCAAACATCAATCCAACACAAATTTGCCGGAGGGGTGTATCACAACCTTTTTTAGATAAGTTCGATAATATGGTGAAGGTCACAAACAAGGCGGCCATGATCATGAGGTTGTCGCCGGCCGAGTCTATTAATTCGATATTCATACGTGTCCCGCTTATTGTGTTCGGAGCGTCTATTCCGCCCTTGTACTATTTATACTTACCACTATATTCTAAATTATGAGTGATAACAGAAGGTTATCATTTAGAGTAAAAACTAAAACCTATCCTCAAGAGTTCATATATAACCCAAGTTGTAAAATGTTTAAAATTTCTTTTGTTATCATGCTGTTAGCCTCAGTTTTTTCAGGAGTGGTGCCTGTTTATGCGCAAACTGGCCATCAGGCCCACGTTCATGCGCCAGTATTGCAAGCCAGTCCCGGCCTGGTATGGCTTTCAATTGAAGACAATATGCGCAACCTGACAGATGCCGTAAAAAAGGCTGAGTGGCCTGCTATACTTGGGTATGCAAAATCAATGCGCGACGATTTGTCCTTCATGCAGTCGGCCGGGATTGAGGGTGAGGTCAAACCACATGAGCAGGAACAATTACTAAATTCTTTTGCGCAACTGGCCGTAGTTTTGGACGAATTGATTGTGGTTGCGGATAGCAGCGATACAGTGGCTATCGAGACAGCGGTCAACCGGGTTGCCGGAGCGGTTACATTGACGCGGATTGATGTGCCCCCTGGTTTGCTTGAAAAAATATCAGGGGCAACGGTGCGGGCCGAGATCGTCAATACTCCTGTTCTGAAGAAAGATGTTGAGGAGACCATTACGCTGCGCCTGAAAAATGCAGTCAGTGGCAAGCCGCTGAAATCGACTGACCTGGAGGTTGTGCATACTCAAATTGTTCACGCCCTAATTATTGATCCGCAGCTTGAGGATTATAAGCACGTGCATCCCGAGGAAATTGATGTTCCCGGTGAGTACAGCTTGGTTATGACACCGAAGACGGATTGTACCTATCGTTTATGGGCCGATGTCACTTTAAGTGAGGGGAAACAGGAATATGCGTTGGTGGATATCCCGGCCAAAGAGGGATGTGGCAGTCTGCCCATAGATAAAAGTGAAAAATGGGATGTAAAAACTGAGCTATTCCATGCGGTCCTGAAAGCTCCTGAGGGGGGGCTTAAAGTTGGTGGTGATGCAACTTTAGAGGTTCTGCTGACGGATATGGAGGGTAATACGCTGCAATCATTAGAGCCAATTATGGGAGCTTATGCGCATATGGTTGGTTTTTATGATGATTATCGTACAATTGCCCATTTGCATCCACTGGGGGCTGAGCCTGTGCAGGACACGGATCGCGGTACAGGGGCTTTGGCTTTTCACTTTCAACCACAACAAGCTGGATTTGTAAAATTTTTCGTCCAGATAGTGGTTGATGGTCAGGAACACTTCTTTCCCTTTGGCGTTATCATACAGGAGTGACGTCCTTAAGGTCGTGTGGGGCTATGGAAGGGGCTGGGTGTATTTCCCCAAGATGAAAGGGGTGGAGACGTTTTCTCTGGACGTTGTGTAGGTGTTTCTAGGTGTGGATTGGCGTTTTGGGGGACATAACTAGCCAATTTTTCTTTCCAGTGATCCTCCATTTCTGTCCATTTTTCATTGAGGCCTGACCATTCCTCTGGTGAGAGCCCGAGGGCGGCATGTCTTTGTGCAGGTCTTTTGCCCAGAACAGCACCGAGTTCTGATTTGTTAAAGGCATAATTGACCAATTCAAACTTTGTGAAGGTTTGTTGCATGGCGTTATCGGACAAATTTTTGTAATCAGCAGGTATTTGACGTAGGTCGTCAATCGCCAGACGAGCTGCTTGCGGTGAGAGGGTTAAAATTCGTTCTCGTAAAGTTTCGTATTCTACACCGGCAATCTGTTCGGCATAGGTGCGGTTATTTGTCCCATCGTCCATGATGCCGGCATAATCAAGGGCAACCCGCAGATTATTGACATGGAGTATTTGTTCCAGAGCAGAGCCTTGGCCTTCGGCAATCTTTTGCAGAGATTCTTGTATAGAACGCGCCCCATGTTCTCGCATCAGGCGGGCAAGCTCATGTGGCTTCAAGCCGAGATCACCAGCGTTTTCTATTTTTTCGCCAATTGACTGGTAGGCCCACAGCAAATTATCAAATTTTTTGACGTGCGATGTCTCTGGACCGTTAAACTTATCATAGAAAAACAATGCTTTACGGATATCTTCCCGATATTCGATTGTTGGGCCCTTTTCTGAAGCAGGTGGAATTTTGCTAGGGGCTGGGGAATATGTTTCCTCAGCACCCACCTCTGGACGTATAAACGCAAAGGCATTCTTCAATTGGGCGGGGCCAATCTGTACAGGTGCCGTAACGGATTGATAACGTGGGTCTATGATTTTTACAGGATCATGATTTCCGGCCAGCAACCGGGCAATATCGTCTGTATACAGGTGGGTAGCGGCGCTGGCGGCCCCCAGTAATAATATCGATAAACGTCCTTTGGATAATAAAGCCATGATACACTCGCCTTTGGGGTGAGTATAAAGAAGAAAAATCAATGTTTTGTTAACGAGATTTTTTCCGGCACTTTTAGTCGTTATAGAACATTGACAGGTATTTTTCACCCCGGTCACACAGGAAGGTCAGGACAGTTTTTATTTCAGGATGACGACGGCGGATTTCTTGTGCGGCCCAGTAATTAGCCCCGGCACTGGGGCCGACAAAAAGGCCGCGCTGTGATGCCAGTGACTGTGCCAATTCAATCGCCGTTTCACTTTTAACGCTAATAATCCCATCTACAATATGTCGATGGCGTTCATATATGGTGGGGATGAATCCGTCCGATATCCCTTCGATCTTGTGATCGCCGACGATGCAGCATTCAAGCGTACGAGATTCAGTCGGCTCCATCGCAAACACCTTGAGGCTGGAATTATGCCATGCCTTTAATGCTTGTGCTGTGCCGATCAAGGTACCGCCGGTGCCGACGCCTTGAACGATGGCATCAATTTTTAACCCCGGCGGCAACTGGGCGATAATTTCTCGACCCAACCATTCCCGGTTTTCTTCGACGTTCCATTCATTATCAAATTGTTGCGGGCAGTAATGATTAGGGAGTTGTCCGATACGGATAGCCTCAGCACGGGCTTCGTTAACCTGAAAATGACCGACATGGATGATTTCTGCCCCAAAGGCCTTGGAGATTTTGACCCGCTCGCTGGTATAACCATCAGGCATGATCACCTTCATTTTGTAACCCTTGGCGGCAGCAATCATACTCAAGGCATTGCCCGTATTGCCGCTGGTCGATTCCACAATGGTGTAGCCGGATTTGAGTAGACCCGCTTCCTCTGCTTTTTCGATCATGAATTGCGCCATCCGGGCCTTGATTGAGCCGGAGGGATTCATGAATTCGCATTTTGCCAATATGCCCGGTTCCAGTTCGATCATCGGCGTATTGCCAATGGTCTCCAGAACATCATGGATTATAGGGGCGGGGATATTGTTGTGGGATTTCATGGCGAGTGCTGTCATTGGCTGGTCCAGAGTTTCCGGGGGTCATTGCAGGGCCTGCCCATTCCATCGGGAAATGGTTGACCTTAATAATATCATCACGGGCGGCTTGTGCACGGTGTAGCAGATCACGCGCATCGGCGTTAATGATATTTAAATCCGCAGCTTCTTCAACCATGTCGACAAAGGCCACATCTTTTTTCAGCAAACCCTTTTTCTGGGCACGGGCCAGTGTGGCTTCGTGCGGGGCAGCTTCAGCAACGATGTTCAGAGCCTTCTCCAGTCGCGTCATATACTCACTCTGTGCTGTGGGCATAAACAAGCCCGCCGTCAGGCGATCGCGAGTAGCTGAAGGTTGGCAGATAGTTTCTGTAATTTTTTTATCAAGGTAATCCCGTGGCTTATCGGTCCAGGAGACAGGATGGAAAATACGGCGTAGACCGCGAACCAGAATACTCGGGTGGTTGCGGATCAGTTCTTCCATGGCATGCTCGGCCTCGTAGAGGTGGTGCTGGACGGCTCGCTGCATCAAGGGAATGTCGTCTTTCTGACTGCCTTCATAGTTAAAGCGTCGCAAGGTCAGGGATGCCAGATAAAGATGGCTTAGGATATCACCGTGCCGCGCTGAAATACGCTCCTCACGGACTAGTTTCGGGCCGAGTAACGCCATACTGACTTCTGCCAGTGTGGCAAATTGCGCCGACATACGGTTGATCTGTCGCTGGAAGGGGGCCCCCGGACCTTGCTCCGGTGTGGATGTCAGGTAGCCGGCGGTTACGCCATGGAAGAGCCCACGTGCGGCATTGGTGAAGGCGTGTTTTAAATGGAGCCGGAATAAACGTCCGGCCTCTTTGGCATCTCCTGTTTCGACTGTTTTCATTTCTTTCAGGACATAAGGGTGCCCCACGAAAACGCCTTGCCCAAAAATCATCAGGTTGCGTGTCATGATATTGGCACCTTCGACTGTGGTGGACACAGGAATAGTATGGCGCAGGTGAGATACCGGGTTTTCCGGCCCCTCGACCACGCCTTTGCCGCCGTGAATTTCAACGGCCGCATCGGCAATCACGCGGGAGGCTTCGGTGGTGTGGTATTTGAGGATAGCGGATGAAACTGCCGGACGGGTGCTGTGGGTTTCATCAAGATCCATATCTTGCAAGGGCCCCATACGTGCGGCATCAAGGCTGTAAGTCAAAGCGGCCATTTTGCCGATTTGTTCTTGAATGCCACCCATATCGGCCAGTCTGCTATTGAACTGCTTGCGGACCGCAGCGTAGGCCGTGGTAACGCGCAAGGCATATTTGGCCAAGCCGCTGGCTCCGGCGGGCAGGGAAATCGCACGCCCGATCGACAAGCAATCGACCAGCATGTTCCAGCCATTGCCGGCTTGTTTTTCACCGCCGATAATGGCATCCACCGGCACGATAACGTCGCGCCCCCAGTGCGGGCCATTCATAAATGGATAAGGCGGGCGGTGGCGGTGCTTGTTGTCGACACCCGGGGTGTTTGCTGGAACCAAAGCGAGAGTGATACCGCGATCTTCGCCACCACCAAGCAAATTGTCAGGGTCTTTGAGGTTGAAGGCGACACCAATCACTGTGGCAACGGGGGCTAGCGTAGTATACCGCTTGTCCCAGTTCATACGAATATAAAGTTTGTTGTCATCACCCTTGAATACAGTGCCTTCATCGGCCTGATTGGTGGCATCCGATCCGGCTTGGGGACTGGTCAGGGCAAAGCAGGGGATGTCGCGCCCATTTGCCAGACGCGGCAGGTAATGATTTTTTTGTTCATCGGTGCCATAGTGAGCCAGTAACTCGCCGGGGCCGAGAGAGTTGGGCACCATTGAGGTTGCACCAGCTGTCGCGCAACGGCTGGCGATTTTACTCACGATAGCGGCGTGACCCTGCGCGGAGAAACCCTTGCCGCCATAGTCTTTCGAGATGACAAGGCCAAAGAATCCTTTGGTTTTCAGATAATCCCAGACACGCGGCTCGAGGTCTTTCAGTTCCTCGCGTACCTTCCAGTCATCGATCATGCTGCAGAGTTCTTCGGTTTCGTTGTCGAGGAAGGATTGCTCTTCAGGCGTCAGAGACGGTGCTGGGCGTGCCATCAGAGCTTTCCAATCAGGTTTGCCCTTAAAAATGGAGCCTTCAAACCCGACGGTTCCTTTATCAAGGGCGGCCCATTGTGTAGGCGTAATCGCTTCGCGGTTCTTTTTAAAAAAGGCCAGAGACTGGTTGTCCCAGTCGGTGGCGAAAAGATACATCGTCTTGATAGCTTTGAGCATTGGTAGAACCCTGTTTCATTTGTGATTTTTTTGAAGTTATTTCAGGAAGCGTAGTCAATCACAGGGATTACGGCAAGTCCCTTGTGCTGCTGCATGTGCGAAACTATAAGTCTTTGATATTTAACGGAATATAATCAGACGGGCCTTTTCCAGTGCCGCCTGAAAATTATCAACTTCCAGAATGTCGCTATGGTGATCAAAAAATCCCATTTGGGCTAAAATCTCGCGGCAATGGGGCTGCATCCCAGAGAGGATAACAGTGGTACCTTGTTTGCGGCAGCGGTTGATAAACTCTTCAAGTGCAGTATCGCCGCTGGCGTCAATCAAAGGGACATGCCGCATACGCAGGATAAAGACTTTGGGCGGGGCGATCATATGGTCAAGCACATCCAGTAACCGCGAAGCGACACCAAAGAAGAACGGACCGCGAATTTGAAAGGCTTCAACTCCTTCCGGCAGTTGTTCCCGTTGCTGGTTTGAATCGCTGGCGGGCCGGTTGTAATCATCGACATCACTTTCAATCAGTGATGTATCTGTCTGCATTTCCACGGCTTGCGACATGCGATGCATGAAGAGTATAGCGGCCATGACGACCCCAACTTCAATTGCCACAGTCAAATCAACCATTACGGTCAGCAGGAAGGTGATTATCAAAACGGCCTTGTCACCGAGCGGGGCACGCATCAGATGCTGGAAGCGATCAAATTCGCTCATGTTCCAAGCGACAATCACCAAAATGGCGGCAAGACAGGCGAGGGGGATGAACGACGCCAGCGGTGCCAGAAAAACCATAAACAGCAGGACAAAGACGGCGTGCAATACACCAGAAACCGGTGAAAAAGCGCCTGAGCGGATGTTGGTGGCGGTACGGGCAATGGCGCCTGTGGCCGGCATGCCGCCGAACAGGGCTGAGGCGGCATTCGCCACACCTTGTGCCACCAGTTCGCAGTTGGAGCGGTGACGGCGCCCGGTCATGCCATCAGCCACTACAGCAGAAAGCAATGATTCCACACCGGCAAGAAAGGCAATGGTTAGGGCACTGGGCAGGAGCACTTGCATCTTCTCCAGCGAGAGAACCGGCCACTGTGGAAATGGAATATTGTGGGGGATGCCGCCAAAGGCACTGCCGATGGTGGCGACTTCAATTTTAAACAGCCATACCAAGAGCGATGTCGTGACAACAGCGATCAAAAAGGCGGGCAGTTTGGGCGCAAATTTCTTAAGCACAATCAATATTGTCAGTGCCACGACAGCAATCATGATACTTTCAGGGGAGAAACTATCACGCGCCTCCCAGAAAGATTGCCATTTCTCAAAGAAATCGCCGGGTACTTTTTCTATTTCTAGGCCGAAAAGATCCTTGATCTGGCTGGAGAAAATAATCACGGCAATACCGGAGGTAAAACCTGTAACAACGGGTTGCGGGATATATTTGATCCATGTTCCCATGCGCGCCAATCCTGCGGCGACCAGAATGGCACCGGCCATGAGTGTCGCAATGATCAGGCCGTCATACCCGTGCTGGGCAATTACGTTGAAGATAACAACCACAAAGGCCCCGGTCGGACCGCCGATCTGGTAACGGCTGCCGCCCAGCAGGGAAATCAATAGTCCGCCGACCACTAGTGTGATCAGGCCTTCGGCCGGGGTGGCGCCACTGGCGATGCCGAGTGCCATGGCCAGCGGCAGGGCTACAATCGCAACTGTTAGACCTGAGATTGTGTCGGCGCGGAAATTTTGAAGGCTATAGCCCTGCTGGAAAACAGTAACCAGTTTAGGCACAAAGAGGTGCCATGAGGCGGGAAGCAGAGGCAAAATATGATTTTTCATAGTAAATACTTACTGATTGGGACGGCGCGGATACAAAAAAACCCTAACACTTCGAGGCATTTATGGGCAAGGGGCTCTGAAATGCGAATTTTCTGGCTTTTTTCAATGCTTTCCAGTAGTTAGTTCACGCGTTTAACCCCTTTAAAAGATTGCGTGTCCTATGTCCGTTAAAAATATGCGTAATATCGCCATTATCGCCCACGTCGACCATGGTAAAACTACCCTTGTCGATAACATCCTGAAACAGTCAGGCACCTTCCGTGAGAACCAACAGGTCATGGAGCGGGCGATGGATTCCAACGATCTGGAAAAGGAACGCGGTATTACAATCCTGGCGAAATGTACCGCTGTGCAATGGAAAGATATTCGGGTCAATGTTATCGATACCCCCGGCCACGCTGATTTTGGTGGCGAGGTTGAGCGCATCATGAACATGGCTGATGGCGTATTGTTGCTGGTTGATGCTGCTGAATCTGTTCTACCCCAGACGAAATTCGTTCTGGGCAAGGCCCTGAAGCAAGGGTTGCGCCCTATTGTCGTGATCAACAAAATTGACCGCCCGGATGCCCGCCCGGATGAAGTGCTGGATGAAATTTTTGATCTATTTGTGTCGCTGGAAGCAAATGACCAACAGCTTGATTTTCCCGTGGTTTACGCTTCAGGCCGTGATGGTTGGGCGTCTTTGTCCTTGGATGGTCCACGTGAAACGCTGGCACCGCTGATGGATTTGGTTGTGTCGCATGTTCCGGCACCGGGCCTGAATCCGGATGCGCCGTTTACTATGCTGGCCACATTGCTTGACCGTGACCCGTATCTGGGCCGCGTGTTGACAGGGCGCGTGATGTCGGGCCGTGCAAAGGTCAACATGGCCTGCAAATCATTGAGACTTGACGGCACACAGTGCGAAACTTTCCGCATGACGAAGCTGCTTTCTTATCGTGGTTTGCAGCGTGTTCCGGTTGATACTGTTGAGGCGGGCGACATTATCTGTATCGCTGGTATGGTCAACACATCGGTGTCAGATACGATCTGTGATATGTCTGTAACGGAGCCTGTGAAATCAACTCCGGTTGATCCGCCGACCATGTCGGTGACTATTACTGTTAACGATTCCCCGTACGCGGGTACCGAAGGCAAGAAGTTGACATCGACCATGATCCGCGAACGTCTGATGGCCGAAGCGGAAACCAATGTGGCAATCCGTCTGACCGAATCTGAAAACCGTGATGCATTTGAAGTGGCAGGCCGTGGCGAACTTCAGCTTGGCGTTCTGATTGAAACCATGCGCCGTGAAGGTTTTGAATTGTCTGTTTCCCGTCCGCGCGTTTTGTTCAAGAAGGGTGAGGATGGCAGTCTGCTTGAGCCATACGAAGAAGTATTCTGTGACGTTGATGAGGAGTATACAGGTATCGTTGTTGATAAAATGACCCAGCGTAAAGCTGAGATGACGGATATGCGTCCCTCTGGTGCAGGCAAAATTCGTATTACGTTTAAGGCTCCTTCACGCGGTTTGATCGGCTATCAGGGGCAGTTTCTGACCGATACACGTGGTACTGGCGTAATGAATCGTCTGTTCCATTCTTATGGGCCATACAAGGGTGAGATGGCAGGCCGTCGCTATGGCGCCTTGGTCTGTACGGGTAAAGGCGAAGCTGTAGCCTACGCCATTTTCAATTTGCAGGATCGGGGCACTATGTTCGTGACTACGGGCGATCGTGTTTATGAAGGTATGATTGTTGGCGAGAATAGCCGCGATAATGATCTTGATATCAATATCCTGAAAGCTAAACAGCTGACCAACGTACGCGCTTCTGGCAAGGACGAGGCTGTCATTCTTGTACCGCCACGCAAGATGAGCCTTGAGGACATGATCGCCTATATCAACGAGGATGAACTGGTTGAGGTCACGCCTAAATCTTTGCGTTTACGCAAGAAGCTTCTCAATCCGACAGAGCGTGAAATTGCTAAAAAACGTTCTGCCAAGGAACGCGAAGCCGGCGCCGCCTGAATGCCAGCTGATTAGTTACAGTTTAGCGATAATATTGTAGAAGCTTGAGCGGTATTTCACGCTTGCGAGCGCGCAGGCTGCAAATTTCCATGTCGGCACTGTCATTGATTTGGAAGGCGATCATTTCGTCAACATAATCGCTGATGGCGAGATTTCGGGCTGTTAGTGATTGATTGTCAACCAATGAGGCTTTCATAAACTTGAGGCAGTTTCTGTTCCTGATTTGCAGGCTGTAGAGCAATTTGATCAGTCCGTCAGCCTCACCTTTGTTGATGACGTGACCAAGAGCGCTTTTTAGCAAATGGCTTTTATAAACGCTGAGTGGGCAGGGCAGTATGATCTCTATGTTTTCAGCCAGATCATCCCATTTGAGGGCTTCAATGATGGCTTTGTGTTCGGCTCCGGGTGATCCACCGGTATAAATCCTGTCGCCACGTTGCACGACCTGACGGACATATTGGCCAACATCTTCAGTGATGTCGTCCGGTATTGTTTTCCAGGTTCCCAAGATGGCTACACGATTCATGTAAGGTATTCTAGCATTTTTAAGTGTTATTGAAAGGGTTTGTAAATCCGCTATGATCTGGTCCATGCGGAGGATAATCCATGAATGACATCTATCTGGGCTCTCAAAACGGCGAGCCAGAAAATCGCCAGTTGCTGGCCCTGAAATGGGCAAATCGCCACGGTTTGATTGCCGGGGCCACCGGGACAGGTAAAACTGTCACACTTCAGGTCATGGCTGAGGGTTTTTCGAACGCCGGGGTTCCTGTTTTCATGGCCGATGTGAAGGGCGACCTGAGCGGTTTGTGTATGCCTTCGGAAAAACAGGATTTTCTGGTTAAGCGGGCGGAAGAAATTGGTTTGACCCCCTATCAACCACAGGCTTTCCCCGTTGTGTTTTGGGATTTGTTTGCGCAGGCGGGCCATCCTGTGCGAACGACGGTTTCTGAAATTGGCCCGGTGTTGCTATCACGCTTGCTGGATCTTAATGAAACGCAGGAAGGAGTGATGAGTGTTGCCTTTCATCTCGCTGATGAAGAAGGCATGCTGCTGCTGGATCTGAAAGATATACAGGCACTGCTTACTCATATAGGCGAGAATGCCAGCGAAGTTTCCGGTCGCTATGGTCAGGTCAGCAAGGCCTCTATCGGTGCCATCCAAAGAGCCTTGCTGCAATTTGAACAGCAGGGTGGTGAACATTTTTTTGGTGAGCCGGCGCTGGATTTACAGGACTTTATCCGTACGGACATGGATGGCAAAGGGGTTATAAATATCCTTAAGGCTGACAGATTAATGCAATCGCCCCGTCTTTATGCGACCTTCCTTCTGTGGTTGTTGGCGGAATTGTTTGAAGAACTACCTGAGGCCGGAGACATGGACAAGCCCAAGCTGGTTTTCTTCTTTGATGAAGCGCATTTGTTGTTCAAGGATGCTCCCAAACCGCTGTTGGAAAAAATTGAGCAGGTTGTCCGGCTTATTCGCTCCAAAGGGGTAGGGGTATATTTTGTCACTCAGAATCCTCAGGACATGCCAGAATCGATATTAGGACAACTGGGCAATCGTGTGCAGCACGCCTTGCGAGCTTTTACGCCGCAGCAGCAAAATTTTATTAAACAGGCCGCACAAACCTATCGTGCTAATCCTGATTTTAAGGTTGATCAGGTAATTGGGGAATTGGTGACAGGTGAGGCATTGGTTTCAACCCTGCAGGACAAGGGAGAGCCTGGTATTGTTCAACGTACTTTAATCCGACCTCCTTCATCGCGTCTGGGACCAGCCACGGCTGAGGCCCAGCGTGTGGCGATGATGGCCGATGGTATAGGCGCACGCTACGATTCATGTCAGGATCGTCAATCAGCCTATGAAATTTTGAATGCGCGAGCAGAAAAGGCAGCTGCGCAGGCAGAGAAGGCACAGAGTGCCGCGCGTACTCCGGCTGCTAGCACCAAGCCTAAATCGACACAGACAGGGGCGAGACGGCAAAATACTGGCGATGCCTTTGTTAAATCAATGGTGCGGTCGGTTGGCTCTTCAGTGGGACGGGCAATCACACGAGAAATTATGCGCGGCATTATGGGTTCTATGCGGCGTTAAGCAAGCCAGTCAGACGGGGATACCTAGAGGGTTGGTCGGGGTTTGATCCAGTGGCGGGCTTGGGTATCAACATACTCCTGAAGTTCATTCCGTGTTTTGGGTTCGGTATTGTAATCAAAAATTTGTAAATCTGCCTGCGATTTTTTGAGCAAGGCCTTGATATACTCACCTTCATCACCATCATAGCCCCTGACCCTTTTTTCATCAATATTTCCGATGAAAAGGCAGTCAGACAGATCGGTGGGCAATTCAAATGCCGGGATGTCTTTCAGGTCAAAGTCTTTACTGGTGACAATAACGGACAGAGTATCGAATCCAGCCTGCTTAAAGCGGGCCTGCAGGCTGTCCTTATAGGCGGCCTTATGAATCTTGCTGCCCAAAATATGGGCGACCCCCGCTTGCTGGATGTATAACTGGGCACCTGTTTCCTGTATGTGTTTTTGGGCCTCGGCGGTCATAACCAGATTACGAATTTTTAGATCATAGGCTCCTGTGCCTTCGGTTCCTTTGTCATTGTCGCGCCAGCCGGGCGGGTGTGCTTTCATGATGGCCCCAGTGACTGGATCTTCAGAATCAAGGTCTTCAGCCGAATTGTCGGCAGCATCAGTAAAGCGTGTTGGGATTTTGGAGCTTCGGCAGAAGGCCAGCTGAGTGTGTCGTGCCACTGGAGCTGATAACGGATTAATATACGCCAGATAAGCGCTGAGTGCCTTTTGTCCGGAGGGGTCTTGGGTGCTGATCTCACGTTTTTCTGCGGATGTCAGATTCTTATTCTCAATGCAACTCACGATCTGGCCGAGCTTATTCCCGGAGATTTCCATGCCGCAGGCTATCTTATCTGGGCGTTGTCCATGCAGCTTTGTCAGCAATAAGGTTTGCAAAATTTTATGCGCTGGCAATTCATGATTTTCTCCGATCAGCACGACGAGTGGCCGCCCATTGAGTGAGGCGCTGACGTTTTCGATGCGTTGCATGATGGCGGAAAGGGCAGGTTGTAAATCCATTGAGTTGGCTGCGCAGGATACAACTTCGGCTCCGCTTTGCGTGGCTTGAGCCGGGGTGAGCGGCAATGGGGCAGCGGGGCGTAATTTATTGAGCCAGTTTCTGATCATTTTCATATTTAACATAAAAATGGGTTTTGAGGCAATAAATATGATAGGCCCTGAAGGTAAGGTTTCAATTTATATTAATAAAAACAAGGTGTAAGCCTCTTATATACTCTGTGGGGTGGAGGTATATATTGGTTTGGTGTTTAGTAAGTGGGTCAGTCCCCCCAACCCGAAAGTGAGAGGTTTTCGAGATGTCAGGCATTCTATCTGGGCGGTTTATTCTGCTGGCGGGCCTTGTAGTTCTACAAGCCGTAATTTTTATTCCGGCCTATGCCGCCTCGGAGAAATTATCCATGGCCGCTGCGCGGGCGATGGCGTTGGAAAAAGAAGACGGGCGTGTTATCGACTATAAGAGCATCAAGACGGCTGAGGATGAAGTGTTGGCCTTCTTCATCAAGAAGGAGGATGGCAAAGTGATGCGTGTAGAGGTGGGGCGGCAGTCAGGTAAAGTTTTAACCTCGAAGCTTGACTATATTCCTGCCAATACCCCGCTGCCGCAGGGGGCGATCAAGCAATCACAGGCGCGCGATATTGCCAAAAACCATGTCACGGGGATCGCCGGTACCCAGGAAAGGGCCGTGATCGTAGGATCCAAGCTCAATTTGCGTAACGACAAGCCGGTTTACCACTTTGAGGTGAGCATTGGTAAAGTCGTTTATGATGTGCAGATTGCCCCGGAAGACGGCAAGGTTCTTTGGGCAGAAAAACAAACTGCGGGCCAGAGTGTTGAGGAAAAGCCATCACCAGCCTCTCCCTGAGGTAGGCGATCAGCTCAGGCTTGTGTAGATTGATCTGGCTTAACAGGAATCACCTTATGCCCCCTTATGAATAATAAACAGGAAGCGAACACTTATGAGTCTAATATACTGGGATCATTATTATA
>JAMPXY010000031.1 GCA_023700945.1 Alphaproteobacteria bacterium | reverse complement strand
TGAAGTGTTTAGGGGTGGTGCTGTGGTGGATTTGGTGTTGAGCCGGACTGATAAGGACGTGTTCCAGCGTGGGACCAAAGGAAATCCAGATATGCGAGTGCCGCAAATTGGCCAAAGCCAGATGTGTGAGGATAAGACCGGTATGAGTTGACGCAATGATCAGTAGTGAGCTGCTGTGTGGGTAGAGATAGAAAAATATGCCGGATACAATACCCGCGCCTATATTGCGGAATGATTGATTGAACCATAAATCGAGCGGATGGATGCGGTAAACCGTGAGCGGGGTTAATACCTCGGCAGAGTGGTGAACTTTATGAAACTCCCACAAGATCGGAATTTCATGGGTGAGTCTGTGACTGACATAATAAAAAAGATCTGACACCGCAATGGCCAAAACGACATAGAGGGCGATAGCAAAAAAAGCAGGAGAGTTTGAAGACTGATCAATTCCCAGACTTTGCAGTATCAGAATAGAACTGACCATCGTACCGCTCTGCGGAAGGAATAAGTTGGGCAGGATATGCAAGAAAACAATAAACGTCAGCAGGGTCATGACGAGATCCTGAAGTGTAGAGGGATGTAGCCAGATATTCTTGGGAAACATCTCTTGCTTCAGGGTTTTGAGGGATGTTGCCTCATGATTCTTTCGGGCTTGCCAGAGTAGAAACAGGGAGGCCGCTGTGTAAGAGGTGAGCATCGAGGGCCAATAGGTGGCTTCACCATCAAATGTCAGGCCGAAATATAGGGCGATACATAAAAGTGCAATCTTAACCCACAGCGGTTTGAGAAGATCACCATGCTTGATTCCCTCCCACAGAGATGAATTGATAGTTGATGATTTTCTCTCCATAGTCACAGCACCCATCTACAGTCAAAAGCCGCTTGATTCTGACGTTTCCTCTCAATTGTATGATTGATCAGAATAATATTTCAATAAATAACGCGCGTCTAAAGCCTAGAGTGTTAATAGAATAACCCCCACAATGCCAATGATCATAAAGGCACACAGCAATAATTGTACTTTATGATCGTTGGTCCATACCTCTTGGAATTTTTTTTCATGAACACTGTTTGAATGTCTGACAGTTTGAATCATGGTGGCCATGATAAAGAGGTAAGAGAGCAGATAGACTTTATCCGTCATCAGCATGTAATCAACATCTGGCAGGCCGCTGGCTGAGGTGAGTTGCAGGGCCACCAAAGTCAGCAAGGCGGTGATTGCCACACCCAGTCGGCCTTCGATATATACCGGGTGCAGCGATAACACCAATGCCGTGCAGATGATAATCAATATAATGGGTAAGAAAATATTAAGGCCCGTAGCTAGCCAGGGACGTTCAACTCCGATAGAGAAACGAACGCGTGAATAATCAGGTGCCTTTGATGAGCGCAGATCACCAAAATTCGTTGGATATTTGAAGGTGGTAATGTCCAGTCGCGGCTGGCGCAGATTAAACCCCGGCACATTAATCGCAGGATTGAGTGTCAGGGGCGTGATGGAGGTATCGGCAACATAGACCATATTGCCAGCTTCGTGCTGGTTATCCTCAAGGATGATGTCCAGCGTCTGGCGATCAAACGGGTAGCGTTTGAGGGAAAATTTGGAACTGAACTTCCCTTGATCGCGAATAATCATATAAAGACTGCCGTCCGGCATAACCTGTGGCTTGTCAAAAATAGTGGTGCGGACATGATCGGCGGGTTCAAACATATTGATGAACTCGGCCGACTGAGAGGGGTCAATTTCCGGGTTTTTCCAGCGGAACCACATATAGAGGTCAAGGCGATAGCTATGGGTTTTCAGGTCAATCTCCTGAATGTCGGCGATATATAGGCCAATAGCGACTTCATTGGGTTGGCTGGCGCGGGCCTCAGGAGGGGTGAGCGCCAGTGCCAGCAGGCACAGGGTAAACAGACAGAAAAGAGTGCGCATTGGAGAAATCCTGAGGGTGACGAAAGGGAGGCGAGGTCGCAGGCCTGTTGAAAATGATAGGGGGGCTAGGGAGTTCTGACAAGCTCTGTCCGGCTAAATTATTGATTATGTAATACAAAATAGGCATAGGACTTGCAACGGAGAAGGGCCTTGTTTACCTATAAGGCGCTTCTAATAAACCCATATGAATAAGTGAAAAATAATTCATAAGGGGGCTGGCGAAACTAAACTGATCAGTTTATCTCAATAGCGACTGTGTCAGAGTATAAAAGGCAGACATCTACATGAAAAAGCGTTTCCTGATTGTGTTCGTCTTGATGGCGGTGGTGGCAGGCGGACTTTATGGCTACCAGATATTCGTCCAGAAGATGATGGGGCAGTTTTTTGCGGCGATGGCTAATCCGCCGCCTGCCCCTGTGGCAGTGGCAGAGGCCGTGTTGATGGCGGTGCCGCGTACCCTTGAAGGGATTGGGACTATTAATGCCGTCCGGCAGGTAACCGTTGCCCCCGAAGTAGCGGGCCGTATCAGTAGCATTCTGTTTGAGGCAGGTCAGACTGTGGTAGCAGGTAGTGTGCTGTTGCATATGAATGACGATCAGGAAAAGGCCGACCTTGAGATTTATCGCGCACAGGCCAAATTGGCGGAATTAAATTTGAATCGTTCGAGCAAGCTGGTGGATGTGGCCTCGCCGCGCAGTACGGTCGATCAATATCGAGCCTCGTTGGATGAAGCACGGGGTGCCATTGCGCGCACTGAAGCGCAAATTGCCAAGAAAGCAATTACGGCACCGTTCGATGGTGTCCTTGGGTTGCGTCAGGTCAATCTGGGACAGTACCTCAACCCCGGAGAGCCGATTGTGACCCTGACGGATCTGTCGGAACTGTTTATCAATTTTACCTTGCCTGAACAAACTTTGGCGGAACTGAAAGTGGGACAGGCGGTGGTTTTGAGTGTGGATGCCTACCCATTGAAAATATTTACAGCCGAAATTAATGCGATTGAACCGCAAGTCGGCCAGGAAACCCGTACTGTCAAAGTTCAGGCCAGTATGAAAAATCCGGATAATTTGTTGTCGCCGGGTATGTTTGCCAAAGTCAAAGTATCGCTGCCGCAGGGGAGTGCTGCTGTGATTGTTCCAGAAACGGCTGTGGATTTTACTATTTACGGCGATTCTGTTTATGTGTTGCGAGTCCCGCAAGACGCCGCACAGCAAAAGAACGAGCAGGGTGAAGCCTTGTTTCAGGCAGAGCGAGTCTACGTTAAGGCCGGTAGCAGATTTGATAATAAGGTCGCTATTCTGGAAGGCAATATCAAGGCGGGTGATAAGGTTGTGACAACTGGCCAATTGAAGGTTAATCCTGGGGCCATGGTCAAAATTGCACCGGTTGACGGGTTGGCCAAGGATTATGAGTCGATCAAGGATGCAATTCCTAACGAATAAGCAGTAACCCGAGATCCCGATCAGACGGGCGAGAGGCTTTATAGATGGTTTTCACCGATATTTTTATCAAAAGGCCGGTTCTGGCTTTTGTTTTGAATATATTGATATTGCTGGTCGGGTTGCGTGCAGCCTTTGATCTGCCGGTGCGCCAGTATCCGGAAATTGAACAAGCAGTGATTACTGTGACCACGGGGTATCCCGGGGCATCACCTGAGTTGATGCAAGGATTTGTGACCACGCCAATTGCACAGGCGATCGCCACCGCCGAGGGGGTTGATTTTCTGGTCTCCAGCTCCCGGCAGGGAGTGAGCTCAATCTCTGCTCACATGAAGATTAATTCTGATTCAGATAAAGCCATGACCGAGATCATGGCCAAGATCAATCAGGTCAAATACCTGATCCCCCAGGAAGCCAATGACCCGGTTATTTTGAAATCAACCGGTGAAATCACGGCTATCATGTATATTGGCTTTGCCAGCGATGAACTTTCGACTCCGGCGATTACGGATTACCTTATTCGCGTGGTCCAGCCAATGCTGGCAACCGTTGAAGGTGTTGCTAGTGCTGACATTATTGGCGGCCAGACGCTGGCGATGCGGCTGTGGCTGGATCCTGACAAAATGGCGGCACGTAAGATTACTGCAGCCGATGTGGCTATGGCCATTCGCGCCAATAATTATCAATCAGCCCCCGGCCAGATGAAGGGGGCCTATATTGTTACCAATATAGATACCAATACCGATTTGCTCGGGGTAGATGAATTTAGGGATCTGGTAGTCAAATCCGCTGGCGGCAGCGTTGTTCGAATGCGTGATATAGGCACGATAGAGTTGGGAGCTTCAAGTTATGACCAAAGTGCCTTGATGGACGGAAAACGCGCGGTCTATCTTGGGGTTTCGGGAACGCCCACCGGCAACCCGCTGGAAATTGTCAAGGATGTGCGCAAGCTGATTGATGATATGAAGCCCGGCATGCCGCCTTCTATGACCGTAGATGTCCCATTTGATGTGACCGTCTTTATTGAGGCTGCGATCCATGAAGTCGTCAAAACCCTGATGGAAGCGGTTTTGATTGTTGTGGTCGTGATTTTCCTCTTTCTGGGGTCTATGCGCTCTGTGGTCATTCCGGTGGTGACAATACCTTTGTCGATGATTGGCACGGCTTTCATTATGCTGGCTTTGGGGTTCTCTATCAATCTGCTGACATTGCTGGCGATGGTTATGGCCATTGGTCTGGTTGTCGATGATGCCATTGTCGTGGTGGAAAACGTGTTCCGTCACATTGAAGAAGGAAAGACTCCAGTGCAGGCGGCTATTCTTGGTGCCCGCGAAATTGTAGGACCGATTATCGCCATGACTATTACGTTGGCGGCTGTTTATGCACCGATTGGTTTTATGGGCGGTGTCACCGGCTCGCTGTTCCGTGAATTTGCCTTTGCATTGGCGGGTGCGGTGATCATTTCCGGGGTTGTAGCGTTGACGCTCTCGCCGATGATGTGTTCCCTGGTGCTGAAGCATGGGATGAACGAAACGGGCTTTGCCAAAAAGGTAAATGATGCCTTTGGGAAGATTGAAAATTTTTATGCCCGCCGCCTGAAGGGGACGCTGGATTACAGACCCATCACAGTATTTTTTGCTGTGTGCATTCTGGGGTTACTGGTGTTCATGTTCATGGGGGCGCGCAAGGAATTGGCCCCTGAGGAAGATCAGGGCGTAGTGGTGACCGCGAGCAAGGCACCGCAATATGCGAATATTGATTACGCCATGCATTACGCCAAGGACATGGAAAAGATATTTAAGGAAGTACCTGAAGTTGCCTCTACTTTTGTTCTGTCTGGTATGGATGGTCCATCAAATGGGTTTGGCGGCTTTACCTTGAAAGACTGGAAAGAACGTGATCGCAGTGCCATGGAAATCCAGCAGGAAATTCAACAGAAGGTTGGAGATATTGAAGGCATGATGGTATTTGCCTTTTCTATCCCGCCGCTCCCAGGTTCGAGCGGGGGGATGCCGGTACAAATGGTTATCCGGAGTACGGAAGGCTACGAGTCAATTTTCAGGGTTATGGAACAGATCAAGGATGAGGCCCGCAAGAGCGGTATGTTTATGATCACAGACAGTGATATTATTTTTAATACCCCGGTGGTAGAGGTCGCGATCGATCGCGAAAAGGCCAACCAGTTGGGCGTCACAATGCAGAATATTGGCGATACGCTGACATTGTTTCTGGGCGGTAATTTTGTGAACCGCTTTAATATGGACGGGCGTTCCTATGATGTGATCCCCCAAGTGCCGCGCCGTGACCGCATCACTCCGGATGAACTGGTTAAATATTATGTGCGCACGGCTAGTGGCGAGATGGTGCCCCTGTCTACGGTGGTGAAAGTTACAATGCGTAACCAGCCGGATAAACTGGTACAATTTAACCAGTTGAACTCGGCTACTTTTTCGGCAATCCCGATGCCGGGTGTAACTCTGGGCGATGCGGTCACCTTTCTTGAAGGAAAGACTCGCGAATTATTACCGGCTGGGTATAGCCATGACTGGATGAGCAACACACGCCAGTATGTTCAGGAAGGTAACCAGCTGATCGTGACGTTTGTGTTTGCCTTGATCATTATTTTTCTGGTGCTGGCGGCCCAGTTTGAAAGCTTCCGTGATCCTCTGGTGATCATGATCAGCGTGCCTCTGGCAATTTCCGGAGCTTTGCTGCCTATTTTCCTAGGGGCGGCGACCATGAATATCTATACCCAGATAGGTCTGGTTACGCTGGTGGGGCTGATCAGCAAGCACGGTATTTTGATGGTCGAGTTTGCCAATAAGGCACAGATCGACAAGGGGCTGGATAAGCGGGCGGCGATTGAACTAGCGGCCCGGGTCCGGTTACGGCCGATTTTGATGACGACGGCGGCCATGGTGGCGGGTTTGCTGCCTTTGGTGCTGGCGGACGGGGCTGGCGCGGCTAGCCGCTTTAGTATTGGGCTGGTCATTGTATCGGGGATGCTGATTGGTACCTTGTTCACTTTGCTCATTCTGCCCTCGTTTTATACCCTGATGGCCAAGGACCATAAAGCCGCAAAGGCCTCCCGTCGTAATGAGGAAATCCGCGTACTTTAGTACATAGAAACCCGTCTGATTTTCTGTTAGAATCCAAGGCGATGCTATTCGATCTTGAAGTTCTCACAGGGCACCCTATTTTCATATAGTCTTATGTAATTTTTTAACCTTTTTGCTTAAGGTTAGAGGGTGCCGAGGGCATTGACTGAGTGATTCTATCTGGTGGTGTGTCGGGGACAGGTCTGTCCACAAGCTTTTAGGGGCTTCTGATGAGTAAAAGTGACAATTTTGAAAATTTTGAAATTCTGGCGCCGGATGATATTCCCGCCATCGCGAGGGATGCCCAAAAAGAGCAAAATGATAAGGCGGCCTCGGCGGCAAAAGCCCTGATTTCTCAAAAAACCGGGCATCTCAAGCAAGGGGGCGGTGGGCCGGGTGCCGACGGTAAAGGGGGCGGTGGTAGAATTGGCGACCGTCTGGTTGCCAAAGGCATGATCACTGAAGATCAGCTGAATGTCGCCCTGCAAGAGAAAAAAGTTTCCGGCAAGTTGCTGGGTGAGGTTCTGGTTGATCTGGGTTTTATCACGGAAGATGCCCTGACAGCGTTTCTGGCTGAAAGCGCCGGGTTCGATGTTTTTGATCCCAAACATACCTTGATTGATGGTGACGCGCTGGCGCTGATGGATAAGCAGACAGCACAGAAATATCAGGTTTTGCCAGTGTCCATTAACCGTGAGGAAGCTGTCATCGCCATGGCAGACCCTTATGATATTATGGCGATGGATGCCTTGCGTCGCCTTGTCCCCAAAGGAGTAATGATCAAGCCGCAGGTTTCCACACCAACGGTTTTGTCCGAGGCCATTGATGCGGCTTATGGCTATGCCAGTTCGATTAATGCTATTTTGAAGGAGCTGGAAGAGGGTAAAGCCCCTGATCTGACAACGCTCAAGGATAATGAGGCCTATACTCACCCGATTGTCCGATTGGTCAATGCCTTGGTTTTTGATGCTGTAAAACTGAGTGTGTCTGACCTTCACTTTGAACCTGAGGAAAACTTTGTTCGTTTGCGCTACCGTCTTGATGGGGTGCTTTATACGGCGCAGATTCTGCACAAGCAGCACTGGAGTGCCATTTCCCAGCGTATCAAAATCATGTGTAACATGAATATTGCCGACAAATTGGCACCACAGGATGGCCGTTTCAGGTTAAGTGTGGGCGGGCGCGAGGCCGATTTTCGGGTGTCTTCACTGCCGACCGTTCATGGCGAGAATATCGTTATGCGCGTTCTGGACCAAACTCAAAACATTATTCCGTTGGCCAAGCTGGGTTTTAGTCCACATAACTTGGAGTTGATACGCATATCGCAAAAACGTCCGGAAGGTGTGATTATTGTAACTGGCCCGACGGGCTCGGGAAAATCAACCTCACTTTATTCGATGATTAATGAAATCAACAACGTTGAGGTCAATATTCAAACATTGGAAGACCCGGTTGAATATTCTTTGCCGATGATCCGCCAGACAGCCATTCGCGAAGGGGTCCTGGATTTTGCCGATGGTATCCGTGCATTGCTGCGTCAGGATCCCGACATTATTTTTATCGGTGAGATTCGTGACGGTGTGACGGCAGAAATGGCCCTTAAGGCAGCCATGACCGGCCACCAAGTTTACACCACGCTTCACACCAATGATTCATTTGGGGCTATTCCTCGTTTGCTCGATCTGGGTCTTAAGCCAGGGATGATTGCTGGTGCGATTATCGCTGTATTTGCTCAGCGTCTGGTACGCAAGGTGTGCCCGGATTGTCGTGTACCGCATACGCCGGATGCCAATGAATGCGTTATTCTTAAGGTTGATCCAGAGAATCCCCCCACGATTTACAAAGCCAAGCAGGGCGGTTGTCAGAGCTGTAAGGGGCAGGGTTATAAGGGGCGTATTGCGATTGCCGAAATTTTGTTGATGGATGAAGATCTGGATGCTGTTATCGCCAATGGTGGCAGCAAGGCGGATCTCAAGGTTAAGGCCGTGGAAAAGGGCTTTAAAAATATGAAAGACGATGGCATCTTTAAGGTGCTTGAGGGTATTACCACCCTTGAATCTGTTGCAACCGCTGTTGATCTTACCAAGTAGTCCTATTCATGGCCAATCTACGATACAAATACCGTGGTATTAATATGAAGGGGCGCCCCATCAGGGGTGTTATGGGGGCGGCTAGCGAGTCTGATCTATATAGCCGCTTACAGTCCTCCGGCATTGAGTTGATTCAGTGCAGCTGCCTTGATAAGAAAAAGAACCCGCTTGCGGGTATGTTCGGTGTGAAAAGAGTACAAGTCCGTGACCTGATCCAGCTTTTCTTGCACATGGAACAAATGCAAAGCGCCGGTGTGCCTTTGCTGGATGCGTTGGCTGATATTCGCGATACGACCGAGCAGGATCATCTGCGTGATGTCATGGCAGAAATTCATCGTGATGTTTCCGAGGGCAGTTCGATGTCCGAGGCCTTGGCGCAGCACCCCAAGGTTTTTAATAATCTCTATATATCGTTGATTGCCGCTGGGGAGGAGACTGGTGACCTGACTTCTTCCTATTTACAGTTGATCAAATACCTTAAATGGATCGACAAGATGCAGGCCAAAGTGAGGAAGGCGACCCGTTATCCGATGATTTTGGTCACGGTTGTGATTCTGACGGTTGTGATCATGATGGGCTTTGTGGTACCGCAGATTGTCGGGTTTATTAAGAATTTGGATCAGGAGCTGCCGATCTACACGACGGCCCTTATGGCAACTTCTGATTTTTTCAAAGCTTATTGGTGGGGTGTACTTGGTACGCCGGTGACCATGGTCTTTTTATGGTTTTTGTCGCGGAGGCTTTCGGCTGATATTGCGTACCGGCAGGATGTCTTTCTTCTAACGGTCCCATTGTTCGGTTCGCTAATCCGTAAAATCAATATTGCCCGTTTTGCCCAGACCTTCGGAGCGTTGTTTGCCAGCGGGATTGATGTTTTGCAGGGTTTGGAGCACTCGGGGAAAACCGTTAATAATATGGCTATTCTGGATGCGCTCGATGGTGTGCGTGAACAGGTTAAGGCCGGGGCGCCGCTCTCTGAGGCGTTCAATGCATCGGGGGAATTCCCCAGCATGGTTGTCAGAATGCTGAAGGTGGGCGAGGAATCCGGTAACCTCACGGTTGTTCTGGATCAAGTGGCCGAATTCTACACTGCTGACGTGGATGAAGCGGTTGAAGGTCTTATCGCAATGATTGAGCCTTTCCTAACAGGCCTTCTTGGTGGTATGATTCTGTGGATCGCCGTCGCGGTCTTCGGTCCGATTTACTCCAGCTTCGAAAATCTGGATATCTAGAATCAGTTTCTGGGTGCAGATATAGGGGCTAGGGGCATGAAGGGTTTTCCCATGTCTGTGTCTTTTATGTCGCCTAACCGTACTGTTCTCCTCATTGGGGACGAGTCCCTTTTCGTGTATAGCGTGACGGGCCGCTCTGTGCGCCTTGTTGATACCGTGCCCTGGGCAACAGAAGACTTTGTGTCCGTCGTCACGGGGTTGCTTGCCAAGGCTTGTGGGGGCAAGCCCGTACTTATCCTGAATGATATGACTGACCAGTATTTTAAAGGTGGTCAGCGTTTGCCTAATGTTGGGATGATGGATAAGCAGGGGGTGTTACGGCGTAAGCTGCAGGTAGCTTTCCCGAATTATCCGATACGCGGGGCGTTGCCAGTCAAGCAGAAGAAGGTTCGTTCAGGTGGTAAGCCTGCCGATAAAACCGCGAATATAAGAACGTCTGGTGACTTGTATCTGTTTGCTGGTGTGCCAATGGCTGAGCCGTTGGCAAAGGTGTTTGAGGCTATCCGCCTGTCGATGGTGGCAGTAGCAGGTTTTGCGCTGCTGCCGGTTGAGGCCTCTGATATGGTGCATGCCCTGTCAGAGAAGCTGGCGGGAAAAGGGCGCGCAGTTAACGAATGGGCCGTTTTTATAGGGCAGCATCAGAGTGGCGCTCTGCGTCAGATCATTACCCGTAATGGTCAGTTGGCCATGACTCGTATTACGACGGTTTCCTCAGCGGAGGGTGAATATCAGTCATGGGCGAATGATGTTTATCAGGAATTCAAGGCTACTCTTAGTTACCTCTCCCGTTACGGGTTTAGTAATGATGATGGTGCCGACTTGATGTTAGTGGCATCACCCGAGGCCGGGGCCGAGTTTGAGAAAATGCTCGATATTCCCTGCAATTTTACATCGTTCACCGCGAATGAAGCTGCCCGTATTCTGGGTATGGCAATCGGGGTTCAGGAAGAGTCGCGCTTTGCTGATCCGCTGCATGTGGCGTGGTGTGGACGTAAAGTCAATTTTATCCTGAAGATGGATGCGCCGGAATTAACGAGGATTCACCAGCCACGGCAGACAGCCACGGCTGTAGCGGCGCTGCTGGTTCTGGGGGGATGCTTCGTCGGTTGGCAGGCTGCCAGCCAGTCACAGGTTATGATGAGTTACAAATCTGATATAGCTGAGCAGAAAAGGGCTCTAGGACAAGCTCAGGCGGAATACGATCAGGAAGTGGCGCGCTTGGAATCTCTGGGATTTGATGTGAAGTTAATTCAAGCATCTCTTAAGACGTTTGCACAATTGGAAGAAAATCGCATGGATGTTCTTCCGGTGCTCAGGAAGATTTCTGATGGGTTGGGGGATGAGTTGCGTGTTGATCGTTTGACGATTAAGGATCTTGCCTACAATACAGAAGCTGCCTCCAGTTTAAATGCAGGTAGGATGGCTGATTCAATAACGGATGGTGACGCCAAGCCCAAGAGAATTGAGGCTATTATTCATATGAGCTTCCCGCAGACGATCTCCACCGACGAAGGACGCAAGCAGATAGATGACCTAGAGCGCCGTCTGAAGTCTTTGTTTCCTGAACATGTTGTATGGGTTGAGAAAAACGTTGGTAGTAAAGACTATAAAGAAGTTACTTCCGGCGAGGTCAGACGCGGCCAAGGGTTGACTGTTGAAAAGCTGGATATGCAGGCAGAGATTAGGATTACGGGGCCTTTGATATGATAGGTTTGATTGGTACGAAACGGCTGGTGGTTTTGACGGTGCTGCTTTGTTTGAACGGAGCGTTGGGAGCCGGGGCGTATTTATATTTGATACCCCAAAATGCCAACCTCAATCGTGAGCTCAGTCAGATCCGGGCGGAAATATCATCAAAGAGAACCGAGTCTGATAGATTCCGCCAGGAATTTGATGAAATTCAGAAAGAAAAAGGAAAATTCCAGAACCTTGAAGCTCAAGGCTTTTTGAGTGATCAGAACCGAGCTGCGAGTCAGAAAAGAATTGACGTTATACAGAAATATTCACGTGTGTTGCGTCTTGCCTATAACATCGAGCGTAGTACAGCAGAAGAAATTGATACGGCACGTGATGCCAACCGCGTTGTTATTAAAAGTCCGGTGAGTTTTGATATCGATGCTGTCGATGATATGGATGTTTTTAGCTTTTTGTACTTGCTGGAAAATGGCTTTATTGGCCATACAGCCGTTACTTCTTTTGAGCTGGAGCGCGTTCTTGATCTGAATGATGTGACTATGCGCCAGATAGGTTCGGGTGTGGATACGGTGTTGGTAAGATCCAACATAAAAGTGGATTGGAAAACGCTGATGAATCGTGATGATGCTGCATTATTTGGTGTGGCAATTACCGATCAGCCCCAAAACTGATGCAGGGATATTGTTGTTATGATGGCTGGTAATTTAAGTAAGAAATCTTTTTTCGCAACAGCGACTGTGGTCCTGTTGATGATGTGTTCGGGTATGTATGTTGCCGGAACGATGTCAGCGCACGCACAAGACGCCTTGGTAGACGTTGTTCCTGATGAAGCAGGAGCCGTGGCAACAGAGGCGACTGTTCCCCCAGTGATTGAACAACCGGCGCTTCCGACCAGTGCAACAACGCAACCCTTGATTCCTAATCAGGAAGGTGCTTCGGATGTTGTTAGTGATCAGAAAGTCACGGGTTCGTACGAAAATCTGGAGGAAGATGATTTTAAAGTCTTGGATGAGGCTATAAGAAATATTGCAGCTTTGCGGACTGATGTGGTTAAGCCCGCAGATGTGGGGACTGTACTGTTTACTTTGTGGCAACATAGTTTGTTGCAAGAGGCTAAGCGTTTGCTGAGTGTTAGACCGGTAGGTGCGGGAGAGGATCTTTCGGGCACAGGTGTAGGCATGGGCGGCGCTGCCGGGGGTGAGGGTGCTGCTGTTCCCCGTGGTATCCGGGAACTGAGCTTAAGTGGTATATTGTTCAAGGGTAAAGATAATTGGATTGTATGGCTCAATGGTAAGCGATTGGCCCCAGACGCGTTGCCGAAAGAAATCATGGATATCAAGGTGAGTGAGCAATATGTCGATTTAAAATGGTTCGACGCATATACCAACCTGATTTATCCGGTTCGGATCAGACCGCATCAGCGGTTTAATCTCGATAGTCGTATATTCCTGCCTGGCATTACGGGAGATTCTGCGGCTCAATTGCAAGCTTCCACGCAAGCCCAGTAACATTTTATGTCTATATCAGCGCTTTCAATTCGTAATATCCACGTTTCTTATGGCCAGCGGAAGGTTCTGGATGGTCTGTCCCTTGAGGTTTTTCCTGGTGAAATGTTTGGCCTGATGGGGCTAAATGGTGTTGGTAAAACCACTATGATTAAGTCAATCTTGGGATTGCGTGATCCCGATTTGGGTCAAATTGATATTTTGGGAACTGATCGGCTGAGTCTGTCGAGCAAGCGTCAGCTGGCATATTTACCGGAAAGATTTGACCCGCCGTGGTTTTTATCGGGAATCGAATTCATAAAATTTTCTTTGAAGTTGTATAGGGCTCCTTTTGTCAAATCTGAGGTTGAGGCTGCTGCTATCCAGCTGGCGCTTGATCCTGCGGTTCTAAGAAACCGGGTGCAGACCTATTCCAAGGGCATGCGTCAAAAGTTGGGATTATTGGCGACCTTGCTGACTGGTTGTCCTTTGCTGATCCTTGATGAGCCTATGAGCGGGCTTGATCCACGTGCGCGCGCGCATGTCAAGGACATGCTGCGTGCTGTTAAAGCGCAAGGGCGTACCGTTTTTCTTAGTTCGCACATATTGTCTGATATGTCTGAGTTATGCGATCGCGTCGTTGTTTTGCATGATTGTAGATTCCGTTATGAGGGAACACCGGCAGATTTGTGCCGTTACGGACAATCTGAAAATATAGAACGGGCCTTTTTGAATGTCATTGATGGTCGGTGCGCTGCCGCCTGAGGCGGAGGGACTGCTAATATAAAAAACTACAAAAAGTAGATGTTATGAAAAAATAAGGGATTCACTTGGACATTGAACTCTGTTAGAATCGTCAAGCGATTTAATCTTTTGGCGGTTTCCGCCCCCAATGACAGAGGAATGACAAGTAATGGCATCAGCTCAGGATGATCATGATGATCTCGGTATTGATCAGGGAATGTCTGCTGACAGCGATATTATCGATGTTGATGGTATCGATGAGCCATTGAGTGCGCCCCCCTTGCGCGGTGGTGATTATGATGATGAGGGTGACGATGATCTTGGTGAATCGTCGGCTGCTGAATTTCCGCCGATCTCAAAAAAATCATCAGGGGGAATGAAGAAGATTATTGCGCCATTGCTGGTTCTTTTGCTCGCGGGTGGGGCTGGTTCCTATATCGTTATGAATCCTGCGCTTTTAAGTGGTCTTCAGTCGGGGGGTATTAATCAGGTAGCGCCACCGGTATTACCTGCGCCTGTCATGGATGTATCCTCATCTGTCTCAGAATCATCGGCAGTGCCGCAGGAGATGGCTGATGTCAGTGTGCCGCCACAGCCGCTAGCAAACCTTAATGAGGTGCCGGAAGGTATTGCCCCAGAAGGTGTGGTGGATGTTCCTCTTAGCATTGCGCCTGAGGTGGTTCCGGAAATCTCTCCTGAGGCAGTCCTTGAGGCGGATTCTGAATCCTCTCCTGAAGTGACAAGTGAGGTAGCGAGTGAAGTGGCGGAGCAGGACTCCGCTGTCGAGCCTGCTGTCGATCCTTTGGCGGATGTGCCTGGCGATGTGTCGGGTGACGTGGTTGAGCGTGATGACCGTGTAGCTGTGCTGGGTTCGGATGTGACGGTAACTCCGGAGGCTGTGAATGTAACGCCAGAAGCTGTCCCGGAAATAGTGCCTGAAGACGCCTCTACTGTTACCGAGCCGACTTTTGTTCCTGCGCCGCCAGATGCGTCAGCTGTTGTTGTGGATGCGCCCGTGGTGGAGAATCCCGCAGTGCCGCCTGTTATGAATGTACAGGAAGTAACTGGTGCGCAGGCACCTGAGTTGACGCCGCGGACAATTTCGCAAACACCTGAAGCTGTTGGGCCTGGTGTTGTCGGGGGTGTGGCTGACTCTCCTGTAGCGCCACTGCCGGCGAGTGAGGCAGCGAGCATTTACTACGATTCTTTGTCGCAAGTTCCTAGTGGGGCGATGGCGACCAGTGTGGGACCTCGCGAGCTTAATCCTGTACTTGAGCCGGCCTCAAAAATGATTGTAGTAAACAAGGATAAGGGTGAAGGCAGTCAGGAGTCTCTTCTGGTATCCGCTAACCGGGCCTTGAAATTGAAGCGTTATGATGCAGCGCTTGAAATGTTTGATCAGCTATATGCTAAGAATAAGAGAGATACCCGTATTCTGATGGGGCGCGCTGTAGCGCAACAAAATATGGGTCTGAATGAATCGGCGATTCAGACTTATGAAGAAGTGTTGGTGTTGAAACCAGGCCATACTGAGGCGCTGGTAAATATGCTGGGGTTGGTGCGCACGCAATATCCGGAAGTGGCGTTGCGTCGTCTGCTTGAGTTATATTCAAAACATCCGAATAATGCCGGTATTGCCGCACAGATCGGTGTGACGAATGCTGCGCTGGGACATCTTGAAGACGCTTTGCGCTATCTCGGCATTGCAGCCACACTGGAACCGCAGAACGCACAGCATCTTTTCAATATGGCGATTGCGGCTGATCGGCACGGTAGTTCTTCAGAAGCTGTACGGCTTTATGAGCGCGCACTCGAAGTAGATGCGATGTACGGATCTGGCGGTAGTGTCCCGCGCGATAAAATTTATGACAGACTCTCTGTCTTGCGCCGTGGCTAGAAAGGCCTGATATGCCCTTCCTTTATGGATGGTTTGGCTGGTTGCTAGTGGTACCACTAGGCCTATGCTTGGGCAGCTTTGCCTCGGCGATTGCTGCTCGTGTGCCGCAGGGTCGATCATGGATTGTTTCCGATAAAAAATTCTCTCGCTCGGCTTGTATGATCTGTGGTCATCAGTTGAGTGTCCTTGATTTGGTGCCCTTGTTTTCATGGATTTTTCTCAAAGGCCGTTGTCGTTATTGTCATGGTGCGATTGGCTGGCATTATCCGGTGATTGAGCTGACTTGCTTGTTGATGGCACTACTGGTTTATGGTGGGTGGGGTTATTCTCTGACCGCGCTGTTTGTTTTCTTGGCGATCCCGTTCTGTGTAGCCTTGTGCGTGATTGATTTAAAGCACATGGTCTTGCCGGATCAGCTCAATTTTATTCTGGCAGTTTTGGGCATAGGCTATGTTTTATCGTCTTTGCCGCCAGCCGTGTCAGTAGGGATTGCCCTCGCAGGTGTGGCGGTTGGGGCGGCCTTGTATGCGCTGACAATTTTTAGTTTGGGTAAGTTGATTGGCTGGTTAAAGCATCGGGAGGCCCTGGGGCTGGGAGATGTCAAGTTTATGGCTGTGGCTGGTGTGTGGATGGGCCTCTCGAGTTTGCCGTATCTGTTGATGGCGGGTGGGACTCTCGGGGTGTTTCTGGCAATGTTCTGGAAAAAACTGACGGGTGAGGAACGGTTTCCGTTTGGCCCAGCGTTGATTATCGGTTTTTTGCTGGTTTTGTTGTTGCAAAGCCCCGGGGCTGAGGCGCTGTTTAAGGCTTCACCCTGAGCCATCCTGACGTTATTCTAATGCGGGAAGATTCTGGGGGTTAGGAGGGTGCTTTTCTTAACCTTCCCTTTGGAATTTTCCGGTAAAACATTAATATTGAAGAGTCTTCTCTCCTTTCATCCTGACGGAGGTCACCTTGGACATTACCCAGTTGCTGGCATTTACGATGCAGAATAATGCATCTGACCTCCATTTAAGCCCTAATAACCCGCCAATTATCCGCGCACATGGCGATCTTAAGCGTATCAAGTCCGAGCCGCTGCGCAGTGATGATATTCGGACCATGCTCTATTCGGTTATGACCGAAGATCAGCGGGCTGACTTTGAACGTGATATGGAGCTGGACTTTGCTATTGCGTTTGGTGAAAAGGCCCGTTTCCGTGTCAATATTTTTACTACCCGTACAGGGACTGCCGCAGTTTTTCGGAGCATTCCTTCGCTTATTCCCACAATGGAAGAGCTGGAACTGCCCAAGGTTATGAAACGCTTTGCGGAATTGGAAAAAGGTCTGGTGCTGGTTACGGGGCCAACTGGTTCGGGTAAATCAACCACACTGGCGTCCTTGATCAATCATATCAACGATACTGAGGCGCGCCACATTATTACCGTTGAAGATCCTGTTGAATTTTTTCATACCTCTAAGAAAAGTCTGGTCAATCACCGTGAGCTCGGGACCGACACCAAGTCGTTCCATCGCGCATTGAAATCAGCCCTGCGCGAAGACCCGGACGTAATTTTGGTGGGGGAGATGCGTGACCATGAAACCATCTCGTTGGCATTAACCGCGGCTGAAACAGGTCACCTTGTTTTTGGAACACTGCACTCTAATACGGCGGCCAAGACAATTGACCGTATTATTGACGTCTTCCCGACCGGAGACAAAGAAATGATCCGCGCCATGCTGGCTAGTTCGTTGCAGGGGGTGGTGTCACAGGCATTGTTGAAAAAGCCGGATGGCAAGGGCCGTGTGGGTGCTTTTGAAATTCTGGTGGGGACGAATGCGGTACGTAACCTGATCCGCGAAAACCAGATTGCGCAGATGTACTCAATGATCCAGACGGGCGCCCGATATGGCATGGTGACGATGGAAGATGCCATCAAATCATTGTTAGAGGCAGGGTTGGTTGATCCAGCAGAGGCTCGTAGGGCTTTGCTGAAAACGACGGATGAGGAAGAAAGTCCGTCCGAGGAAGAGGACGCAGAGGGTGACGGAAGTACCCGGAAGACCTCGCGCACGGCCTCACAGGGCGGGCGCGGTGGTTCAACGGCGGCGGATGATGAGGGGTATTCGTTTTGACCAGTACGCCTATGGTTCTGCGTTATTTTCAGGTCATGAACGAGCGTCAGGCCAGTGATCTGTATTTGACTGTTGGATTTCCGCCGTCACTGCGTATCGAAGGGACGTTGGTTCATATCCGGCCCGAACCTTTGACGGTTGATGAAATTAATGAAATTATCTCCTCGGTTCTGACAAATCGCCAGCGCCGAGAGTTTGAGACCCAGATGGAGTTGAACACGTCTCTTGATGTTGGGCGCTTTGGCCGTTTTCGTGTCAATTGCTTGCGGCAGCGGCAATTCCCGGCTTTGGTGCTGCGCCGGATTGTTTCGAAAATTCCTACCTTCTCAGAATTGAAACTCCCTGCCGTGCTTGAGCGTCTGGCGCTCGAGAAGCGCGGTATGATCCTGGTAACCGGGATGACGGGTTCCGGTAAATCGACCACCTTGGCCTCGATGATTGATTATCGAAATACTAACGAGGAAGGGCATATCATCACGATTGAGGACCCGATTGAGTATTTCCATGAACATAAAAAATCAGTCATTACGCAGCGAGAAGTTGGTGTAGATACAGAGTCTTATTCGGTGGCGCTCAAGAACGTTCTGAGACAAAGACCTGATGTTATTCTGGTGGGTGAGATTCGTGATCGCGAGGTGATGGAACAGGCGATGATGGCATCGGATACGGGGCATCTGTGTCTGGCAACGTTGCATACCAACAACGCATCCTTATCTATTGAAAGAATTGTAAATTTTTTCCCTGAAGACTATCACGCTCAAATCCGGTTGAATCTCTCTAATAATCTGAGAGCGATTATTTCCCAGCGCCTGATCCCCTCGGCTAAAGGCGGGATGGCACTTGCTATCGAAGTGTTGCTCAATCAGGGGTTGGTGCGTGAGTTGATCCATAAGGGTGAAGTTACGAAAATTCGTGAAGTGATGGAGCAGAATAATCAGCTCGGGATGTGCAGCTTTGATCAGTCCCTGATCCGTCTATTTAAAGAGGGCGAAATCACTGAGGAAATGGCGTTATCCCAAGCCGATCAGCCGGGCGATCTGAAAATCAAGCTGCAGCAGGTCAAACTCAGTGATGCGGGCTCAAACCGTGAAGTGCTGCGCAGCATCAGTACAGCTGGATTAAAGATTTCCGACGATCGTTAAGGATGAGGCTGAAAGGCTTTGTTTTGTCCAGACCATACTTTATGGTATAAATAAGCCATAAGGGGTTCCCCTGATTCGGGGGAGGTCTTCTGATTATTCTCTTTCTTCAACGATCCACTGGATAAATTCATATCATGACAGAGCAGATTGAGTTCGCGTTTTTGCATCCCTCTTTTATGCGCAAATGGGGAAGGATGTTGGGCTCCACGGCATTATCTCTGGTTGTGGCGTTTAGCGTGACGGGCTGTGATCTGGTTGATAACCAGTTGAAAATGGATCGTTCCACCCACCTTGATTTTCAGGATTACCGTGATGCCTTGGCTCCGCGCTCAGCCGAGAGCAATGTGGCCGATGATGCCGATAATGAAAACTCCATTCCGGATTTTCAGAATTATGTGGCAACGCCATCTGAGAATATCAAGCCGATGCCGTTGGTATCGATTTCTGTGAATCAAACAGTGCCATTACGCGATGTTTTGTATGAACTCGCTAAACAGGCGGATTACGATATTGAACTCGATCCGCGCATTTCCGGTTCGATCATTTTTACAACGCGCGAGCGCCCCTTCGATCTGGTGATCAAGCGCATCTCTGAAATTGCGGGCCTGCGCTACAAGTTTGAAGATGACAGTGTCCGGGTGGAGCTTGATCTGCCTTATCAAAAAAATTACAAACTCGATTATCTCAGCTATATCCGCAAGAACAAAAGCAGCATCAAAAACGATGTTGCTGTTGTGACGGGCGATGGTGCGGGGACGGGGTCCAAGTTTGAAACCGAGGCTACCAGTGAGGCCGATTTTTGGGCTGAATTGCAGGCTGGCCTGACCCAGATATTGTCGGTAGGGGCGGCCAAGGGGCAGATGAAGTCGGCGGGCGATCCTCAAATTACAGCGGTTGAACCAACTGCAGCACCTGTGGCGCCTGTAATGGCTACGCCGCCTGAGGGGGGTGAAGGCGCTGCAGATGCCGCTGGGGCAGAGGCTCAGCCTGTTGTGCAGGTACAGGCACCGCAGGCGACGTTGCAGGTTTCGGCGCTACCCTCGGTGGGTGGCCCATCCGGCCCGGTTGATGAGGCTTTGGGTACATTTTCCATCAACAAGCAGGCCGGGGTGATTTCTGTGATTGCGACCGAGCGTCAGCATGTAGAGTTGGCGGCCTATCTGGATCAAGTCAGAACCTCGACAACCGCGCAGGTATTGATCGAGGCCAAAGTGCTGGAAGTTGGTCTTGATGATAAATACGCCGCCGGTATTAATTGGGAACTTCTCACTTTAGGGGATCTTGCCGCTGAATTTACAAATAGTGGGTCGTTGGCAAGACCTTTCTTGTCAGGTGAAACATCAAGCGAGTCTAACTTTACCCTCAGCGTTCTTGGTAACGATGCGACTGCGGTGATTGATGCTCTGTCAAAATTCGGGACAGTGCATGCGCTGGCAAGCCCGCGGATGACGGTGTTGAATAACCAGTCGGCAGTTCTCAACGTTGCCAATAACGAAGTTTATTTCGAATTGGATATTGATGTCTCGTCAACCGATGCCGGAACCCAGATTACGGTCGACAGCCAGATCCGTAACGTGCCGGAAGGTGTTCTGATTAACGTCCAACCGTCTATCAATCTTGATAACCGGACGATATCAATGGCTGTGCGCCCAACCATTACCCGAATTGTGGAGTATAAGGAAGAT
>JAMPXY010000030.1 GCA_023700945.1 Alphaproteobacteria bacterium | reverse complement strand
AGTATCCAGTAATTCGTTGATGATCGAAGATTCATCAGTCGATGTTGTATATATATATTCATTGTAAAAGCATTGTTCGCCCAGTGCCATCAGGAAGGGTTCAAAAAATGACAATTCATTTTTTTGCGCCAGTCTATGGGCATTCAAGCAAAGCCATCGGCGCATGTGCGTGAGACAGGTCTCGAAAATAGGACTGGCTACTGTTAGCAGGCGCAGTCCATCAAGAAAAAAACGTTCCTGCAGGAAAGCGCGCTGGGCACTACTTGTATTCTCTATCCATTTTACGAAAACCTCCTCACTGCTCGTGTTCATTACAGCTTCCGCTAACCCGCTGCAAGCGGGATCTCTCAGGACAACGACAGCCCATGTTGCGTAGGCCTTGTACAAATTGGCTTCATAAATATTGTCGAAACAAATTTGTAGAGCCCTTTTGACTGATGGTTCATGCTGGTTGTAAGAAACGCTGCCGCAGGTAGTGGCAAATAAGGATTTGTAAACCTTTTTGTCAGGTGCCTCAATCATCAGCTCGGCCAGCAACCTGAGGGCATTATCCTTCTGGCCAATCATATTATAAAGGAGAGCAAGGTTAGCCTTCTCATCATAATCGGTGGGGTGGAGACGGCAGAGTTCTGTCTGGCAAACCAGTGCCTCCTTGTACTGGCGGCGCTTCTTCATGATGGTCAGAATGCTTTGATAAGATCTTCCCAAGGTAGCCTTATCTGTGATCGTCGCATTAATATCTTCCATACTAATATTTAGGGCGGGTTTTGTTTGCGCCATCATGGCTAACGTAAAATGGACATCGGCAAAAGTAGGATCGTGTTGCAGCGCTTTGGTTAAAAAGGGGATGGCCTCAGCGTCTTTGCCTGTGGCTTTAAGATTCATGCCTTGTGCCCTTAAGGATTCCGCCAGTGTATTGTCTGGGACAGCAACAGGTGTTGATTTGGCTTTATTATTTCCCTGCGCCTTTTCGGTGGCCCGGCGATTTTTTCTGTTCATGGTTATGCTCCTGAAGAACTCTTTCGAATTCTATCCCTAAATAGAGTGCGCCGGAAGGTGGAATTACCACCTATCCGGCGCATCTGTGTGGATCGAACTGCGCCCGGTTCCTTCCGAATCGAGGGTTTCTACCACCACGCCAGATCATTCTTGATCAAGGTGGCCACAGTTCTCAACCTTGCCCGTCTGGCGTTCCTGCCTCCGGACGTAACCTTAAATCTAGCCGAAGAGACGCAGGATCGACTGTTGCGATTGCGACGCCAGAGAGAGCGCGGTGACGCCGAGCTGTTGTCTGGTTTGCAGGGCCAATAGTTTGGCACCTTCCTCGTTCTGATCGGCCACGGTCAACTTGTCTGAGCCTTCTGTCAGGGTATTGATCAGATTCTTGCTGTAGTCCTGTCGGGTTTGGATGATCGACAGGTCGTTGGCCAGTGTGTTACCGAAGTCACGTACCGTGTTCAGGGCATCACGGACCTGAGTAAGAGTTTCCTCGGTAGAACTAATCCGTGAGAAGTTTGCTGCATCCATGCCCAAACCAGAGGCAGTGAAAGTTACACCTTCCGTGGTCAAGCTGCTGGAGCGATCTTCGTTGAAAACAGTCAGTAGATTATCGCCCTTAAGCAGATTGGTTCCACGATAGCCAGTATCATTGACCAGCAAATCAATCTGGTCACGCAAGTTGTCGAAATCCTTTTCCAGTTGTGCTAGTTGCCCAGCGGCAGCAGCCAGACGGACGGTTTCGCGTAATTCTTCACCACCGGCACCGGCGACTAGGTCTGTCAAACCAAATCCGAAGTTGGCTTGCACCGCATCATCGCCACGTACACCGACTTCGACACTTTTTACGGTGCCATCGACCGGCTCAATGCGCAGTTCACCAGTTGTGTCATCGTAGCTGGCCTCGATTTTAGTGTTGAGCGACGAGTTAGCGTTGATCCGGTCAACAAAGGCTTGAATAGAGATCGGGTTGGTACCATCAAACAGGTCGATGTTTTGAACGGCGCCACCATCAATGCTGATGCGGAATTGATCCGCAACGTTATCGATATTTGCGAAGAGGTTGTTACCTGAGGCATCTTGGACCAAGTTCAGAGTGCTGCTGGCCTGTGCCACTTCACCGGTGCCACTGTTGTATAGTGGGAAGGAGATCAGCGCCACATCTGACAATGACGAAAACTCGACATTATTGCTGTTGGCTGCTCCATCGGGGATCAGGCGGGAAACATCACCCATGCCAAGATCGGCAGCCAATGCCAGATCATCAGCATCGGTGGCTGCTGCTGAGACAAACTGTAGACGGAAATCGCCACCGTTTAGGGTTTTGATTACCAACTGCCCCTTGTCATCAAGTGAGGCTTCAAATGCTCTGTCGCCCAGAGCCTGACCAGCTCCATCATCGATATTCAGATTGTTGATTTCTGCAATCAGTTCTTGAATTGAATCGTTGGTGTTAATGGTCACGGATGCGGTAGCCGCAGAGGCAGCCCCGTAGGCACCAATATTCACGGCTGTGCCATCTTCGGCGGTCAGGGTAAAGGTCAGGATATCACCGTTGGCAATGCCTGGCATAGCGGTCAGATCATCAATATTACGAAGATCGCGACTGCCAGTAACTTTGGCTTCAGCCTGTCCGGCGGCTAAAGCGTCTCGTGCGGCCTTAGCAACCGAGTCAGCCTGCTCAACCAAACGGGTCAAGGCGGTAATGCCGTTGTCGGCGGCTTTGATCACCTGAATGGACTGTCCAATACCATCAAGCAAGCGGGTTAAGTCACTGGCGCGGTTATTCAGGGCCTGTGCGGCAAAGAATGACTGCGGATTATCCAGCGCCGAGTTTACCTTGCGACCGGTAGAGAGACGGTATTGCGTGGTATCAATCAGGCCTTGGGTGCTTTGCAGCGAGAGCAAATTTGATCTCAGGGCTGCTGTGAGTACGACATCGTTAGACATTTTTATAATCCTTTCCTAGAAATTCTCAATTCTTACGGTTTGCTTGTTCTGGTTATCTCAATCTTAAAAGTTCTTCAGTCATCTGATCGACAGTGGTGATGACCTTGGTGTTGGCCGAGTAAGCGCGCTGGCTGACGATCAGTTTTGCGAACTCATCTGCCAGATCGACGTTCGATGATTCAATGGTCGAAGCCTCTAGGAAGCCCGCGCCGCCGGTACCGGCTTCACGCAGGTTTTCTTCACCCGAGAGTTCGTTTTCGCTATAGGCTGTACCCGAAACTTCGGTCAGGCCGTTGACGTTAGAGAACGTCACCAGTGGTACCTTATAAAGGTTGGTCGAGGCTCCGTTGGAGAAACGAGCAACGATATATCCGTCACGGGTAATCTCGATCCCGGTACGCAGTCCAAGCTCGGCCCCGTTCTGGTCGGAGAAAATCACGTTATAGCTCCCGGAGAACTGGCTAAAACGCTCAATATCAAGGTCGATATTTTGTGGCGATGAGCCATTACCCCAGTCGATTTGAGTCAAGTTGATATCAACATTGCCGTTGCTATCCGGGAGGGCGTTCAGAGAACCATCGCCATTAAAGTTAAGCAAACCGTTGCTAAGCGTGGTGCCATCCGGATGAACAATTCGCAAGTTCCACCAGCCGCGGTTATTGTAAGAGGCATTTGGCGGATTGGGCAGGTTCTGGAAGGCTGGAAAGCCTTCGGTACTGTAAGGCGGAGATGTCGGATCACCGTTATCAAACGCCGCCGAGTTCAAGTCATCGGAAGCATAGGTGCCTGCCACCATGCCAAGGCCGGTCAGGGCTGTGCCAGGGCCAACGTTGGCAATTGTGATCTCTTCAGCTGCGCCGCCCTGAAATTCACTGCGCTGGAACACCAGTTCGCCGTCATTGCCTAAGAAGGCCTGGATCGGCTGGGGATCGCCGAGTGCCGCAGGGGGTATAGCGTTGATAGTGGTAATAATATCATTGATGGTCTGGACTGCACCAGCAGGTGCTACGCCAATCCCATCCCAAACTTCCATGACCACGGGTACGCCGCCATCAAAGGCGATGCTGAACTGATGGCCATCTGTCAGGCCCAGGTCTGTTACCAAACTGTCAGTAGCAGCTAGGTCGCCGATGCTGCCAGCGGACGTTCCTTGCGGACCATAAGTTTTGGTGTATTCAAAGGTTAGAATTTGCGCAGAACCCAGACTGTCATAAACCGTCATGCCACGAGAAAAATCTGCGGGCGAGGTGGCTATGTTGGCTAATGTGGTATCAATTTCACTAGCGTTGAGGTTTAGGGAAATTTCTCCGCTGGATGTCGGGCGTGTCAGACCGCCAAGGAAGGCGACGTTGACAGGTTGTAAAGAGATCAGGTCGCCTGATGCAGACGGGATATCGCCATTAGCGTCAATCGGCCAACCATAAAGCGCGAAGCCGGCGGTATTGCGGAGTTGCCCATTGGCATCTTCGCTGAAGGAGCCGCTGCGGGTATAGAGAAACTCTTGACCGTCAATCGCATCGCGCTTGACCGGGAACATGCCGTTGCCAGAAATGGCGGCGTCAGTGGTTGATCCGGTTTGCTGGATCGGGCCTTGCTGATTAACGCGCTGGACGCGGTTCACGGCGACGGTACCGGGAGAGTAACGAGAAGAACGACCCTCGGAGGTGACGAGGCTATAAAAAGCCGCTTCCGAGCGTTTAAAGCCGATCGTGTTGACGTTGGCGATGTTGTTCGCGATCATCGCTGTGGATTGCGATTGTGCGCCCAGACCTGATACGCCTGTGAAAAGTGATCCGAAAAGACTCATTTTACGCCTCCTGTTGAATAAGTTGATCTGCTGCTAGATCGAAAATTGTTAACTCGGTGTTGTGGTGGTTGGTGTTGTGGGCTTGGGTATGCTGGCATTGATGACAGAATTCAGCGCAATCGCCCGCTCGCCGACGAGTAGGTAAACCACACCGTCTTGTGACTCGATGCCGCGTACATTACCGCTGACGGCTGTGCTGACGGTCATGGGCTTGCTATCTTTATCGGCGGCTTCTACTTTGACGCTGTAGGTGCCGGCTTCCATCACGTTGCCGTTATTGTCCTTGCCATCCCATATGACGGACTGTGCGCCCGGTGATTTTGGGGCATCCATGCTTCGCACCAGTGTGCCATCCTCTTTATAGACATTAACCTTGGCAACTGAAGCTTGGGCTGACAGACCGTAATTGACATTGACGGGTTCTGTGCCGTCCCAGTTCATTTCGGCACTCGTGTATGTGACATCCATACCAACATAGCCAAGTGCCACACTGGAGATGCTGCCTAGTTGCAGTGATAGAAGATCGTCCAATTTTTGGTTGGTGTTGATCGATTGTTCCACCTGACTGAATTGCACCAGTTGATTGGTAAATTCAGTTGAATCCATAGGGCTCAACGGATCTTGATTCTGCAATTGTGTTGTGAGCAAGGTCAGGAACTGGGTAAAATCTTCCGCCAGTTTGACAGATTGCTGCGCTGTATTTTGCGCCTTGTTGATTGCTCCGCTCAGTGTGACATCCGATGCCATTTTATATTCTCCTAAACCTCTGTGCCTTAGCGTCTAAGCCAGAATGTTGTAACGTTGCATGCCCGTATCCGGATCGACATGCCATGTCATTGTCGTTTCCATCAAGGTTTCGGCGCTGTCGGTATCACCAGTCGTCTTGTTGCCTGACTGGTAACGCTCCCCACCACGATCACCCTCGTTCTGGAACATATTGTCCTGGGCAAGTTCGAAGCTGAGGCCGCCATCGCCTGTATCTAATCCAATCCCTTGCAAGGATCGTTCCAGAACCTGTGCATCGCGCTGGAGCATCATGAAAGTTTCTGGCTTTTCGATAACAAGGTGAGCTTTGACTGCGTTATTCTTGTCGATCATCATTTTGATTTCGACGCGCCCGAGTTCAGGGGGATCAAGCTTGATCGTGAAGGCTTTGTCCTCACCATTGCTGGCAAGTTTGCTAATCGTGGCTGCTACAGATTGCGTGGCTGGATGCGGGTTGGACGCATGGGGTGCATTGTGAATCAGGCTGGTTAAGGTTGTTGTTGCGTTCATGCCGCCGGGTTTCAGAGCTGCGGCATAGGGGCTCGCAGGGTCAATGCCTTCTGGAAAAACTTCTTGCCAGTTATTGGTTGCTTCGATGCTGCCGCTGACAGGTTGGGTGACGGTGCTGAGGCCAGCCCCGATTTTGTTTTGGATTTTTTCTGCGGCATTTTGCAGTCCGGCAGGAATTTTTTTCCCATCAGCGGTCGCTTTTTCCATATTTTCGTTAAGCTGTTCGAGGGCCTGCGATAGGCCTTTGCCGGCCGCATGTTCGGCGTCAGCACTGACGCCGCCCGGCAGCAGAGCTACGGTATCAATTGATGGTTTTTTTGGATTGGCCTCTGTATGGCCGCCTAGATCAGCAGAGTTACCGATCACCAGTGCGTTCAGTGCGGCGGCTGTTTCGTCATCTGTCAGTATGGAGGATTCCTGAGCAGGAAAATCTTTGGATTTTTGAGATTGTTCCTGAATGGCAATCAGGGCACGGGGTAGCAAAATTGCTAGCTGTTCGGTGGCAGATACGGGGGCTACCAAATTGACCATGAGCTGATCTGAGGGTATCTGGCCGTTGTCTGTTGCCTGCATCAATACGGTCATATCTTCAGGAGACAGCCCGGTGGCAATCAGGCTCGCTTCGCCGTCGGCTTTATGGCTTGAGAGATGGTTCTTGAGTTGGGCCATAAAATCCTTGAAGCCTGCTTTGGCTTCAGGGGACAGGGTAAGGTTCTGTCCGGGTCTTTGCTCTTGTGGTAGGCCTTGCAGCAGGCTGTCGAGATAGCTCCTCAGGCTGCCGATGCCGGAAAAACTGTTCGGATTGTCTGCTATGATATTTTTGGTTACGGCGCTATCAAGAGTGGGATCCGAGATCGGAGTAATCGGCTGCGGCAGTGACACATCGATAGTTCCGGCATTGAGGAGAGCGCTTGAATCTGTATCAAGCTGTGCCAGCAGTGATTCCAGAATAGCGCTTTCATCAGATCCAGCAATCGACTCTTGCCGCTTTAACTCAATAGATGATGCTGTCAGTGACATTTGAGGTGATGAGGCAGAGTCCTTGGTTGAGGCTGTGATTTGTGCAAAAATAAGATCGATAAAGCTTACGCCACTCAGCCCCTGTGCCATGTTGCCTCCACCCGTTGGGCCGTTTTTTCCTGCGGCTGAGGGCGGGGTTGCAATCTGGGTTATCAGCAAAGCGTTGGTATTCATATTCCCTATCCTTTTTGCTATGAGGGCGAACCCTAGGCTGACTCGTTAATACCCATGGAGACTGGACGATCCTGATGGTGCAGTGTGCCGTTGCGGCGATAATTGGTGGCATCACGCATAGCGGCATCGCGGGCACTTTTTACAATACGGTCGCCTAGTCTTTTGACGCCTTTATTCAGGCGCTCCAGTGCGGAAAGATTGGTTTCGGTCATTTTGCTGAAATCAGCATGCATGGCCTGTAATCTTTGACGCAGTGCCGGGTCAGCTTTGGCAAATTTCTCCCGGTGTTCGATGATTTGTGCGGCGGTGTCATGGTAATGTTGGGCAGCGCTGATTTTTCGTTCCTGCAGATCCATAAAGCGACGAGTATCAGCGGATTCAAGAGCTTGATTTTCCTCGCTATAAACATGGCGCAGGGCGTCGAGAGCATCCATCATTTGCTGGATAGCAGTATTCGGGTTCTGATCCAGTATGACTGCCGGGTTCCGGGTCGGGACATTGTTACCGGTGATATTACTGTTTGCCATGTTGAGCCTCCTGTTGGATGCGGATCAATTCGCCTTTGACGAAATCGGCGAGGCCGACACTGTTTGTCTCTGCAATTTTCTTGCCATATTCTTGAATCATCATGCCGCGGAAGATTTCTTCGCTTTTGCCGCCGCCAAACAAGGGGTCGACATCCACGCTTTCAAACAGAGGCTTCATCATTTCGGCCAGATAGACGGCTTCAAAGTCGCGGGCCTTGGCTTCAATTTGCTCAAGATTCTTAATCTCTAGGTTGCTGTAATCCTGAGGCGGCACCTGAGTGGTGCGCTGTTCCTGTAATTTTTTGAACAGCGCGGTATCAGATTTACTGATTCCCAGATGCGGTGCCGATATCATTAGTGATAGTTCGTTCATGTTTATTCTCACATCGTGGTAATTTCTGCCTGCAGGGCACCGGCTGTCTTGATGGCCTGAAGAATGGTAATGGTGTCGCGCGGAGATACGCCCAGTTTGTTCAGGCCTGTAACCAGATCCTGCAAGGTGACACCGCCATCCAGCACGCCCAGTTTGACATCGCTACCGGAGTTGACGTCGATATTAGTGCGTGGCACTACGACGGTTTGCCCTTGCTCGGCAAACGGATTGGGTTGTGAAACCTGCGGTGTTTCAGTGATTTTTATAGTCAGGCTGCCTTGGGCGATGGCAACGGTGCTGATCCGTACGTCCGAACCCATGACGATTACGCCGCTGCGTTCATCAATCACCACACGGGCAACCTGATCAGGCTGGACTGGCAATTGCTCGATATCCGTAATCAGGTCAACGATCGAACCTTTGTAGCTGGCAGGCTTGACCAGTTTGATGCTGGTGGAATTTTCTGCCGTGGCGATGGGTGTAGACATGAATCCGTTGATGGCGCGGGCAACCCGGCGGGCCGTCGTAAAATCAGGATTTTTCAAGGTCAGACGGAGATCGTTATGGTTGGCCAGGACATACGGTATCTCGCGTTCAATAATCGCCCCGCCCGGGATGCGGCCCGATGTAGGAATATTACGCACAAAGGTGGCGGCGTCGCCTTCAACAGAATAGCCGGAAATTGTCAGTGGGCCTTGGGCGACGGCATAGACTTCTCCATCGGCCCCCAACAGTGGTGTCACCAGCAAAGTGCCGCCTTGCAGACTTTTGGCGTCACCTAGCGAAGAAACACTGACATCAATCCGTGAACCTTGATTTTGGAACGGGGGCAGGGTGGCGGTAACCATGACGGCGGCGACGTTACCGGCGTTGAGATTTTTGCCTTTGATATTCACACCCAGACGTTCGAGCATGGCGATCATGCTTTGCTGAGTAAAAGGAGAATTTTTTAGGCTGTCGCCACTGCCGTTCAGTCCTACGACCAGACCATAGCCGACCAGCTGGTTGTCGCGTACACCTTCAATTTCGACGATATCCTTGATGCGTGTCGTATTGGCGGCGGCAGGTGCGGTGATGCTGGCCAGACACAAGGAGGCCACGAGTGTTACAGCGATTGTCTTTATATATGACAGGCTCATGACTAACGTTTCCCATAAAGTAGACGGCTGCGGATCAGTCGTCCTGTCATGGGAACTTGCGAAAGTCATGCCAACGCGTGCCTGAAATATTTTATAATGATATCAATTGGTTATGATGAATTTGCTGCCGGACATCCGGATGCCGGACACAGCGCCATACCCGGTAAATTTTTCCAGCCTGCATAAATTGAATTTTGCGCTATAATATAGATGTGTCAGTTGTTTCTTTCTGGAATAAGCATCCTCATGAAAATCGAAGGCCCCGGCCGTACCAATGCAACCTCGAATACCAAAGGCAAGGCGAATGTGTCATCCGCCGATGGTTCTTTTGGTAGCCTGATTACCGGCGGGACGCAGCAGGCCCGCGGTGCGGCGGCGACGCATTCGATTGCCTCGATTGATGCGTTGCTTGCGGCACAGGCGGTTGAAGACCCGACCGAACGGGCCGCGCGTCAGCGGATGCAATTGCGAGCCGATAACATACTGACAGAACTTGATAATATGCGGATTGCGCTCTTGACGGGCAGTCTAACGGTTGGTCATATTATCGATATTGCTGATGTGGTGGCTTCTCACCGCGAGAAAATCATGGATCCGCGCCTGCATGCGGTTTTGGATGAAATAGACTTGCGGGCGCAAATTGAAATCGCCAAGCTGTGCAAGGCGCTGGATAATCCGCAGTAGGGGATCATTTCCCGCTTGTCGCTTCGTGACGAAACTCTTATATTTCCGAAGTTTCTGACTTTTCTGTTTTATGTGAAGGGGTTGTAGAACCATGTCAGCACCAAACAGCACGATTGTCCCACAGGATTACGATCCGAAAAAGGACAAGGGCAAATTTATGAATCCGGTGATGAAGGAATACTTCCGCCTGAAATTGATCGAGTGGCGTGCCGAATTGCTGCGTGAATCACTGGAGACCATCCACGATACATTGCAGGGGACTGAGCTGCAGAAGCCTGATCTGGCTGACCGTGCCTCAGCCGAGACCGATCACGCGCTGGAATTACGTACTCGTGACCGCGAACGCAAGCTGATTTCAAAGATCAATGAGGCTATTTTACGCATTGATGATGATAGCTATGGTTATTGCGAGGAAACGGGTGAGCCTATTTCTGTGGCTCGGCTGGATGCCCGCCCGATCGCAACCTTAAGCCTTGAGGCACAAGAGCGCCATGAGCGCATGGAACGTGTTCATCGAGATGAATAAGGGCGGAAGAGGCACATGATATAAAACGGCCCCTGTGGGGGCCGTTTGTTTTTTCTGTCTATTCCTCATAACAAAAGGCCCGTCTTGCGACGGGCCAGGTGGTTAGGGGTAGGTGGGTAGTTGCGATCTGGCGGCTATGGGCACTGCCACCAGATCAGGGGGAAACTAGAACGGCATCAGAATGTCGTAAACCTGTTGGCCATAGCGTGGCTGTTGCAGATCGGTGATCTGGCCTTCGCCGCCATAGACAATCCGGGCTTCGGCAATCTGGTCATAGGTAACACTATTGTCGATTGAAATATCCTGCGGGCGAATGATGCCAGCTATATTGAGGACACGTTTCTCAAAATTGACCCTGACTTCCTGATTGCCCTGAATAACCATGTTGCCGTTGGGCAAAAGCTGGGTGACCACGGCAGCCAGACGCAATTTTATCGATTCCTCACGTTCAGTTTTGCCGTCGCCTTTGGTGGCGGTATTGCTGTCAAAACCTACCAGATTGGTGTTATCAACTGCACCTGGCAAAACCTGATCCAGTGCAGTTTCATAACCGAGGAAATTATCGAGACCGACATCCTCTTCCCCGCTGCGGCTGCGCTGGGTTTTATTTTTCATGTCAGCTTCATCCTCAATATCAACCAGAACAGTCAAAATGTCACCGACTTGCGTGGCGCGTTGATCCTTGAAGAAGGTCTTGCTATCTGATTGCCAGAGAGAATTGGGTTGCTTGGCGACCATTTGTGGGGCAGGCATGGGCATGCTAATCGGCTGGTAGTCATTCTCTAGCTGCGGATTGGTGATTTGGGTCATTTGCGGTGGCTGGCCGACTTGCGCCATACGATCCAGAGTTGAGCCGCAGGCAGTTAGCAACGTCGAGGTTGCCAGCATTAGCATGAGCCCGCTTATTTTGTTTGTTTTGATCATCTTACCTACTCCTTTATTCAATTTTTGTATTATTACTTGTCTGATCTCAGGGGGAGACCACGACCTCATTCTCGGCGGTGACCAAGCCTTCCAATGACCGGTTCGAGGCCATGTTCACTACTCGGATAAGATCTCCCCGAGCTCCGTTCTGCATGGATTTGCCGCGGGCGCTCAAGGTTAAGGGGCCATCTTTGTAAATCAAAGTAATAGCGGCACCACGGGCAATAATCTGCGGATTTTCTAACTCGAGGTCGCGTATGGGTTTGCCAGCGGCCGCCATCCGGCGTGGTGTCATGCCTATCATTTCTTGAGAATCTATGATGTAATCGCGCTGGACATCTTTTTGTAAAATCTTGATGTAGTCGATGTCGGCGCTACCGATAATGTTGCCGTTTTTCAATCCATCTTTAAGCACAGGGATGTCAATCATACGCTCAATTGAGCCATTGACACTGATCTCACGAAGCGGATTGCTGGCTGACGGGGCAGCAATCACGGCTTCGAAAGTGTCTTTTTCAGGGTTGAAGTTGAACCTTGTTACCTCGGCTTGTGCGGGCATATCTGCGGGGAGAATAATATCACCGAGACTGGTTGGCAAAGTGAGGTGATATTCATCATTCAATCCGTTTTCGAACAACTTTTCTTCAATCAGACTTTGGACGATATCGCGACCGATGACTGTGGCCTCACGGCGGATGGTAATTTGGTCGGCGGTAGTCTGGGGCTGCCATGACAGATCCAGTGCTGAAGAAATTCTGATCAATGTAGTTGCGTTCAATACCATTTCCTTACCGGGTTGCGGGCCCGGACCCAGCACAATATTGGCTTTATCTTCGCTTAGACCTTCGAAGATATCACCTACTCGCAGAACATTATCATTGATAACGCTGACAGGGCGCAGGGTCGAGGCCAGTGCCACACGGGCACCGGCAAACAAGAATAACAACCCAAACGTCAGGCAGGTCAAAAGCACCAACACGCGGAAGCCAAAATCGGCATAGATCAGGGCATTTTTCAGCATATTTTCCTACCTGTTACGGGTTATCTCAACTGGGTTACGGTTTGCAGCATTTCATCGCTGGCCTGGATGACCTTCGAATTCATTTCATAGGCGCGCTGGGCAGTAATCAGCTGGGTGATTTCTTCAACCACATTGACGTTAGAATTTTCAAGAGCGCCCTGACGGATAGCACCGAAATTCTCGGTATCGGGAATGCCGACTTGTGGCGTGCCCGAGGCTTCAGTTTCCAGGAATAAATTATCACCTACGGCTTCTAACCCTGCCGGGTTAATGAAATTGGCGGTCTGGATCTGTCCCAGATTGACCATGGCGGTTTGACCTGAGATCTGGGCAAAGACTTCACCACTTAAATTGACCTCGACCGAGATGGCATCATCCGGTACCACGATATTGGGCTCGAGCAGATAACCTTGTGAGGTCACAATTTCACCGTTGGCACTCACCTGAAAGACACCTGAACGTGTATAGGCAATTTCGCCGTCGGGGCGCTGGATTTGAAAGAACCCGTCACCCAGCAGCGCCAGATCCAGCGGATTTTCCGTCATTTGGATCGGTCCTTGCTCGTGGATGCGGTAGACTGAATTGACCCGTACCCCGAGACCCAGTTGCAGACCGGAGGGCAGCATGGTGCCGACATCGGATGATTGTGCACCGGGGCGTTCAATATTTTGATAAATCAGATCTTTAAAATCCACGCGCTGGCGTTTGTGGCCACTGGTGGTCATGTTGGCGATGTTGTTGGAAATGACATCCACGTTGGTCTGCTGGGCATGCATCCCGGTAGCACCGATATCTAGCGAACGCATTTTAGATCTCCTTTGTCATCTCGATTATTCATCAGTTGGTCCGTGTCAGCGTCTGGATCATGCTGCGCTGACGGTCATGTTCGTTTTGCAGCATTCGCTGCGTTGATTGATAGGCGCGTGAGACGTCGATCAATCTTGTCATCTCGAAAATGGCATTGACGTTTGAGCCTTCGATCATGCCTTGCATCACTCTGGTGTTTTCTGACGGGGTGCCGGGTTCTTCGGTTTTATAGAGACCGTTACCGGTGGCCTCGAGCGTTTGCGGGTTGTCGAACTCAACCACCATCAATTGAGCGAGCTGTCCTTGATCTGTCGAAATCGTTCCGTCGCGGGCAATTTTGATCTCTGTGGCATCGGCGGGGACGGCAATCGTACCACCGCCAGCATCGGCTACCAGTTGGCCGGATCCTGTGATCAACTCGCCAGCACCGTTCAGCTGTAAATTTCCTGCACGGGTGTACATGACGCCCTCAGGGGTCTGGATGCCAAGGAAGCCGGGGCCTTCAAGGGCCACATCAAGCGGATTACCGGTGCTGCGCAACGGGCCATTTTCGGTGCTCATGAACTGACCATAGTCATGAACCATTGAGATTGAATCGTTACCAGCTTTTTCGGCATTGCGCTGTTTGGATAGGTATTCAAGGAAGACCATATTATGTCCGCGATAGCCGGGTGTGGTCAGATTGGCGATGTTATTGGAGACAACATCCATCTGTTCCTGCAGCGCCATCTGCCGCGACAAACCAATATAAAGACTGTTTTCCATGGCAATTCTACCCGTTTTCGTCTGTGAAGGCCCTGTGTGGGCTTTTCTCATGAGAAGACCTATGCATGGGTTGTGCCATATCCACCTTTTATTTATTATCAATGACTTAGATTGTAGGAGCGGGAGGGAGGGCGACCCGACGCCTCGATGGAATTCCGTAAAAGCCGGGTGCATGGCAAAAATTTCCGCTTATGGCACTCTTTGGCTTAGGGGCTTTATAAATGTCGGGTTCTTGCCATGTTTTTTTGAGTATAATGAAGATGTTGCCTGATTCTGATGTGCACATTGATTAAAAACCCCCTTTAAGGAGTAACCCATGGCGATCAAACCTTTGCCGGAAGATGAGAACAAGGTTGCCGAAGAGGGCGGTGCTGAAGGTGGTGCCGAGGGCGGTAAGAAAAAACTTGATGCCAAGAAGATCATTCTTTTTGCAGTTATTCCCTTGCTGCTGCTAGGCGGCGGTGGGGCGGGACTCTACTTTAGCGGCATGCTCGACAAGGTTTTGGGCAAGGGGCAAGAAGACGTTGTGGAAGGTGAGGAGCATGCGGGTGCTGATGCCGGTCACGCCAAGAAGGTCGAGAAGAAAAAGGAAAAAGGGGAGCACGGTGAAGAAGTGGCCGGGGGCGGGGCCTTTGTTCAGATCCCGAATATGCTGGTCAACCTGACCTCTGAGGGGCAGCCGCGTTATTTGCGTTTGAGCGTGCAACTGGAACTTGAGGACCCTGCTGACAAGGCGGCGATAGAAGCGGTGATGCCGCGCGTAGTCGACCAGTTTCAGACCTATCTCAGGGAATTGCGGGTCAAGGATTTGCGCGGCTCTGCGGGAATTTACAGATTACAGATCGAGCTGCTTAATCGGGTGAATGCGGCGGCTTATCCGGTTGAAGTCAAGGATGTGCTGTTTCAGGAAATCCTGATACAATAAAGGCTTAGAGTAAGTGGTATGATCCTTGAATAGCCAAGATCAGGGATTGTTAACGAGGTTTGACTTATGGATATTGACGCCGATGAGCTGGCGCAGATGAGCGAAGAAGAGCGCGCCGCGCTGGCGGCGATGGAGCAGGCTGCGGGATCGTCTGATGCAGGCGATGATGCTTGGGGTGGTGATGCCATGCCCGGTTTTGACGCGGATCTCGGGGATGATGGCGGCGCCCGGATTCTTAATCAGGAAGAAATTGACAGCTTGCTCGGTTTTGATGATGACGCCGGGGGCAGTGAACAAACTTCCGGTGTGATGGCGCTGATTAATTCCGCCATGGTCAATTACGAGCGTTTGCCGATGCTCGATATCGTGTTTGACCGGTTGGTGCGTCTGATGTCGACATCCCTGCGTAATCTGACCTCCGACAACGTCGAGGTCTCTCTTGATCAAGTGTCAACGGTGCGTTTCGGCGATTACATGAATTCGATTCCGCTGCCGGCGATGCTCTCGGTGTTCAAGGCCGAGGAATGGGACAATAACGGCTTGCTGGTGGTAGATTCGGCTCTGATTTACTCAGTAGTGGATGTTTTGCTCGGTGGTCGCAAAGGCACGCCCGCGATCCGTGTTGAAGGCCGCCCTTACACCACAATTGAAACCAAGCTGGTCGAGCGGATGATCGGCGTATCTTTAAGCGATCTGTCGTCGGCCTTTGATCCATTGTCACCTGTCAGTTTTTCTCTCGACCGGATGGAGACTAATCCGCGATTTGCGACGATTACTCAGTCGGGTAATGCCTGCGTTCTGGCGCGCCTGCGTGTTGATATGGGTGATCGTGGCGGTCGTGTTGAAATCCTTATTCCTTATGCGACGCTCGAACCTATCCGTGAATTGCTTTTGCAGATGTTCATGGGGGAAAAGTTTGGTCGTGACTCGATCTGGGAAAACCACCTGACCCAAGAGTTGTATAAAACCGATGTTCAGTTACAGGCAGTTCTGGGGGAAAAGACTACCAGCCTGCAAGATGTCCTGAACTGGAAAATCGGTTCACGCGTCATGTTTAATACAACAACAGATGATGAACTCGAATTGCGTTGCGGTACATTTCCGATGTTCCGCGGTCCAGTTGGTCAAAAACAAGGCTATATTGCGGTCCAGATTGAACGATATATCCCGCCTGAGAAAGAGGATGAGCTATGAATGAGGCACTTTTGGGGATGGTGCTGGATGGTCTGGTTCTCTTGTTTTTGGGCGCCACGATTTTTTTTGCTGTTCGCTTGTCTGTGCATTTGCGCATGTTTCGGGAAAGCCGTCAGGATCTTCAAAAGCTGATTGGTGACTTGACCATGCAGATCAGCAAGGCTGAAAAATCAATTGAAACACTAAAGATGTCGGCTCGCGATGTGTCACGCGAACTACAGCAGCATCTGGATGAAGCCAAGGCGGTTGGGGATGATCTTGAAATTATGACACGTGGTGCCAATAATATCGCTGATCGTCTGGACCGCTCAGCAGATCGACATCGCCAACCCGTCCCTGAGTCGTCAGGGCCGATGCATCGGGCAAAGAGCGAACGCGAGGAGTTTCCTGGTTTTGCTATCCGTGACCCTGAATTGGCGCAACAAGTAACGGTGGAGGGCAGTGAAGCGGGGGCTAGTCTGGCCGAGCGCGAATTGCTGGAAGCTCTGCAGTCACGGAAAGGGCGTTAGGGATGGCAAGAAAGCTGTCGGAACGTTTACGACTGATGCCCTTACTGGTCGTTGTGGCGAGCCTTTGTTTTACCGTGCGTCTGGGTGAGTTTGTTACCGGGTTTACGCATGCAGGTTCAGCACTGGCACAGCAGGAAATGAAAGATGATCATGCCGCCACACCACCGCCATTGCCTAGCCCGAGTGCTGATGCTCAGGCGACAATAGCTCATGATGAGGAGGGTGCGGGCAAATCTCCTGAATCGGTTCCTGGTGAAATTTCTCTGCCGACTATTGCTCAGGATAGTCCTGATGCTGAGGGTAGTAAGCCTCAGTGGAGGGATGCCGGTGAAGAAGATTTTAATTATTCTGGCGTGCAGGAAAGCCTGTACAAAGATTTGACACAGCGGCGTGAAGATATTGAGAAGCGCGAACGAGCACTGACAACTCGTCAGGCGTTGCTGGAGGCAGCCGAGCGTGAGTTGGATCAGAAAGTACGAGAACTGACATCTTTGCGCGGAGAAATTGAAGGTTTGCTGGTCAAGCAAGCCGAAGAAGAAGTGGCGCGCACACAAAGTCTTGTCCGTATCTATGAAGGGATGAAGGCCAAGGATGCTGCGCGGATATTCAATACGCTTGATACCGACGTCCTGCTGCAAGTTCTGACCAAAATGTCGGAGCGGAAATCCTCACCCATCCTTGCGGAAATGGACCCTGAGCGGGCGCGAACAATTACCATCTTGATGGCGCAACAGCAGCAATTACCTGCTTTGCCGCCACAATAGTCTAACGCTGACTAAAGAGAATGTTATGAGTGGCCGCCGTCGTAAAATTGAAGAAGACTCGAGCCGTTCACTGGGCAGCCAGATACCGGGGCTATCCATGTTTGTTATTCTGCTCGCCTTTTTCATCGTGCTGAATTCTATTTCAGTGATAAAGGAAGAGAGAGCACGCCCGCTGATGAAAAGTATTGAATCGGCTTTTGCTACCCAAATTAACCAAGATGTTGTTTGGCAACCTTCGTCTAATCCGTCAGATGAGCTACAGGTGAGAGAGGGCCGCACGATCGACAAACTCGAGGCGATGTTTTCATCCCGGATTGCTGGCTTAGATGTCAAAAAAGATGATAATACGGGTACTCTTCTGTTGCGGATGAAGTACGACGCATTTTCAGAGGCCGTCAATAAAATTGATAGTGAGAGCAGTAGTGCGCAGGAATTTTTACGTACTCTGGTATCTTTGCTGCGTGCCGAGATGTCTGGTTATACCTATCGTATGGATGTTTTTGTTCAGCTTGATCAAAATCCCGCCACTATCCAAAACCAGCAGCCGCAAAGAATGACTGCAACCATGAAGCAGATAGGTGATGTCGCGCAAGCGCTGGAGAATGCGGGATTACCGCAGAAGCTGATGACGATTGGTATGGAAAAAGGTGATGAGGGAATGGTCGAAATCTTGTTTCGCCCCCATGTTCCATATAATCCGTTGGGCGAAGTGCGGGAGCCGTCACCGTGACCCCGTCTGCTAAAAATCGTAAAAAACACCAGAAGGGAGAAATCCACACTGCACAGGAGGCGGTAGATAATCTCAACCAGCCGGTGGAAACCCAGATGAGCCGGCGGCGTCTGGGCGACTCGCCCAAGCCCAATTATATCTGGCTGGTGACCTTTACCGACATCATGGGTTTGATGCTGACGTTTTTTGTCATGCTGTTCGCCATGACTGAGCCCAAGCACGAGGAATGGGAAGATATCTCAATGGCGCTGCAATCTCAAATCGGCAAAGTCTATGGCATGCAATATGCACAAGGCACTGAAGAGAGCATTGATCTGAGTAAAATCAATTTTGGCCGGGCGCTTGATGTACGTTACCTCGAAGAATTACTGCGCGCAGTCATTGATCAAAACTCAGGGTTAACGAATGTGACGCTTATCAAGCAACCTGGCGCGGTGGTTCTTTCCTTGCCACAGGAATTGCTGTTTGAGCCAGGGCAGGCCACAGTTAAGCCCGAAGGACGCAAGGCGCTTTATACGTTGGGTGGCTCTCTAGCACGTATGCGTAACAGGATTGAGATAGCGGGTCATGCTGACCCACGACCCATAGAAGGCGGGAGTAACAGCTATAGCAATAACTGGGAGCTATCCTTGGCGAGGGCGGCCCAAGTTTCCGCCATTCTGGAAAATGTTGGTTATGAGCAGGATATCAGTATTTCCGGCTATGGTAGTGGTCGTTATCAGGATATGGCCGCGATTAAAGACGAAACCCAGAGGCAGGATCTGGCGCGACGGGTAGATATTGTCATCATGAATTACGCAGGACGTAGCGAGAAAATCAGTATTGTCCCTACGCTCAAGACGGGAGCGCCGTAGCTATCCATGCAAAGCAATAGTATAATCCAGATATGATCCGCACGTTGCTCCTGACAACCGCTCTGATTACGCTTATGGGAACCTCTGTTGTTGCCCAGTCAACTGTGCTGGTGCGTTCTGGCCAGCACGATACCCATACAAGGGTTGTTTTTGAAGGCGCCTCTGCATCAGGATATCAGGTCCAGCAAACCGCTGCTGGAATCATCGCTGTTACTTTATCAGGTCAAGGTACTGTCGATACATCGGCTGTAAAGGCGGATGATGTTATCAAATCAGTATCAACGGCAGGGCAGGTGGTGACACTGGCCGTCAATGAGGGAAGTACCTTCCGCCACTTTTTGGTTGGCAACAAGATTGTTGTTGACGTATTCAAGGCTGAAATGCCGAAGGCGACTTCAACGGCTGCCGCTAAATCGCCGCCGTCTAGCCCACCCCCTGTCGACAAGAAAAAGGCCGAGCTGGGGACTGTTACCACAACATCGCAGGCTGCAATGGCGGTGCCAGCAGTTCCTGCTGAATCAGTAGAAAAAACGGCCTTGGCGAAGGCGTTGCCTGATTTTGATCCCCATGTCATAACGGTTTCATCGACTGAGGCTTTTGGATTGTCTGCCTTTGAAGATAATGGCGTCTTGTGGATTGTTACTGACCGTGCCAGTGCCACCGTGCCGCCGCAATTGTCGGGACCTAAAGCCAGCTTGTTTCCAGCATTCGAACGCATGGATCTGGGGAACGGGGCAGCGGCTTATCGCATGAGAATTCCTCAGGGCGTGGCCCGCGATATCCGTGCCGAGGGCGGGGGCCTGCAATGGCGGGTGGTCATTCCTACAAGCCACAAGGAAGTCAAGGAGACACAGGCCAATCGTCAATTTGCCAATGGGCAGCTAATTCGTGGTGGCACCATGTTTTGGCCGATGACAGGGATTACCAAAATTATTGATCTGACACATCCGGTGACGGGAGATGTAATCAAAGTAGTGGCGGTTGATGCCTCAACGGCATTCACCGGACAGGCGATGGATTTTGTTGACTTTGCCACAATGAATGCAGTGGTGGGTGCGGTCATTATTCCCAAGGTGGATGATTTGCAGGTGACCTTTGCTCCACCGGGCCTTAGCGTGACAAGGCCTGCGGGTCTGGCGCTGTCGCGTGACAAGGATGTTAGCCGCCGTTTAATGCGTGAAGATGTGCAGGACATTAGCCCGGTATCGGAAGACATTACGGTAGGCAATCTCAAAAAAATATTTGATTTCAGTCGTTGGATGATGGGCGGGTTAACAGCGCTGACCGAGAATGAACGTATTCTTAAATCTACACTTTCGACAAAGGACGGTGCCTCCCGGATTCAGGACTTGTTGACTCTGGCCAAAATGGGTGTGGCCAATGACCGTGGTCAGGAAGCGCTGGGTTACCTCGCTATTGCTGAAGATGAAATGCCGCAATTGAATGATAATCTCGAATATTTGGCATTGCGTGGTGCCGCGTATGGATTGTCAGGAAAATACGAGACATCCTGGGCGGATCTTTCCGCACCGGGACTGACTGATTTTGGTGAATTAGGCTACTGGAAGGCTTTTACACTGGCATGGCTTGAGGATTGGGATCAGGCTTATGCTGAAATGCCCAAGGATATTCAAATTCTGGCAAGTTATCCTAAACCATTGCT